>DASQQF010000131.1:0-8704 GCA_035643535.1 Gaiellaceae bacterium
CATGGTTGCCGCCTCAGACGCGGCGCCAGGCCGTCTCGTCGTCCTTGACCAGGCCACCGGCCTGGCCTGCGGACGCCGAACCGCCCTGGCTTGGTCTGAGACGGCCCCACGGGGAGCCGAATACACATCAAGCCTCTAGAGCCCTCGACCATCCCTGTCGTTCCGCGATCGCGTCACCGCCGCGCTGAGCGGCGGACGATGACCCTGAACGGTCTGCTCCAGGCCCGCCGCCTGCCCTGCTCGCCGACCGGCTGGTATGACACCTCGGCGATGTAGATGGTCGTTGCGTCGGGATGGAGGTTCAGCCGCCAGACGTAGCCGCGATCCGGCGCGCGCGTCTCCGAACGGACAGTCGCCAGTCGCCGGAACGGATGGTGACGGTCATGCCGCGCCAGCACGACGATGGGCACGTGTAACGGGCCGGAGATTGGCGGACCACAGCACACGCTCCAGTCGAGCGTGCCGTGCAAGCTCAGGCTTGCGGCTCTCGGAGGGGTGTGACTTCTCGCGGTGAGCGTCACGGTGGTGGGAGGTAGAGCGCTCACCACGATGCTCCCCTGAGTCGCTCCATCGACCGTGTATGCGTACTCGCCCACCAGGAGCGGGAAGGTGCACCCTCGAGACTCGCCGGGAGCGAGCTCGAGCGAGCAGAGCCCGTTCGCAAAGACGACGGTCTGGGTCACCTGGCCGTCGTTGATCCAGAACGGGTACATGCCCGCCGGGATGGTGAGAACGGCAGGTGACGGGCCGGTCGGCGTCAAGGCGATGGGCGCTCCACTCAATGCCGAGCCTGCAGAGGGAAACGCGAGGCTCAGCGCCGCGAGGCAAGCGACCTGCGCGATCGTCCGCCGGCGCCGCGTCATGACCAACCGACGGTAAGGCTGCCACTGCACGCCCGCCCGCATCGTTTGGTCAGGTGTTTGCTCTCCCTTCGTGGGTCACGCCGCGAACGCCGGCCAGGCTGAGGCGCCGCGCCGGATCAACCGAGGCAGGCGAGGAGTTGCGGGAGCGCATCCTGAAAGCGAGCCGCGAGGGCGCGGCTCTCCAGCGCCAGCAACCGCTTGCCGGCGGCCCGAGCCTCCTCACCGAATCCGTCGACTATCTCGGCGGCGCGGGGATGATCGGAATGCCTCTGCCAGAAGGCGCTCTGCAGCGCGCTGGACAGCCGACCTGGCCATCCTCCGCGAGGCGCTCGGATTTCCGGGGCGCTCCGCCGCCAATGGGCGGTATCGATCGTGCCGAGGCAGCCGCCCCCGAAAGGATCCGTCGCCGCATACTCGATTCGTCCCACCGTCGCGTGCAGAGTCGCTGCCACGCACAGAAGGCAAGGCTCGAGCGTCGAGTAGAGGACGTGGTCGCGATACCGGGCGCTCCTCGGCAGCTGAGCGAGCGCGTCGACCTCTGCGTGCGCGAGCCGCGAGCCCGCGAGCCTCTGGCCCGGCGGATCGAAGATCCGGTTGCGACCGCGTGCCACGATCGTGCCGTCCGCCGCCGCCACCGCGGCCCCGACCGGGATCGTGCCTGCGATGAACGCATCCCACGCGCCCTCGAAGCAGGCACGCCACGGCTCCTCGAGGTGACGCCACTCGTCCAATCGCCAGATCGTAGGTGCGCACTCGGCGGGGGACTCGTAGCCGCGTATCGTCTCCGCCGCACAGACGGGGCCGAAACGCCGGGGAGGCGAACCGCCTACGGCATCGCGAGCGCGACGAGTTCGGGTTTCCGCTGAAGGCCGGTGCGACCGCTTCGGATCAGCTGCGCGAGCGCTGCGACGACGTCCGGATCGAATTGGCTGCCTGCGCAGGATTCGAGCTCGTCGAGCGCGGACGCGACCGACAACGCGCGCCGGTAGCTCCGGTGGGTGGTCATGGCGCTGAACGCATCGCAGCAGCCGACGATACGGGCGACGAGGGGGATCTCGGTTCCCGCGAGCCTGTCGGGATAGCCGCTCCCGTCCCAGCGCTCGTGACAGGAACGCACGATGGCTCCGACCTCGGCGAGGCGGCCGCCGACGCGCTGGAGCATGCGCTGGCCCTCGATCGTGTGCATGTTGATGATCGCTCGCTCCTCCGGCGAAAGCGGGCCGGGCTTGTTGATGATCTCCGCGGGGATCTTGATCTTTCCGACGTCGTGGAGCAGAGCCACGAACTCGGCGTTCAGCCGCGAGCGGGCATCGAGGCGCAGCTCGTCGCAGACTGCGAGTACCAACTCGAGCACGTCGCGACTGTGTGCTCCCGTGTACTCGTCGTCGGCCTCGACGACGTCTCCGAGCAGAACCGCGGTGCCCCGGTAGGCACTCGACAGCTCGAGTGCCTGATCGAGCCGTCGCTGACGCTCTCGGCTCGAGAGCCCGATCAGGAACAGGAGGGGGAGCGGCAGCAGGAGCGCTGCCTCGCCGTGGCGGGCGGCGACTGCGGCGAGGAGCCCGACCGGGGTCAGCACCAGGTCGATCGCGGCCACCCAACCCGCTCCCTCGAGCAGCTCGCGCGGGTGGATGCCCAGCGCTGCCCGTCCTTGCACCGCCGCGAGCGCAAAGTCGAGGACGAACTGCGCCGCGAGTGCCGCCGCGACGACGAGGAGCGTACGCGGGTGCAGCGAGGCGCCCGGTCGACCGGCGAGCTCGAAGACGACGGCGGGCGCGAGCGCGAACGACGAACTCCCGAGCGCCGCCAGCGCGCGCTCGACGGGGTGAATCCCGAGCACGTACTCGGGCAGCTCGGTGCAGAAGATCCCTACCGCCGTGAAGAGAGGCACCTGCGCAGGCGGCAGCAGGAACAGCATCTCCACGAACACCATCTGCGTCGCGACCGCGAGGCCCGGACCGGTCTCGAAGCGCAGCCGGCCCGCCGCGGCGTACGAGACGACGAGCACGAGGACGATCCAGGTCGGGGGCAACGCGCCGTGCCGCCCGAAGACCGCGAGCGGGACGGCGGCAGCCAGGAACCCGAGCGTGGAGATCCCGTGGACCAGGCGCTCGCGCCGGCTCAGCGAGCGTGACTCGCGCTGCCGCGCCTCGGCGAGGTGTTGCTCCGAGACGGGGTCGAACGCGATGGTCGGCGAGTCCGTCATCGACGTTGCAGACGCCCGTCGCGACTCAACGCCAGCGCCACGGGTCGACGTAGATACCGTCGAGCGAGAAGGTCTCGCCCTTCTGCAGCCCGTGCACCTCGAAGTCGAAGGCGACCGGCGTCCAGCCGCTTCCAGAGGCGGCTGCGAGCAGGTTGACGCCCATCGGCATCACGATCGACGGCTGCCAGCCGTCGCCCACCTTCAGGTTGGCGATCGTCAGATTGTGGGGGTGCCCGTCGAGGCCCTCGTAGATCACCTTCACCTGCAGCAGCGCCTTGCCGTTGCCGCCGCGGTCGGCGGCGAAGACGCGCAGAGTCGGATCGTCGAGATTCACGCACATGACCGGCGTGACCGCCTCCGAATCGCCGCGCGCAAACAGGAGCGAATTCGAGCCGGGGCTGAACGGGTCGTGGTCGCTCGAAAGGTCGACGTTCTTCAGCGACCAGTCGCTCGTACTCGAGAGATCGCCCTGCGGAGCAAGGCTGTACTGGGCTGGGTCTCCCCAGGGCAGGAACACCTGCGAGGTGTTGCCGAAGCCACAGGTGGCAGCCTTGGTGAGCTCCCCGGTCCTCGCCGTCTGACCCTTCGCCTGCAGCTCGCCGAGCTTCTTCTGCATGTCGGCGATCTGACGGCTGATGTCGACCAGCTGAACGCTCGGGTCGAAGATGGGATCGGTCGCCGGATCCGACGACTCGGTCGGGAGCTCCGCGGCGCCGAGGTAGGGGCCGTCGAGCGAGAGCGTCTCGCCCTGATGGAGTCCGTGTGCCTTGAAGCTGAACGCGACCGGCGTCCAGCCGCTCTCCGACGCGGAGGCGAGCACGTTGACGCCGACCGGGATCGCCGGCGACGGCTCCCATTGTTCACCCGGGCTGAGCGTCGCGAGTGTCAGGTCGTGCTGGCCTCCCTTGACATCCTCGTAGAGCACCTTCACCTCGAGGCTCGCATCGCCGGCGCCGCCGCGGTCGGTGACGAAGAAGCGCAGCGTCGAGTCGCCCGGGCCGGCACACATCACCGGCGTGACGGCCTCGGAGTCGCCCTTCGAGAACAGCAGCGAGCTGGAGCCCGGGGTGAAGGGGTCGTGGTCGCCTGCCACGGCGACGTTCTTCAGCGACCACTCGCTCGTGTTCGCCAGGTCGCCCTGCGGCACGAGAGAGTAGCTTCCGGAGTCCCCGAACGCCGCGAACGGCTGTGAAGCCTCGCCTCGGCTGCAGTCGGCGCTCGCAGACAGCTCTCCCGGCTTCGCCGACTGGCCCTTCGCTTGAAGGTCGGCGAGCTGCTTCTGCAAGTCGGACACCTGGTGGCTGATGTTCGCGAGCCCGCCGCCGGTATCAGCGAATGCGATCCCCGCTCCGCCGAGAGCCACGACCGACAAGAGCGCCCCGACCAACGCCACCTGTCCCACGAGCCGCCGCATGAAATGCCCCTTCCGCCGCAATGACAGCCCCCCACGACGGGACGCTGCGTGAGACCTCATGAAGCTGTGCTCACGGGGCCGCTGCATCCCCCATACAGAGCAATCGACGCGAAGATCCCTCTCATGAGTGAGCCCACCCGCTCTCGAGTCGTCGTGGAGGCCGTACGTTCGGTCGACCGACGCGCTCAGGTGAACGGCAATCGCCGGGCGCGCCCGCCGTGCACCGTGCCGGACCTGCCCCGTCAGGAGGGCGAGATTCGTGAGCGTGCGGACGCCGTCGGTCTCGTGCGCGTGCTCGGCGAACCGGCTCGAATCCTCGATAGAAGCGAACAACCCTGCACTTGCAGGGCCTTTGTAGTAGCGGGGGCAGGATTTGAACCTGCGACCTCCGGGTTATGAGCCCGGCGAGCTACCTGACTGCTCCACCCCGCGTCGCGGCGCCGATTGTAGCACCCTCGTTACGATCGGCCGCATGTGGGACTGGGCGATCTGGGCAGCGCTGATCGCCGGCGGCCTCGCGGTCGTGGCAGCGCTCGTCTTTCTCGTGGTGCGCATCCTCGAGGCGTGGCGCGCCTTCACGCGCATCCGCGGGCACCTGTCGGATGCAGCCGAAGGGCTGACTGCGCAGGGCGAGGCCGTGGCCGACCGCGCGGCCGGCGCCCTCGACACGAGCCGCGTCGCGGCGAGCCTCATGCGGCTGCGCACGTCGCTCGCGCAGCTCGCCGTCCTGCGCGAGGCGGTCGACGAGGTCCAGGACACGCTCGGCCGCCTCGCCACCGTGATGCCCCGCAAGTGATCGTCGCCGCGATCGACCTCGGGACGAACACGACCCGCCTCCTCGTCGGGGACGTCACGGGCGACCAGCTCCACGAGCTGCACCGCGAGACGCGGATCACGCGCCTCGGCGAGGGCGTCGACGCGCGCCGCCGCCTCCTCCCCGTGCCGATCGCGCGCGTCCGCAACGTTCTCTCCGACTACCGCCGCACGGCCGAGCAGCTCGGTGCCGAGCGGACGCTCCTCGTCGCGACGAGCGCCGTCCGCGACGCCGAGAACGGCGAGGCCTTCCTCGGCGAGATCGAGTGGAGCTACGGCTTCGCCACGCGAGCGCTGAGCGGCGACGACGAGGCCGCGCTGATGCGGCGCGGCGTCGGCGCGACCGATCGGGGCACGCTGCTCGTGGACATCGGCGGGGGTTCGAGCGAGCTCGTGCTCGACGACTTCCACACGAGCCTGCCGCTGGGCTCGGTCCGCTTCACCGAACGGCACGGCGAGAACGTCGCCGCGCTCGAGGCGGCGGCACGCGAGCTGCTGCCCGAGCTCGCACCCGCGGCCGCCGTCGGCGTCGCGGGGACGATCACGACGCTCGCCGCGCTCGACCTCGGGCTCGACGAGTACGACCGTGAGCGCGTCCACGGCCGCCTGCTCGGACGCGACGGCGCCCGGGCGCAGCTCGAGCGGCTCGCGGCGCTACCGCTCGAGGAGCGGCGGCAGGTCCCGGCACTCGAGCCGGAGCGGGCGCCGGTGATCGTCGCCGGCGCGGCGATCCTCCTCGCGATCCTCGACCGCTACGGCCTCGACGCGATCCGCGTCAGCGAGCGCGACCTGCTCGACGGAGCCGCCTTCGCCGCGTCCGAGCTGCCGGAGCCCGAGGAGGGCGCGGCTCCGCCCGGCGCCTACACCTGCTGCTAGAGACCGCGCAGCAGCACCTGCGGACGGCCTCCCGCCACCCGCACCGCGACGACCCTGCGCCGCCTCACGACGGCAACCTCCCGTCCGTCCGGCGACCAGCCGGCGAGCTCGCCTGCCGCGACGCGATGCGTCCCCGTGCGGAGCGTCGACACCCAGACCGACGGTTTCCCGTGCCGGCGCGACTCGTAGGCGATCCGCCGCCCGTCGGGCGACCAGAGGTAGCTGACGACGACGCCGCGCGTCTCGACGGTGTGCCGGTCCGCCCCGTTCGAGCTCAGGGTGTAGAGCGCCTTCGAACCGCTGTTGAGGAACGAGATCGCAGAGCCGTCGGGGCTCCATGCCGGCTCGGGCTGGTCGTGACACGGATTGTCGACGAGGAGAGCCTTGCTGCCGCCCGGCGAGACGCGATAGACGCCGCCGAGACCCCTCCCACACAGCTCGATGCCCGCCTCCGGCGACTGCACCGAGGCGAGGAAGACGTGCGGATCGCTCGGCGACGGGACGACGCTCGCTATCTCCCACTTCGCCGGCAGGCCGCGCACCGCGAACGAGCCGCCGCCTCCGTACCGGATCCTCGTGCCGGCGAACGAGACGAGCCGGCCGTCGGGTGCGGCGATCGTGCCGCGGCCGAGCGTCAGCGTCCTCCCGTGCGAGGCGAGCACCTTCGCCCGCAGCACGTCCCCGAGCCGGTAGAGCACGACCGGCGTGCGGCAGTCGCGGAAACCGACGGGCACGGCGCCGCGGGGCAGCGGGACGCCGAGGCCGCGTGACGAGAGCACCCTTCTGCCGTCCACGACGTATACGGCGGAATCGAGCCAGAGGAGCTCGGGGCTCGCACCCTGGTCTCCGGCGGCGCCGCAACGGATCAGGCTCGCCGCTCTCGTTTCGCGCGGGGCCGCTCCGCCGCAGCCGGCCGCGACGAGCGCGACGGCAGCCACGACGGCGAGCGCTCTACAGGACGATTGACTCCCCATCGCGCCCTCCCTCGGGCGGCTCGTCCTCGGCGAGCCTGCGCTGGACGACCGCGCGCGAGAGGACGCCGACGAGGCGGCCGCCCTGCTCGACGACCGGCACCCGCTCGAGGTCGCGCTCCTCGAGCAGCCGGAACGCGCTCTCGAGCTCGAGCGTGGCGTCGAGCGTGAAGTTCGGCTCCTCCGCGATCTCGCGCAGCGTCACCGTACGCGGATCGCGCCCCTCGGCGACGACCTCGCGCACGAGCGTCTTCCGCGTCACGACCCCGAGCAGGCGCCCCCCGTCCTCGGTGACGAAGATCGCGCGGACCTCGGCGCTCTCGGCGAAGCAGCGGCCGGCCTCCTGAGCGCTCGCGGCGGCGGCGAGCGTCGTCGGCTCGGGCACCATCGCATCGCGGACGGTCTCGGCGGACATGCCCGTATTGTCGTCTACGGGTAGATGCCGCGTGCCTCGAGAGCGCCTGCGACCTCGCGGATCGCGGCCACCATCGCCGCCTGGCGCAGCGTGATCGCCTTCTCGTCGGCGACGGCGTACACGCGGTCGAAGGCGTCGCTCATCTTGTCGGACAGCTTGCGCCGGATCTCGTCCCGGTCCCAGAACAGTCGCCCGAGATCCTGCACCCACTCGAAGTACGAGACCGTGACGCCGCCCGCGTTCGTGAGGATGTCGGGGACGACCGGGATGCCGCGCTCCGCGAGGATCGCGTCCGCCTCGAGCGTCGTCGGGCCGTTCGCCCCCTCGACGACGAGCGAGGCCTGGACGCGGCTCGCGTTCTCGCCGGTGACCTGATCCTCGCGGGCGGCCAGGACGAGGACGTCGCACGGCAGCTCGAGCAGCTGCTCGTTCGTCACGCGCTCGCAGCGGTCGTAGCCCTCGAGAGAGCCGTGCTCGGCGACGTAGGCGTGGAGCGCCGGCACGTCGAGGCCGCGCTCGTCGTGGACGCCGCCCGAGATGTCCGAGACGCCGACGACGATCGCACCGCGCTCGTGGAGCTCCGACGCGGCGACGCCGCCGACGTTGCCGAAGCCCTGGACGACGCAGCGCTGCCCCGAGAGCTCCCGTTCGAGCCGCCGGCACGCCTGGTCGGTCACCATCACGACACCCGCGCCGGTCGCCTCGCGCCGGAAGACGGAGCCGCCGATCGAGATCGGCTTCCCGGTCACGATCTCGGGCACGGCATGACCCTTCTGCATCGAGTACGTGTCCATCATCCACGCCATCGTCTGCTCGTTCGTCGCCATGTCCGGAGCGGGGATGTCGGTCTGCGGACCGATCTCGCGGATCAGCTCGGAGGTGAACCGTCGCGTCAGCTTCTCGAGCTCGCGCGGCGAGAGGGCGCGGGCGTCGCAGCGGATGCCTCCCTTGGCGCCGCCGTAGGGGAGTCGCAGGAGCGCGCACTTCCACGTCATCCACGTCGCGAGCGCCGCGCACTCGCCGAGCGAGACCTCGGGGTCGTCGCGGACGCCGCCCTTCGCGCCGCCGTACGGGAGCCGCAGGAGCGCGCACTTCCACGTCATCCACGTCGCGAGGGCCGCGCACTCGCCGAGCGAGACCTCTGGG
>DASQQF010000132.1:0-17324 GCA_035643535.1 Gaiellaceae bacterium
GGCGCCGCCCGTCGACACGATCCCGCCGTCCTCGACGGTGCCGAGCATCTGGCCCACGACCAGCGGCTGCCGCACCGCGCCGGTGATCTCCGTATGGCCGCCGACGAGGTGCGCCCCCACGAGCTCGAGGCCCCGGCCGACGTCGGAAAAGAGATCCCGGACGTCGGCGGTCGCCGTGCCGGCCGGGACGAGGAGGGTCGCGAGGAACCAGCGCGGCCGCGCCCCCGTCACCGCCACGTCGTTCGCGTTCACGACCACCGAGAGGAAGCCGGCCTCCCCGGCCGTGAGCGTGACCGGGTCCGCGGCCACGACGAGCAGCTCGCCGCCGATCTCGATCGCGCACGCGTCCTCCCCCACGCCCGGCCCCAAGTGCAGCTCGGGCGGGGCGGGCGGAAGCGTCGCGAGCAACTCGGCCAGAAGGGGGACCGGGATCTTCCCGGCCGGCAGCGCCTCGGTCATCGCACGGAGCCTAGAGCGAATCCGCGTCGGCCCCGATGCGGGGCGCCCGGTCCGGTGCGATACCGAAGCCGAAGGAGCGGTGAGCGATGTTCCACGCGGCGCCGAGAGCCGGACGCCAGGTCGTCGTGGCCGCCGGCGGCGTCGAGTTGCCGGGCGTCCTCGCCGTGCCGCCGGGCGCGGTGGGAGCGGTCGTGTTCGCGCACGGCAGCGGCAGCAGTCGCCTGAGCCCCCGCAACGCCCGGGTCGCGAGGCTGCTCCACGACTCGCACCTGGCGACGCTCGTCTTCGACCTGCTCACGCCGGAGGAGGCATCCGACCGGCGCAACGTGTTCGACGTCCCGCTGCTCGCCAGCCGGCTGTCGGCGGCGACCACGTGGCTCGGCCTCGATGCCCGAGCCGGGATCCTTCCGGTCGGCTACTTCGGCGCGAGCACCGGCGCCGCCGCGGCACTCTGGGCCGCGAGCGAGGACCCGGATGTGCGGGCAGTGGTCTCGCGCGGCGGCCGGCCCGACCTCGCCGGGCCCCGCCTGGCTCGTATGCGCGCGCCGACGCTCCTGATCGTCGGCGGCCTCGACCCGGTCGTGCTCGACCTCAACGAGGAGGCGCGCCTCCACCTGCACTGCGAGTGCGACCTGCGGCTCGTGCCGGGGGCCACGCACCTGTTCGCGGAGCCCGGGACGCTCGAGTGCGTCGGCCGGCTCGCGCGCAACTGGTTCCTCGAGTATCTCCCGGACTGAGCCGCGATGGACGAGGTCGTCACGTGGCTGCTCGAGGCGCCGCTCTTCCGCGACCGCGCCGAGGCCGGCCGGTTGGTGGCCGCTCTCCTGCCCGAGCTCGGCCCGCGGACGCTCGTGGTCGGTCTCGCCCGCGGCGGCGTCGAGGTTGCCGCGGAGATCGCCGCCGCGCGCAGCTGGCCGCTCGACGCGCTCGCCGTCCGCAAGGTGCGCCACCCGAAGCAGCCCGAATACGCCCTCGGTGCCGTCACCCCGGACGGCGACGGCGTCTACGTCCGCGCGCCCGACGGCCTCACCGAGGGCGAGCTCGCCGACGCCGTGGCGACGGCCCGCGTGGAGGCCGGCGAGCTCGACCGCCGCCTGCACGCCGAGCATCCGGCCCGGGAGCGGACGGACCGGCCCGTCGTGCTCGTCGACGACGGGCTCGCCACCGGAGCGACGATGATCGCCGCCGCCCGCTGGGCGAGATCCGGAGGAGCAGCGCTCGTCGTCGCCGCCGTCCCGGTCGCGGCGCGTCAGAGCGTCAGACAGCTGTTGGAGACGGTCGACCTCTTCTACTGCCCCCACGTCCGCGACGACCTCCATGCCGTCGGCGTCTGGTACGCGGACTTCTCGCAGGTCTCCGACGGCGAGGTGCTCCGGCTCCTGCGCGGCGCCGCGGCTTGGGGGTGCGGCCCAGCGGCCGCACGCCCCGTGACCTGCCGCTCAGTCGAGGACGAAGGTGACCTTCAGATCGACGCGGAAGGCGACGACCTTCCCGTCCTCCACCCTCACCTGCTGGCCGTCGACCCACGCGCTGCGGATCTCGTGAACCGTGTCCGACGCCTTCTCGATCCCGTGCCGGATCGCGTCCTCGAAGCTCTCGCTCGACTCGGCGGTGATCTCGATCACCTTCGCCACCGCCGTCGTCGTCCGCTTCGGCTCCATCAGGGTCGTCATCGCGTACCTCCTCTCACGGCTCGTGCTCGAGCACGTCGCCGGTCTCGTAGTCGGGCCCGAGCGGGGCGGGCACCCCCACCTGCAGGGCGACCCGATGGCCGAGCAGCTCGCCCACGCTCGTGAGGTGGGCGCCGTAGACGGTGCGCAGGTATTCGAGCGCCTCGCCCTCGTCGACGCCCTCGAACGCACAGACGGCGTCCCGCGGCACGGTGATCCGGTAGCCGCGGATGAGCGCTCCGTACGCCGTGTGGCGGATGCAGATGTGCGTGTGCTGACCGGCCAGGACGAGCTCGCCCACGTGCAGGGCCCGCAGCCGGTCGTCGAGCGGCGTGCCGTCGAACGCGCCGTAGCCGTGCTTCGGCACGACGAGCTCGAGCGCTCGCGCCTCGGGCGAGAGCTCGGAGATCACCTCGGCTCCGCGCGTTCCCGCCATCGCGTGCTCGCCCCAGATCGCCAGCTCCGGGTCGCCGGGCTGGTGCGCGTCGTTCGCGAAGACGCGGACCCATCCCTCCCGGCGCGCGTGCGCGAGCAGCTCGGCGAGCGGCGGGACGATCGCCTCGGCGCGCGGGTTCGCGAGCGCCCCGTGCACGAAGTCCTCGAGCATGTCCACTATCACGAGAGCCTTCATCTCCCACCTCCGTCGACGCCCGTGGGCAGAAGCCGTCCCACCGCTCAGGTCGCCTCGATCGTCACCCTCCGGGGCTTCGTCTTCGACCCGGTCTTCGGCACGTGCAGCGTGAGCACGCCCCGCTCGCACGCCGCGGCGACCTGGTCGGCTTCGACCTCGAGCGGCAGCTCGAACCTGCGCTCGAACCGGCGCTCCAGGCGCTCGTGCAGCAGCAGCTCCCTGCCCGCCTTCTCCGCGTCCTCCGCGTGCTCGCCCTTGACGACGAGCGTGTGGTCGAACACCTCGACCGCCAGGTCGTCGCGGTCGAAGCCCGGCACCTCGAGCTCGACCACGTAGTCGTGGTCGGTCTCGTAGACGTCGGTCGCCGGGGCGTCGAACGGGAACAGCCCGCGATCCTCGAAGAGACGCCGCATACGGCGCTCCATCCGGTCGAGCTCGCGGAGCGGCGTCCACCTGTCCAGCGTGAGCATGGCCGTACCTCCTTCGTGTGGGCTCGACCACCATTCTCCGCCGACGTGCCGGCCGGCACATCCGCCGTTTCACTGAAAGGGCGGCCGCGGCGTGGGCACTACCGCGAAAGCCGCACGCGGCGTCGGTACCGCCCCCGATGCGGTGCACCCGACGCCGGGCGAGGGTTCGGGCATGGCCGTCGACCGGCTCATGCGACGCCGGGGGGCTCAGGCTTCGGCAGGTCTCGGCGAGCTCCGGCCGGAGGAGCTGACCCGGCGACTCGACCCCGCCTCGCTCGCGTTCGAGACGACCGAGGAGATCGAGCCGCTCGTCGGCACGATCGGACAGCCGAGGGCGCTCGACGCGATCGAGTCGGGCCTCGCGATCGGTACCGCGGGCTTCAACCTCTTCCTCGCGGGCCCGGTCGGCTCGGGACGCCGCACGACCGTGCTGGACGTGATCCGCGCGGTCGCCGCCGAGCGGCGCGCGCCCGACGACTGGGTCTACGTCCACGACTTCCGCGACCCCGACCGCCCGAAGGCGCTGCGGCTGCCGGCCGGACGCGGCGGCGAGTTCGCGCGCGCCCTCGACGAATTCCTCGAGGCGGCCCGCCGCGAGTTGCGGCGCGCGTTCGAGAGCGAGGACTACGAGCGCCGACAGCGGGAGACGCTCGCCGAGATCCAGGAGCGGCGGCATGAGCTCGACAGGGAGCTGGAGCAGTTCGCCGCGGAGCGCGGCTACGCCCTGAAGACGACCGTGACGGGCGTCGTCACGATGCCCTTGCTCGAGGGAGAGCCGCTCTCGGTCGAGCGCTTCGAAGCGCTGCCCGCGGACAAACGCACCGAGATCGAGCGGGCCGGGAAGGAGATCGAGGAGCGCACGGCCGGCTACGCCCACCGGCTCCACGAGCTCGAGAAGGAGGCGGCGCAGCGGCTGCGCGAGCTCCAGCACGAGGTCGCGCGGTTCGCGACCGGCCCGCTCTTCCGCGACCTCCGGGAACGCTTCGGCGACGAGGCGGAGGTGCTCGCGCACCTCGCCGACGTCGAGCGCGAGGTGGTCGACGACATCGCCGACTTCCGCGACGGGGAGAGCGAGGGGCTGCAGCTCGCGCTCGGGGGCAGCCGCGACCCGACGGCGCGGTTCCGCGTGAACCTGCTCGTCGCGAACGAGCCGACGAACGGCGCCCCCGTCGTCGTCGAGCCGAACCCGACGTACTACAACCTGCTCGGCCGGCTCGAGTACCGCGCCGCGCTCGGCTCGATGGTGACCGACTTCCGGGAGATCAAGCCGGGCGCGCTGCACCGGGCCAACGGCGGCTTCATCGTCCTCGACGCGCTCGATCTCCTGCGCCACGCGTTCTCGTGGGAGGCGCTCAAGCGGGCGCTCAAGAGTCGCGAGGTGCGGGTCGAGAACCTCGGCGAGGAGTTCAGCGCGCTGCCGAGCGTCTCGCTCCGTCCGGCGCCCATCCCGCTCGACGTCAAGGTGATCCTGATCGGGCCGGCGCTCCTCTACCACCTGCTCTACCAGCTCGACGACGACTTCCGCGAGCTGTTCAAGGTCAAGGCCGACTTCTCCCCCGACCTCGACTGGACGCCCGAGCACCACCACAACTACGCGGCCTTCGTCAGCCGCTGGGTGCGCGACAACGGGCTCCGCCACTTCGACCGCGCCGCGGTCGCGCGCACGATCGAGTACGGCGCCCGCCTCCGCGACGACCAGGACAAGCTCTCGGCGCGGCTGATCGAGATCTCGGACGTCGTCTCCGAGGCGAGCTTCTGGGCCGGGCGCGCGGGCCACGAGGTCGTCCGGGCGGACGACGTCGAGCTCGCGATCCGCAAGAAGGAGTACCGCTCGAGCCTGCTCGAGGAGCGGCTGCAGGAGCTCGTCGAGCGCGGGACGATCGTCATCGAGACCGACGGCGCGCAGGTGGGTCGGGTGAACGGCCTCTCGATCCTCGAGCTCGGTGACTACGCGTTCGGCCGGCCCGTGCGCGTGAGCGCGCGCGTGTCGCTGGGCCGCGACGGCGTCGGGAGCATCGAGCGCGAGATCAAGCTCTCGGGCCCGATCCACTCGAAGGGCGTCGGCATCCTCGCCGGCTACCTCGCCGGCACGTACGCACGGGAGCTGCCGCTCGCGCTCTCCGCCACGCTCACGTTCGAGCAGTCCTACGACGAGATCGAGGGCGACTCCGCCTCGTCGACGGAGCTCTACGCCTTGCTCTCGGCCCTCGCAGAGCTCCCGCTCGACCAGTCGATCGCCGTCACCGGGTCGGTCGACCAGCACGGGAACGTCCAGGCGGTCGGCGGCGTCACGCGCAAGATCGAAGGCTTCTTCGCCGTCTGCCGCTCCCGCGGCCTCACCGGACGTCAGGGCGTGATCGTGCCCGCCGCGAACAGGCGCAACCTCATGCTGTCCGACGAGGTCGTCGACGCCGTCCGGGCGGGACGGTTCCACGTGTGGACGGTGCGGACGATCGACGAGGGCATCGCGCTGCTGACCGGCGTGGCGGCGGGCCAGCCCGGGGCCGACGGCGCCTACCCGCCCGAGACCGTTCACGGCCGGGTGCAGAGACGCCTGCGGATGAACGTCGAGCGCCTCCGCGAGCTCGGCGGCGACGGCCCGGACGACGGCAAGCCACGGCTCGCCCCGTAGGAGGGCGCGTGAGCCACCGGTACGTCGAGCATGTGGGCGAGGTGGAGCTCGCGCTCGAGGCGCCGAGCCAGGCCGGCGTGTTCTCGGAGGCGACGGCCGCCTTCCGCGAGCTCGTCGACGGGACCGCGCGCACCCGGCCGGAGCCGCTCACCCGCGAGGTGTCACTCGGCCCTGCCGGGCCTGCACGGCTGCTCGCCGACTGGCTCGACGAGCTCGTCTTCCTCGCGGAGGTCGACGCATTCGTTCCGGAGCGAGTCGTCGCGATCGAGCTGGACGGCCGGCGCCTCCGAGCGACGCTCGAGGGCGTCCGCGGGATGCCGCGCCATCTCGTCAAGGCTGCGACCCTGCACGGGCTCGAGCTCTCGAGGGACGGGGAGGTGTGGCGTGCGCGTGTCGTCCTCGATGTCTGAGCCGGTCCGCGTCGCCGAGGCGGTGTGGGAGATTCCGGCCGGCGCACGCCCGGACATGCGCGTGCCCGCGCGGATCTTCGCCGACGAGGAGCTGCTCACGGCGATCCTCTCCGACCGCTCGCTCGAGCAGCTCTGCAACGTCGCCACCCTGCCCGGAATCGTCGAGGCGGCGCTGGCGATGCCCGACGTCCACCAGGGGTACGGGTTTCCGGTCGGCGCGGTGGCGGCCACGGAGACGCCCGACGGGGTGATCTCGCCCGGCGGCGTCGGCTACGACATCAACTGCGGCGTCCGGCTGCTCGCGCTGCCGTTGCGGGCCGACGAGCTCGGCGGGCGCCGCGAGCAGCTCGTGCACGCGATCTCGCGCACCGTGCCGGCGGGCGCCGGCAGGCGCGGAGGACTACGTCCGCGCGCGGCCGCATTCGAGCGCGTACTCACGCGCGGGCCCCGCGTGCTCGTCGAGGAGCTCGGCATCGGCACGGCGGAGGACGTCGAGCGGACCGAATCGGAGGGGTGCCTCCCCGGCGCCGATGCGGCCGCCCTCTCCGCGCGCGCCCTCGAGCGCGGCAGCGGACAGCTCGGCACCATCGGCTCCGGCAACCACTTCGTCGAGCTCCAGCGGGTCGACTCCGTCCTCGACCCGGCCGCCGCCGCGGCCTACGGGCTGGCCGAGGGGCAGGCGACGGTCCTCCTCCACTCCGGCTCGCGCGGCCTGGGCCACCAGGTCTGCACCGACCACGTCCGCACGATGGAGAAGGCGGAGCGCCGCTACGGGATCGAGCTGCCCGACCGCCAGCTCGCCTGCGCCCCGCTCTCCTCGCCCGAGGGGCAGGCGTACCTGGCGGCGATGGCCGCCGCCGCCAACTTCGCGTTCGCCAACCGGCACGTGATGACGCACCTGATCCGCGAGGCGATCCGGCGCATCCTCGGCGATGCGGCCGCCGACGGCACGCGGCAGGTCTACGACGTCGCCCACAACATCGCGAAGCTCGAGCGGCACGACGGTCGGGAGCTGTGCGTGCAGCGCAAGGGCGCCACCCGTGCCTTCTCGGCCGGCTCGGACGAGCTCCCGGCCCCGTACCGGACGGTCGGGCAGCCCGTCTTCATCCCCGGCAGCATGGGCACGGCGAGCTTCGTCCTGGCCGGCGAGCCGGGAGCGATGGAGCACTCGTTCGGCACGGTCTGCCACGGCGCCGGCCGGCGCCTCAGCCGCACCGCGGCGAAGAAGCAGGTCACGGGCGTACAGCTCCGCCGCGAGCTCGCGGCGCAGGGCGTCGTCGTCCGCTGCCCGACGAACAGCGGCCTCGCCGAGGAGGCGCCGTTCGCCTACAAGGACGTCGAGCGGGTCGTCGCCGTCGTCGAGCGTGCCGGCCTGGCGCGGCGCGTCGCGCGGCTCAGGCCGATCGGCGTCGTCAAGGGCTGAGGGGTTCGCTTCGCCGGAGCCGCGCGCGGCGGAGCTCGTCCGCGCCCCAGACGACGAGGGGGAACGCGCAGAGCATTGCGATCCCGGCGGCGCCCGGCGGCCGCGTCCCGAACAGGTGCTGCAGCGGCGGCAGGAGCACGATCGCGGCGAGGAACGCGATCTCGGAGAGGATTCCCCAGAGCAGGAGCGGGTTCGTGAAGAAGCCGACCTGCCGCAGCGAGGCGTGCTCGGTGCGCGCGGCGAGAGCAGTGCCGACCTGGCAGGCGACGATGCCGGCGAAGGTCATCGTCGTCGCCTGCAGGTACGCGTCGTGGAGCGAAGCTCCGGTTCCGGTGGGCTCGCCCCAGCTCCAGCCCGCGCGGAGCAGGACGAAGAAGAAGCCGCCGAGCACGAGCGCCGACTCGAGGAGGCCGAGGAAGAGCCACGCACGGACGAGCAAGCGGCGGTCGATGACGCCCTGCGAGCGCCGCCGCGGCGGTTGCTCCATCAGCCCCGGCTCGGCCGGCTCGCGCCCGAGGGCGAGCGCGGGAAGGATCTCGGTGCCGAGGTCGATCGCGAGGATCTGCAGCACCGTCAGGGGCAGCGGGATCGCGCCTCCGGCGAGCGCGAAGAGCAGGAACGGGACGACCTCCGGCGTGGCGTGCGCGAAGATGTAGAGGACGAACTTGCGGACGTTCGCGAACACGCGCCGACCCGCGGCGACCGCGGCGACGATCGTGGCGAAGTTGTCGTCGGTGAGCACCATCGTCGCCGCCTCGCGCGCGACGTCGGTTCCCGCGAGGCCCATCGCGACGCCGATGTCGGCACGCCGCAGGGCGGGCGCGTCGTTGACGCCGTCGCCGGTCATCGCGACGACGTTCCCCTGGGCGCGCAGCGCGTCGGCGATCCGCAGCTTCGCCTCGGGCGAGCTGCGGGCGAAGATCGCCTCGCGGCCGTGCGCGAGCAGCGTCTCGAGCTCACGCTCACCCGTCCGCTCCAGCTCCTGGCCGGAGACGACGGTTGCCTCGTCGCGGGCGATGCCGACCCGGCGGGCGATCTCGGCCGCCGTGGGGCCGTAGTCGCCGGTGACGACGAGGATCCGGATCCCGGCGGCGTGGCAGCCGGCGACGGCGTCGGGCACCTCGGGCCGCGGCGGGTCGAAGAGGCCGACGAGCCCGAGCAGGCACAGGTCGTGCTCCGCGTCCTCCCGGCGCTCCGGCGGCGGCGACGCGTCGGGCAGCCGCCGCCGGGCGAGCGCGAGCACGCGCAGCCCCTGCGAGGCGTAGCGCTCGAGCACGTCGAGCACCTCGACGCGGTCCGACTCGGCTATGGCCACGTGGTCGTACGGGCCGCCGATCATCGTCGAGCGGGCGAGCACCTCTTCGGGTGCGCCCTTCGCGTGGACGGTGAGCCCGCCGTCGCTCCGCTCGTCCACCGTCGACATGAGCCTCAGCGTCGGGTCGAAGCGGAAGAGGCGGCGCCGCTCGTGCTCGCGCCGGGCGACGGCGACGTCGGTCCCGAGCTGGCGCGCCGCCTCGAGCATCCCGACCTCGGTCGCCTCGCCGCGCGACTTGCCGGCGCGCTCCGGGTCGAGCTCGGCCGTCGAGCAGGCCGCGGCGGCCCGGCCGAGGAGGCCGAGCACCGGGTTCGCGGCCACCGCCGCCTCCAGATCGCCGGGTTGTTCGAGGTCGACCTCGCCGAGCGGCGTCCACACGCGCGCCGCACGCATCCGGTTCTCGGTCAGCGTGCCCGTCTTGTCGGTGCAGATCACGGTCGTCGAGCCGAGCGTCTCGACGGCCGCGAGCCGCTTGACGAGCGCCCCTCGCCGGGCGAGGTCGGCGACCCCGACCGCGAGCGCGAGCGTGATCGTCGGCAGGAGGCCCTCCGGCACGTTCGCGACGATCAGGCCGATCGCGAAGCTGAAGGCGTCCCTGAGCGGCAGCCCGGCGGCGAGCCAGCCGATCGGGAGGAACGCGAGGCCGCCGGCGACGGCCACGACGGCGATCAGCCACGCCACGCGCCGCACCTGCAGCTCGAGCGGGCTCGGCTCCGGCTTCACCCGCTCGGAGAGCGCCGCGATCCGGCCCAGCTCCGTCTGCATCCCGGTCGCCCAGACGAGGGCGCTCGCCTGGCCGGAGACGACGGAGGTGCCGCTGAAGAGCACGTCCCGGGCGTCGAGGACGCGCTCGTGCCGGCCGTTCGGCCCGGCCGCGCGCAGCACCGGCTGCGACTCGCCCGTCAGCGTCGAGAGATCGACCTCGACCGTCCCCTCGAACAGGCGTGCGTCGGCCGGCACCCGCTCGCCCTCCTCGACGAGCAGCACGTCGCCCGGTACGAGTTCCGCGACGGGCACGAGCAGCCGCTTCCCGTCTCGCCGCACCGCGGCCTGCGGCGGCAGGTAGCCGCGCAGCGCCTCGACCGCGCGCTCGGCCTGGCGCTCCTGCACGAACGCGAACAGCGCGTTCAGCACGATCACGGCGAGCACGGCGGCCCCCAGCACCGGTGTGCGCGCGGCGAAGGCGAGCCCCGCCGCCAGGAAGAGCAGAAGCGCGAGCGGGTGCGTGAACTGGCGCGCCAGCTGCGCCGGCCAGTGCGCCCCGCCGCGGCGCACCAGCTCGTTCGGGCCGTACGCCACGAGCCGCCGTGCGGCCTCGCGCGAGCGCAGCCCCTCCGGCCGGGAGCGCAGATCGCGGAACAGCGCGTCCACGGGCTCCAGCACGTCGCGTCGAACCGTGTGCGACTCGACCGTCTGCACCATCCCCGCCAGCGTCGACGAAGGCACGCCGCACGGCATCGGCAGCGGCGCCGACGGGCGCTACGGACGAATACCGAGCCCGCCCCGGTCGGTAGTTGCGCGCACCGGCGATCGGCAGCGTCTCGGATGGCCTCGGGGCCGACTGGTCCGAGAATGGCTCGAATGGAGCTCTCCCTCGTCCAGATCGACAAGCCGGACGACCTGAACCTCGTGCTCGGGCAGGCGCACTTCGTCAAGACGGTCGACGACCTGCACGAGGCGCTCGCGGGCAGCTCGCCGCACCTCCGCTTCGGCCTCGCCTTCGGCGAGTCGTCGGGGCCGCGACTGATCCGCCGCAGCGGCAACGATCCCGAGCTCGTCGAGCTCGCCGTCCGCAACCTGGACGCGATCGGCGCAGGCCACGCGTTCCTCGTCTTCCTGCGCGACGGCTTCCCGGTCAACGTGCTCAACCAGCTCAAGCAGGTGCCCGAGGTCTGCCGGATCTACTGCGCGACCGCGAACCCCGTGCAGGTCGTGGTGGCGGAGACCGGGCAGGGACGCGGGATCCTCGGCGTCGTCGACGGCTCCTCGCCGCTCGGGGTCGAGGAGGACGCAGACGTGGCGGCGCGGCGCGACCTGCTGCGCACCCTGGGCTACAAGCTCTGACCGGCGGATAGGCCCCCGTGCGCGATCGGTGGGCTCCCCGATGACGGCCGTGGCCCGCAGCGGATACTTGAACTGAAAGGAGGTCGGACAATGGCAACGCATGCTGGCTATTCCGTCCGCCCGCCCGGACTCGCCGTGCACGAGCTCGTCGCACCACGGCGGCTCAACGCCGGCGTCACCATCGGTCTCATAGGGGGCCTGACGATGGCGGTTCCGCTCGTCGTCTACGACTGGGTGCACGCCGGACATTCGGCGCTCGAGCTGCCGATGGCGGTGACGGGGTGGTTGTTCGGGCTCGGTCACTTCGTCCAGAACGGCTACCAGTGGTGGCCGATCGTCGTGGGCGCAGCGCTGCTGGCGGCGTACTCGATGGTCTCCGGGCTGGTCTTCTCGGGGCTGGCCGACCGGGTGTTCTCGGTGAGGACGCTCGCCGGGAGCCTGGCGGCGGGGGTCGCCTGGGGCATCGCCAGCTTCGTCGTGTTCTGGGACGTGCTGCTGGCGATCGCCCGTGACGGCGCGCCCTTCCGCGCGACCGCCGCGTCGAGCGTGCTCGTCGCCCCGAACTGGGTCTGGATCGTCGGCTTCGTCGCATTCGGAATCGCGCACGGCCTCGCCTACCGCGCGATCCGCGACCACGCGACGACCTGATCGACGGCGGCGGCGCGGAGCTTGCGGCGCATCGCGCCGCCGCCCGGGTGCCGGGCCACTCAGCCCGGCTCGTCCGCGAGCTGCTCGAAGAGACGGCCGAACTGCTCGAGGTGCCGGTCGCCGAGGAACTCGTCGACGACGCGCCGGCGGGCGTTCTGGGCGAGCATTCCGGCCTCGCCGCGGTCTCGCAGGAGGGACTCGACCGCGGCGCCGAACGCCGGCAGGTCGGTCGGATCGTCCACGAGCAGGCCGTGCGTGCCGTCCTCGATCTGGTCGACGATGCCGCCGACCGCGCTGGCGACGACGGGCCGGCGCTTCCACATCGCCTCCGCGACGGTCAGGCCGAAGCCCTCGGCGAGGCTCTTCTGGACGACGACCGAGGCGTGTCGCTGGATCGCGTTCACGATCGCCGCGTTCTCGTCGGGGTCGGCCATCGGGATGCAGGCGAGATGGACGCGGCTGCGCGCGGCATGGGGCAGCTCCCGCCACAGGTTCGTGCACTCGTCGAGCACCTCGGCCGCCTCCGGATCGTCGGCGACACCCGTGACGACGGGCCCGCAGAGGAGCAGGTGCGCGCCGAGCGACGGATCGACGTGGTCCGCGAAGGCCTCCATGACCCCGGCCATGTCCTTCAGCCGGTCCCAGCGCGAGATCTGGACGACGAACGGCACGTCGGCGGGCGCCGGCGGCCCGGTCTGGACGATGTCGACCCGCCGGTTGATCCGCCCGGGCGAGCCGTCGCGACGGGTGAACGGGACCGCCGGCGGCGTCTCGTTCGAGCCGTCGAGCAACCCCACGTACGAGAGCGTCAGCCGGGCGTTGCGGCTCGAGATCGGCTCGTTCTTCGCCGAGAAGGGATCGATCGAGGGCCGGATCACGTGCACCTGGGCCGGATCGGCCCAGGGCGGGGCGAACGCGGCACGGGAGACGACGACCGCGTCCGCGTCGGCGAGGTAGGGACGCAGGAACTCCCACGCGCGCTCGCTCCACTCGTTGGGCCGGTCGAGGCCGACGTGGCAGCGCCAGACCACACGCGCGCCGGCGCCCTTCACCGCGGCGACGAGCCCGGCGGGCTGGGGATCGTGGACGACGACGACGTCACCCGGCCGGACGAGCGCCAGCAGCTCGTGGGCGTTCGTGCGCAGCACGTGCTCGTAGTGGCGGTGCTCGGCCCGGCCCAGGTTGCCGCCGTCGCCGGGGGAGCCGTAGAGGCCGTTGTGGACCCGCTTCGTGATCGCGAAGAAGGCGGGATCTCCCTCGATCACGAGCCAGCGCGCGTCGACGCCGGCGCCGCGCGCGTAGGAGAGCAGCGTCTGCAGCATCTCGGCCACGCCGCCGCCCGCCCCGGTCGAGTTGACGTTCAGCACGCAGTTGCCGGCGAGCGTCTCCCGAGCGACCTCCGCCGCCTGCTCGAACTGCGCCATCCGTTCGGCGCCGATCAGCGGCTCGAGCCTCGCCGCGTCGATCGCCTGGACCTCGACCTCGTGGAGCCTCGGGTTCTCGTGGTCGCTCATCCCGCACCGCTCCGTCAGTCGAGCGCCCCGACCGCCGCGGCGAGGATCTCGAGGGCGCGATCGATCTGGGCGGGCGTCACGACGAGCGGCGGCGAGATGCGGAGCGCCGCGTCGCCGGCCGAGAGGACGAGGAGCCCGCGGCGGAAGCACTCCTGCTCGAGCGCCGCCGCCGTTTCGTGATCGGCGAGCTCGATGCCGACCATCAGCCCCGCTCCGCGGACGCCGCGGATCGCGTCGCCGCGCCTCGCGAGCCCGCCGAGGCCGGCGAGCAGCCGGTCGCCGGTCTCCGCCGCCCGTGCGGCGAGCTCGTCCTCCACGAGCCGTAGCGTCTCGAGCGCCGCCGCGCACGCGACCGGGTTCCCGCCGTACGTCGAGCCGTGCGTCCCCGGAGTCCAGGTCACCACCTCCTCGCGCGCGAGCATCGCGCCGAGCGGCATCCCGCTCGCGATCCCCTTGCCGGCGACGAGCACGTCCGGGACGACCCCCTCGCGCTCGATCGCCCACATCCGGCCGGTGCGTCCGATGCCGCTCTGCACCTCGTCCGCGACGAGCAGGATGCCGTGCCGGTCGCAGAGCTCCCGCAGCGCCGCGAGCCAGCCCGGCGGCGGCACGACGTAGCCGCCCTCGCCCTGGATCGGCTCGACGACGATCGCCGCCACCTCCTCCGGCTCGACGAGCCGCTCGAAGAGCACTCCCTCGAGGTAGGACGCCGTCGGGAAGTCCCACTCCGAGCGTCCGAGGTTCGGGCGGAAGGAGTCGGCGTACGGCGCGTGCAGCACGCCCGGGAGGAGCGGGCCGAAGCGCGCCCGGTAGCGCGCCTTGCTCGCGGTCAGCGACGCGCTTCCGTACGTGCGCCCGTGGAACGAGCCGAAGAAGGCGATCACGTACTGGCGCCCGGTGTGCCAGCGCGCGAGCTTCACCGCCGCCTCGACGGCCTCGGTTCCCGAGTTCGTGAGGAAGACCCGGGCCCGCCCGCCGCCGGGAAACAGCCCGGCGAGCCGTTCGCACAGGTCGACGTACACCGGCAGGTAGAAGTCCGAGGCCGAGTAGTGGAGCAGCTCGCCGGCCTGCCGCCTGATCGCCTCCACCACGTCGGGATGGGCGTGCCCCGTGGAGGTGACGGCGATCCCGGCGTTGAAGTCGAGCAGGAGGTTCCCGTCGACGTCCTCGACGACGCAGCCCGCCGCCCGTGCCGGCACGAGCGGGTAGGCGCGCGGCAGCGACGGGCTCGTGACGCGCGCGTCGCGCTCGACGAGCGCACGGGCCTGCGGGCCCGGCAGCTCGGTGACGAGCCGGGGCGCGTCGGCCAGCGCGAGCTCGGCGATCGTGCTCACGACGAGACGACCGTGCGGCTCTGCTCGCGCATGAACTGCTGCACGTAGTAGGGGCCCAGGCCGCCCTTGCCCGAGAGCCCGCTCGACTTCCAGCCCGGAAACGACTGGATTCCCGGCCACGCGCCGGTCGTCGCGCCGGCGCGCCGGTTGACGTAGACGACGCCGGCCTCGATCTCGTCGAGGAACCGCTCGACCTCGACGGCGTCCTCGGAGAAGAGGCCCGCGGTCAGGCCGTACGGCACGGCGTTCGCCTCCGCGAGAGCCTCGTCGAGGTCCCGGACGCGCGTCACGGCGAGAAACGGGAGGAACAGCTCGTCACGCGTCAGCCGATGCCCGGGCGGCAGCCCGGCGACGACCGTGGGTGCGACGAAGTACCCGCCGCCGCCGAGCAGCTCTCCGCCCGCGACGACCGTGCCGTCGCGCCGTGCCTCGGCGACCGAGCGCTCGAAGCGGTCGACGGCCGCCGCGGTCGCCACCGGACCGGTCTGGGCCTCCCGCTCGGAGGGGTCGCCGACGCGATACCCGCCCGCGATCTCCGCCAGCCGGTCGACGAGCTCGTCGTGCACCTCCGCCGCGACGATGGCCCGCGAGCAGGCGCTGCACTTCTGGCCCGAGAAGCCGAAGGCGGCACGGGCGATACCCTCCGCGGCCTTCTCCAGGTCGGCGTTCGCGGTCACGATCGCCGGGTTCTTGCCACCCATCTCCGCGAGCACGGGGCGCGGGAACGCGCCCTCCGCGAGCTTGCGGCCGAGCGCCCGCCCCACCTCGGCCGAGCCGGTGAACGCGATTCCGTCCACGTCGCCGTCGGCGAGCGCCGCACCCGTCGCCGCACCGCCGTGGACGAGGCCGAACACCCCCTCGGGGAGCCCGGCGTCGAGGTAGCAGCGCGCGAGCCAGTCACCGCACCGCGGCGCCTCCTCCGACGGCTTCAGCACCACCGTGTTGCCCGCCGCCAGCGCCGCGGAGCTCATCCCGGTGGCGAGAGCGACCGGGAAGTTGAACGGCCCGATCACGCCGAAGACGCCGTACGGCCGCAGGACGCTGCGGTTCCGCTCGTCGGGGACGAGCCGGCCGAGCTCGTGGACGAACCCGGCGTTCGCCTCCAGCTGCGCGCAGTACGTCTCGATCAGGTCGACCGCCTCCTCGACCTCGGCGATCGCCTCGGTGCGCACCTTCCCGATCTCCATGCTCATCGCTGCAGCGATATCGATCCGCCGCTCGCCGATCAGCCGTGCTGCGCCGCGCAGCAGGCCGCACCGCTCCCCGTACGGGAGCCGCCGCCACCCGGGCGCCGCCGCGCGGGCGCGGGCGAGGGCGTCCGACACGACCTCCGCCCCCTCGCGCGTCCGACTGACGACGCGCTCCGTGCGCGCGGGGTCCTCGCGCTCGATCAGCGCGCCGCGCTCGTCGCTGCCGCCGCCCACCAGGTGCGGCAGCGGCTCGGGCTCGGAGGCACGTACGGCGGCGAGTGCGTCCTCGAACGCCTCGTCGATCTCGGCGCTCGTCCCGGTCGTGTAGGTCAGCCGCGTCGTCGTCACTGTGCCCTCGGTCGCGGCCGATCCTACGTAGGATCGCGTCGTGCTGCGTGTCGTTCGGGCGGAGGGCCCAGCCGCCGAGCGGGGTCGGACGATCGGTCGCGAGCTCGGCGAGGAGATCGCGCGCAGCCTCGCCTTCTACCGTGAGCTCGTCGGGGCCCGGGACACCGGCGCTCTCGTCGCGCCGTACCGTGCCGCGTCAACCGCGCTGCCGGAGTACGTCGACCTGCTCGAGGGCGTCGCGGCCGGCGCGGAGGTCTCGCCGGACGAGCTCTGGCTCGTGAACGCGTTCGAGGAGGTGGAGCCCGCGCTCGAGCGCTGCTCGACGTTCACGGCACTCGCCGACGGCGCGACGATCCTCGCGCACAACGAGCAGTGGCTGGCCGGCGACGCCGGGAACCTCGCGGTCGTGGTCGAGGCGTGCGAGGACGGCACGCGCCTCGCCTCGCCGACGGTGACCTGCTGCCTGCCGGCGGTCGGGATGAGCTCCCACGGCCTCGCGCAGGGCATCGACTCGCTCTCCGCACCGGACGACGGGGTCGGCACCCCGCGGGTGCTCGTCTCCCGCCACGCGCTCGCGGGGCGCGATCTCGACGACGCCGTCGCCCGCGCCGCACTGCCCGGGCGGGCCGGCGGCTACGCGCACGTCCTGGCCCGGCGCGGCGGCGAGGCGCTGACCGTCGAGACGACGTCGACGCGCAGCGCGACCCTCGGCCCGGGCGCGCACACGAACCACTACCTCGACCCGGAGCTCGCGCGCGACGGCCACTCGAGCGAGGGGAGCGTCGCCCGTCACGCACGCCTCGCCGAGCTGCTGCACGACCGCGCGCCGGCGACGCCGGAGGAGGCGATGGCGATCCTCCGCGACCACGCCTCCGTGCCGCAGGCGATCTGCGAGCACGGCCCGCCCGGCGACGCGCAGGCGTCGGTCGTGCTCTTCTCGATGGTCTGCGAGCTCGAGTCCGGCCGGATGTGGGTCGCGCCCGGCAATCCCTGCGAGACGGCATACGAGGAGGTCGACCTCGCCGACCTCGAGGTCGCCTGAGATGCGGCTGCCGGTCGTGTGGAGCGACGACTGCCTCCGCCACGACCCGGACGCGGAGGTCTTCGTCGGCGTGCGCATGCCCGCCGTCGAGGTCGCCGTGCGCGTCGAGCGGATCCGCGGGGCCCTCGCCGCCGCAGGCGCGCCGGTCGTCGCCGCCGTCCCGCACGACGACGA
>DASQQF010000133.1:0-5614 GCA_035643535.1 Gaiellaceae bacterium
CGACGTTGAAGCGCCAGAAGTCGACGAGCTCGCAGGCGGCGTCGATCTCGGCCTGGTGCGCGGTCTTCGACTGGCCGAGCATCGTCGCCGCGTTGAGCGTCTGCCGCCACGGGCCGGCGAGCAGCTCGGCGGCGCGGAGGACGATCGCGGCGCGGTCCTCCCAGGCGGTGCGCGACCAGTCCTCCCACGCGTCGGCCGCGGCGGCGATCGCCCGGGCGACCTCGGCGGCCCCGCCCTTGTGGACGTCGGCGAGCACGTGCGTGCGCCGGTGGGGCATGACCGCCTCGAACGTGTCGCCGGTCTGCACCTCCTCGCCGCCGATCACGAGCGGGAGCTCGAGCCGCCGGCCCGAGAGCTCGTCGAGGCGGAGGCGCAGCTCCGCCCGCTCGGGACTGCCGGGCTCGTAGCCGTGGACGGGCTCGTTGTAGGGCTCCGGGACGCGGAAGATGCCGTGGGCGCTCATGGGGCGATTCTAGGATTCGTCGTCGTGGCGGTGGCGCAGGTGGTGTACGAGGCCGAGGGCTGGGGCACCGGCGAGCTCGTCGTCGAGGACGGGCTGGTGCTCTGGCACGAGCTACCGTGGCCGCGCGCGGCCACGGCGTCGGGGACCCCGTCCCCAACCCCCACCCGCCCGGGGCATGGGGCCGCGGCCGTCATATCAGCGAACCGGTCGCCGCGGGGTGGCGGCTTCGTGGCGGAAGTCGTACGCCTCCTGCAGGCCTACTTCGCCGGCGCCACGAGCGCGCTCGACGAGGTGCCGGTCGACCTCGAGTACGAGTCGCCGTTCGCTGCTCGCTGCGCGGCGGCGCTCCGCGGCATCCCGCGTGGCGAGGTCGTCACCTACGGCGAGCTCGCGGCGCTCGCCGGCGCGCCGCGCGCAGCCCGCGCCGCCGGAACCTTCTGCGCGCGCAACCGGCTCGGCCTCTTCGTCCCCTGTCACCGCGTCGTCGCCGCGGACGGCCTCGGCTCGTACGGCTCCTACGGGGTGGCGTACAAGCGGCGCCTGCTCCGGCTCGAGGGTGCGCGCGATGCTGTCTGACGACCTCCGCGAGGAGCTCGCCGCGATCGCGCCCGAGCGCGAATGCGACCGGCTCGCCGAGCTCTCCGGGCTCTTCCACGTCGCCGGCCGTGCACATCTCCGCGGGCGGGGAAGCGTCGACGTCCACCTCGACGTCGTCAGCTCCACCGTCGCCCGCCGCGCCTTCTCGCTCCTCCGTGCGCTCGGTGGGCGCTCGGAGATCCGGACGTACCGGCGGAGCGCGTTCGACCACGCGACGCGCTACCAGCTCCACGTCGAGGGGGAGCCGGCCGCATACGAGATCCTCCACCACGCCGGCATCCTCGATCGCGCGCACCGCCCGCTCGAACATCCGCCCCGCCGGGTGGTCGCACGCCGCTGCTGCGCCGCCGCCTATCTCCGCGGCGCCCTGCTCGGCGCCGGCACCCTGAGCGGGCCCCGCGACGCCCACCTCGAGATCCGGGCTGCCGAGCCCGAGGGGGCGCGCTTCGTCGCCGCCCTCGCCGGCCGCCTCGGCGCGCCCCTGCACGTCCAGGCGCGCGGGACGCACGCGGCCGCCTATGCGAAGGGGATCGAGGCGATCGCCGACGTCCTCGTCGCCGCCGGCGCGGTCGACGCCGTGCTCGCCCTCGAGGAGCAGGCGGTGCTCGCCGCGACGCGCGCAGACGCGAACAGGCTCGCCAACGCCGACCATGCCAACCTCGTCCGTACGAGCCGCGCCGCCTACGCCCAGCTCGAGGCGCTGCGGCAGCTCGACGTCGATGCCCTACCCGACGAGCTGCGCGAGATCGCGCTCCTCCGCCTGCGCCATCCGACCGCCTCGACGGCCGAGCTCGCCCGCCGGTGCAAGCCTGGCATCTCGAAGGCGAGCGCGTACCGCCGACTCCGCCGTTTGCAGGAACTTTCCCGAGCGTGAGCAGGCGCGATATTCGTTACAAGCCGTCTGGCGCGGCAACAGTCGACTCGTCATACTCGCAACGGCGGGTCCTGCTCGTCCGGCGGTGGATTCAGACCCCGTCTGCCGCCAGGTCTCGAGCGGGGTGAAGGACCGGGAGGGTCGTCCTCGGAGCTTCCCGGTCCGCCCGCCCCTGCCTGCGGACGCACGGCAGGGGCGCTGCGGGAGAGTCCCGATTCGAGCCGGCACCGCCTCGTTAGACTCGCCTCGAAGCGTCAGGACGAGACAGAAAGGCACGTGACGATGGCGAAGATCAGGGTCGGGATCAACGGCTTCGGCCGCATCGGACGCAACTTCCTCCGCGCGCAGCTCGCCCACGGCGGCGACTTCGAGATCGTCGCCGCGAACGACATCGGCGACACGAAGACGATGGCGCACCTGCTCAAGCACGACTCCGTGCTCGGCGCGCTCGACGGGCCGGTCGAGGCGGGCGAGGGCGTCATCCGCGTCGGCGGGCAAGAGATCAAATTTCTCTCCGAGCGCGATCCCGCCGACCTCCCCTGGAAGGAGCTCGGCGTGGACGTCGCGATCGAGTCGACCGGGCTGTTCACGAAGCGGCCCGACGCCGAGAAGCACCTGCAGGCCGGGGCGCGCAAGGTCGTCATCTCGGCTCCCGCGACCGACCCCGACCTCACCGTCGTGCTCGGCGTCAACGACCGCGAGTACGACCCGGAGCGGCACCACATCGTCTCGAATGCCTCCTGCACGACCAACTGCGTCGCCCCGGTCGCCAAGGTGCTGCACGAGGCCTACGGGATCGAGCGCGGCTTCATGACGACGATCCACGCGTACACGAACGACCAGCGGACGCTCGACCTACCGCACAAGGACCTGCGCCGCGCCCGCGCGGCCGGCATCAACCTCATCCCGACCTCGACCGGCGCCGCCCGCGCCATCGGCGTCGTCATGCCCGACCTGAAGGGCAAGGTCGACGGGATGTCGATGCGCGCGCCGGTGCCGACCGGCTCGATCGTCGACCTCGTCGTCCAGGTCGGTGCCGAGCCGAGCGTCGACGAGGTGAACGAGCTCTTCCGCACGAAGGCCGACGCTGGTGAGCTCGAGGGGATCCTGCACTACACCGACGAGCCGCTCGTCTCGAGCGACATCGTCCACTCGTCGTTCTCGTCGATCTTCGACAGCGGGCTGACGATGGTGAACGGGAGCCTCGTCAAGGTCTTCTCGTGGTACGACAACGAGTGGGGCTACAGCTGCCGCCTCGTCGACCTCGTCGCGAAGATCGGCAAGACGCTGCCGTCGCCGGTGGCCGCATAGGGAGGAGGAGCCGTGCGGATGCCGCGGTCGGTCCGCGACGCCGACGTCGCGGGAAAGGCGGTGCTGGTCCGGGCCGACCTCAACGTCCCGCTCGCGGACGGCCGGGTCGCCGACGACACGCGCATCCGCGCCTCGCTGCCGACGCTCGAGCTGCTGCTCGAGCGTGGCGCAGCCGCCGTGCGCGTCTGCTCCCATCTCGGCCGGCCGAAGACGGAGGAGGATCGGGCGCGTTACGCGATCGCGCCGGTCGCGGCACGCCTGCGCGAGCTCCTGCCCGACGAGCGGGTAGAGCTCCTCGAGAACACCCGCTTCGACCCGGGCGAGACGAAGAACGACGAGGGCTTCGCGCGCGAGCTCGCCGGCGGGTGCGACCTCTACGTGAACGACGCCTTCGGCTCCGCACACCGTGCCCACGCCTCGACCGAAGCGGTCGCGCACCTCCTGCCGGCGTATGCCGGGCTCCTGCTGCTCGACGAGCTCGAGCACCTCGGGCGGCTGCTCGGCGAGGTCGAGCGCCCGTTCGTCCTCGTCTCGGGCGGCGCGAAGGTCGAGGACAAGCTCGGCGTCCTCCGCAACCTCGGCGGCAGGGCCGACGGCGTCCTGATCGGCGGCAAGATGGCGGAGGAGCTGCGCTCCGACAACCCGCTCCCGTTCGCCGTCGAGCTCCCCGACGACGTTCTCGCGGCCGCCGCGTTCGAGCCCGACGCCGAGGCACGCACCTGCCCGTACGACGCGCTGCCGGACGGCTGGCTGGGGCTCGACATCGGTCCGGCGACGCAGGAGCGGTTCGCCCGGCGGATCGCGGGCGCGCGCACGATCTTCTGGAACGGCCCGATGGGCGTGTTCGAGTGGCCCCGCTTCGCGGCGGGAACGAAGGCGGTCGCGGAGGCCGTGGCCGCGAACGAGCAGGCGTTCTCGGTCGTCGGCGGCGCAGACTCGGTGCGCGCGCTCAACGAGCTCGGCCTCGCAAACCGCGTGACGTGGGTCTCGACCGGCGGCGGGGCTAGCCTCGAGCTGCTCGAGGGGAAGGAGCTTCCCGGCGTCGCCGCGATCCCGAGCCGGTAGCGCCCGTCCCCGGGGTCGGGTCGAGGAACACCTGGTACACGTCCCCGTCGGCCTCGCGCAGCGCCTGCTCGATCTCCTCCGCCACCTGCTCGATCTCGCCCGCCTCCACCTCGTCGCGCAGGTCGACGCGGGCGGCGACGAGCAGCGAGCCCGGCCCGAGGTACATCGTGAGCAGCTCGACGACGGAGTCGACCGCGTCGTGGCCGCCGATCGCCTCCTCCAGCCGCCGCCGCTGCTCGGGACGCGCGGAGCGCCCGATCAGGAGGTCGTGGATGTTGCGGGCGAGAAGCACCGCGACGGTGACGAGGAGCGCGCCGATCACGACGGCGCTCGCCGCGTCGTAGGTCTCGTTGCCGGTCACCTCGTTCAGCAGGACGCCGAGGAACGCGACGAGGACGCCGAGGACGGCGACGGAGTCTTCCGCGAAGACCATCTTCGTCGTCGGGTCCTTGCTCACGCGCACCCATGCCGCGATCTCGTACCCGGCCTGCTCGGCGGCGGAGCGGGTCTGTCGGTACGCGCGCAGCAGCGACGTCCCCTCGGAGACGAACGCGATGCCGAGGACGATGTAGTCGATCCAGAAGCTGTCCCTGCCGACGCCCGGGATCAGGTCGAACGAGAACGGCTCGTGGCCGAGCAGACGCAGCACGCCGTCGCCCATCGAGAACGTCGCACCGGCGAGGAAGATCACGACCGCGACGAGGAACGTCCAGAAGAAGCGCTCCTGGCCGTAGCCGAAGGGATGCTCCTCGTCCGGCTTCCGCTGCGCCTGCCGGAGCGAGAACAGCATCAGCAGCTGGTCGAAGCTGTCGGCGAGCGAGTGCGCCGTCTCCGCCAGCATGGCCGACGAGCCGGTGGCGAGGCCCCCGATCGCCTTCGCCACGGCGATGGTCACGTTCGACGCGAGCGCGACGAGGACGGTCTTCCGTTCGCCTCCCACGAGCGGGCCCATGCCCGTAGCATCGGAAGGCCATGCTGATCGCCGGCAACTGGAAGATGTACAAGGGGCCGGCCGCGACCCGTGCCTTCGCCGGTGCCTTCGCGCCGCCGGACGGTGTCGAGGCCGTCGTCGCGCCACCCTACGTCTCGCTCGCCGCGGCGGTCGAGGCGGGCCTCGCGACGTTCGCGCAGAACGTCCACTGGGCCGAGGAGGGCGCCTTCACCGGCGAGATCTCCCCCGCGATGCTCCTCGAGGTCGGCGTGGCGGGCGCGATCGTCGGCCACTCCGAGCGGCGGCAGTACTTCGGCGAGACGGACGAGACGGTCGCGCGACGCGCCGAGGCGGCGCTCGCCGCCGGGCTGCG
>DASQQF010000134.1:0-6365 GCA_035643535.1 Gaiellaceae bacterium
AGAACGACCGATCCAGGTGGCGGGCACCTGCGGCCCCGCCACCTCACATCCACACCGTGACCAGCCGCCGCAGGATATTCCGCTCTCTCGCCGCCGACGACGGGCAGGCAGCCGTCGAGTTCGCCATCGTCGCGCCGGCGCTGATCGCGCTCCTGCTCGGCATCGTCCAGTGCGGGATCGCGTTCAGCCACTACGTCACCGTCACCGACGCGGCCCGCGCCGCGGCGCGGAAGGCGGTGCTGATCCGCGACGAGGGCCTGACGGCGAGCGACATCACCGCCGCGGCCCAGGCGGCGGCACCCGATCTGAACGCGTCGCAGCTCGGGGTCAGCGTCAGCGACCCCACCGACCCGAGCTTCCAGCAGGGGGGAAGCACGGTGCAGGTGACCGTCACGTATCCGTACTCGATCAACGTGCTCGGCTGGGTCGTCTCCAGCGGGAACCTCTCGAGCACGATGTCGGAGCGGCTCGAATGAGGCGCCGCTTCGCCTCGGAGAGCGGGCAGGCGCTCGTCATGACGGTCGTCTTCCTCGTCGTGCTCGTCGGCGCCACCGCCATCACGATCGACTTCGGCGCGTGGTACCGCCAGCAGCGGCAGGCGCAGGCGACGGCCGACGCGGCCGCCCTCGCCGGCGCGCAGGCCCTGCCGACCGATCCCTCCCAGGCGCTCACGCTCGCCGAGCAGTACGCCGCCGCGAACGGTGGCGGCATCGCGCCGAGCGACATCTCCTTCCCCAGCAACAACACGATCCTCGTGCACGCCAAGCGGACGTCGCCGAGCTTCTTCGCGCGCCTCTTCTCCTTCGGCACCGTCACCGTCCACGCGACGGCCGCCGCGCGCGCCAGCGTGCCCAGCGAGGTGTACGGGGCCGCGCCGATCGTCGTGAACAAGGAGCATCCCGACCTCACCGGCGTGGCATGCGGCCAGACGACCCCGTGCTTCGGCAACGAGACGACGGTCCCGCTCGACCCGAACGGGGCGCCGGGCGCGTTCGGATTCACCAACCTCGCCCCGGCGACGAACAACGGCGTCCCGCCGCTCGCCCAGTGGATCCAGTACGGCTTCAACGGCTACCTGCCGCTCGGCAACTACGACTCCGACCCGGGCGCGAAGTTCAACTCGGACGGGATTCCGGCCGCCCTCACCGCGCGTCTCGGCACGGAGCTGCTGTTCCCCGTCTACGACCTCCTCCAGGGCGGCGGCTCGGTCGCGACCTACCGCGTGATCGGCTGGGTCGGCTTCCACCTCGACTGCTTCGGTCTCGCCACGTCGTCGACGAACTGCTCGCAGCCGCACGGCACCCACGCCACCCTCACCGGCTACTTCACCCGCGTGATCTGGGACGGGCTGCCGAGCTCTTCCAGCCAGAACCAGCCGCCCGATTTCGGCGTCTACAGCGTCTCTCTCGTCAACTAGGAACGAGGCTCTCTCGATGACCTACCGCATCCGAAACATCGTCATCGCCGTCGGGCTCGCCCTCGTCGCGATGATGCTCACGCTCCTCTACGTCACGAACTACCGGAAGTCCGTCCAGCACGGCGCCGCCACCGTCCAGGTGTACGTCGCCGCGAAGGACATCCCCTCCGGGACGTCGGGCGCCGACCTCGTCAAGCAGGGTGACCTGCGCCAGCTCAGCATGCCGCGCAGCGACGTCGTCCCCGGCGCGATCTCGAACCCCGATCAGATCAAGAACCTGCTGCTGGTCACGAGCCTCTACGACGGCGAGCAGGTCACCCTCCGCCGCTTCGCGAACGCCGCCGCGCAGGGGATCCGCGCCCAGCTGCACGGGACGATGCGCGCGATCCAGGTCGGCGGCGACCCGAACCAGCTGATGGCCGGGACGCTGCAGGAGGGCGACCACGTCGACCTCGTCGCGAGCATCCACAAGACCGCCAACTCCTCCAACGCCGCCAGCCTGATCGTCCTGCACAACCTGCTCGTCCTCGTGCCGCCTGCGACGACGTCGCCGTCGAAGCTCTCCTCGCCCGGAGGCACGAGCTCGATCATCCTCCAGGTGAGCGACACCCAGGTGCAGCGGCTCTTCTACGTCGTCAAGAACGCCGACTGGTCGCTCGAGCTCCGCCCGGTGAGCGACGCGACCGACAGCGCCGGAGGCATCGCGACTGCCGGCTCGATCCTCAAGGAGGGATCCCGATGACTGACCGGCTCCGCATCTTCTTCACGGGCGACTGCGACGGCTTCGACACGCTTCGGGAGGCCCTCTCCGAGAGCGGCGAGCTCGAGGTCGTCGGCTGGCAGCCGCAGGTCGCCCAGGCGGCTACGCCGCTCACCGGCGGTCACATCGCCTGCGTCGTCCACGCCACGCGGTCGGCCGGCTTCCCCGCCGGCGACGTGGCGATGATCCGGGAGTACACGCGGGCGCCGATCATCCTCATCGCGTCCGGCGGCGAGGCCGCATCGATGCTCGAGCACGCGCTCGACCAGGGCGTGGCCGACGTGCTGCTGCTGCCGCAGCTCACGCACAACGTCGTCTTCGCGATCCGCAAGGCAGCGCACGTCCGGAGCCAGCTGCAGGCCCCCGCGAGGCACGGCCGCGTGGTGACGGTCTTCTCGCCCAAGGGCGGCACGGGGAAGACGGTGCTCGCGACGAACCTGGCCGCGCGGCTCGCCAAGCACGAGGGCAAGCGGACGCTGCTCCTCGACCTCGACCTCCAGTTCGGAGACGCCGCGATCATGCTCGGCCTCGAGCCGCTCAAGACGATCTACGACCTCGTCGTGGCGCCCGGGGAGCTCGACCCGGAGAAGCTCGGAGGGTACGTCACGAAGCACCCGTGCGGCCTCGACGTCCTCGCCGCCCCGCTCCGGCCGGAGGACGCGGAGCTCGTCGTCGAGGGCAAGGTGACGGGTCTCATCGACGTCGCCCGCAGCTCGTACGAGCTGATCGTCGTCGACACCTCGCCCTTCTTCCACGGCGCCGCGCTGGCGACGCTCGACCGGACCGACGAGCTGCTCGTCCTCTGCGGCCTCGACGTGCCGACGCTGAAGAACGTTCGCCTCGCGCTCCAGACGCTCGAGCAGCTGTCGTTCCCCACGAGCCGGATCAACTACCTCATGAACCGCGCGAGCGCGAACGTCGGGCTGAAGACGAGCGAGGTCGAGGACGGACTCAAGGTCAAGGTCCGGCACGAGCTTCCGACCGACCGCACCGTCCAGCTCTGCGTGAACCGCGGCGAGGCCGTCGTGCTCGCCGAGCCGCGCAGCGACTTCGGGAAGGCCGTCGCCGCACTCGCACGCGACGTCTCCCGGAAGGCACCGGCACCGGTCGCGGCGACGCCGCAGCAGCGGCGGCGGCGCCTGTCCTTCGCGAGGGCCTGACGATGGGGCTCCACGACCGCCTCTCCCGCATCGAGGACGCAACGCTCGCGGAGGCTGCGCCGCCGCAGCCGACCGACCCCTACGCAGAGCTCAAGGCGGCCGTGCACCACGCGTGCATCGCGAAGCTCGGGCCGGAGCTCTTCAACGAGGACCCGGCCGATCTCGCCGACCGCGTCTACAAGGCGGTGACCGAGGAGCTGACGCTCGCCGACACGCCGCTGACGCGCGACGAGCGGCGCGAGCTCGTGCGCCAGCTGACCGACGACATCCTCGGCTACGGGCCGCTCGAGCCGTTCCTCGGCGACGACTCCGTCACCGAGGTCATGGTCAACGGGCCGGGGCACGTCTACGTCGAGCGCGGCGGCAAGATCGAGCGCGCCCCCGCGCGCTTCCTCGACGACGCCCACCTGATGCGGATCATCGACAAGATCGTCTCCCAGGTCGGCCGCCGCGTCGACGAGGCGTCGCCGATGGTCGACGCACGCCTGCCCGACGGCAGCCGCGTCAACGCGATCATCCCGCCGCTCTCGCTCACGGGGCCGGCGCTGACGATCCGCAAGTTCTCGCGCGACCCGTACACGATCAACGACCTGATCACCTTCGGGACGCTCTCGCCCTCCGCGGCGCAGTTCCTCGGCGCCTGCGTTAAGGGGAAGCTGAACATGCTCATCTCGGGCGGCACCGGAACGGGCAAGACGACGACGCTCAACGCCGTCTCCGCGTTCATCCCGGGCGACGAGCGCATCGTCACGATCGAGGACGCGGCGGAGCTCCAGCTGCAGCAGGAGCACGTGATCACGCTCGAGGCCCGCCCGGCGAACATCGAGGGCACGGGGGAGGTGAAGATCCGCGAGCTCGTCCGCAACGCCCTTCGCATGCGGCCCGACCGGATCATCGTCGGCGAGGTCCGCGGCGCCGAGACCCTGGACATGCTCCAGGCGATGAACACCGGCCACGAGGGATCGCTGACGACGATCCACGCGAACTCGCCGCGCGACGCGCTCGCGCGGCTCGAGACCCTCGTGCTCACCGCCGGCCTCGAGCTCCCCCACCGGGCGATCCGCGAGCAGATCGCGAGCGCCTTCGACGTCCTCGTGCAGATCGTCCGCCTCGTCGACGGCTCGCGCCGCATCAGCTGCATTTCGGAGGTCGTCGGCATGGAGTCCGACACGGTCACGCTCCAGGACCTGTTCGTCGCGTCAGCGCCGAACGAGGACGAGGCGGGGCAGGCGAAGCGGCTCCTGACGCCGCTGCGGGTGACCGGGCTCAAACCGCACTTCCTCGACAAGCTCACGGCGAACAACGTCGTGCTCCCGCCGGGATTCTTCGCGGGCGAGGACGGCGACCTGCCGGCGACGTTCGCCGTCAACGCGTTCGGCGGAGGCCGTGGATGAGGCGCTGGCGCAGGAGAAGGCGGCTCATGCGCGTCCTCGTGGTCGCGCTCGGCGCCGCGATCCTCGCCCCCGCGGCGAACGCGGGCCGGCCGACCGCGATCCGCGCCGTCGACACGAGCGGCTATCCGGAGATCCGCGTGACGGTGGTCACGCCCTCGAGCGGCGCGAGGCCGCGGCTGACGGAGAACGGGCGCGCCGTCACGGCGCTCCAGGCCGCCAACCTCGGGCGGGAGAAGAGCGTCGTCCTCGCCGTCGACCGGTCGCAGTCGATGCGCGGCCGGTCGCTCGCCGACGCGACGGCGGCCGCCCGCGCCTTCGTCGGCGAGAAGGCTCCCGGCGACCGGGTCGAGGTGCTCGCGTTCGGGCACACGGTCGACCGGCTCGACCGCTTCTCGAGCGTGCCCGCGGACGCCGACTCGGCCCTGTCGGGGCTGACGACCGACTCGCGCCCCGGCACGGCGCTCTGGGACACGGTCGTGCAGGCTTCGAAGGCGCTCGAGAAGGACGTGGCCCCGGGGCATGTGATCGTGCTCCTCACCGACGGCCAGGACGTGTCGAGCACCGCGACCCTGAGCGATGCCATTCGTGCCGCCGAGTCGGCACGGGCGGCCGTCTACGCGATCGGGATCGACAGCCGTGGCTTCACCCCCGGCCCGCTCCGCGAGCTCGCCTCGGCCACGGGCGGCCGGTTCGTCGAGGCAACCTCGAGCGGCGAGCTCACCGCGATCTACCACTCGATCGCACAGGCGTTGACGCGGACGTGGCAGCTCCGCTACCTCACGGCCGCGCGCCCGGGCGACCACCTGCGCCTCGCCGTCTCGGTTCCCGGCGCCGGGAGCGCGACGAGGAACGTCGCCCTCCAGGGCGGAGCCGCTGCCACTCCCCCGCCTTCCCGGCCCTCGCTCCTCTCCGCCGCCGACTGGCGCTCGCCGGTCTCCGTTCTCGTGGTTTCCGCGGCGACCGGGCTGCTCGTGCTCTTGGCGCTCCTGGTCGCCTTCGCGACGAGCGGCGCCGACCGGCTGAGCACTCGCCTCGCCCCCTACGTCGGGAAGAAGCGGCTCCGCTCGAAGAAGGCGGGCCCGCGCAACCGACCGCCGCTCATGCGCCGCTTCTTCGCGTCGACCGAGACGGCGTTCGCGAACATCAGGCAGTTCCGCGCCCTGCAGCGGCTGCTGGTCCGCGCCGACGTGCCGCTCCTCGCCGCCGAGCTCCTCTACCTCTGCGTCGGCGTCGCGTTCCTCGCAGGGCTTCTCACCGCCCTGACGGCGCCGCCCGGCGTGCTCACGCTGCTGGCGATGGCCGTCGGCGGGGCATTGCCCGTCGGCTGGGTGAGCATGAAGGCCCGGGCGCGGATGAAGGCGTTCGACAACCAGCTGCCCGAGCTCCTGATCACGATCGCAGCCACGCTGAAGGCCGGGCACTCCTTCCGGCACGGGATCCAGGCCGTCCTCGACGAGGGCACGGAGCCGGCGGCGAAGGAGTTCCGCCGGGTGCTGAACGAGACGCGGCTCGGCAGGCCGATGGACGACGCCCTGGGCGAGCTGGCAGAGCGCATCGGATCGAAGAACCTGACCTTCGTGCTCAACGCCGTCACGATCCAGCGCCAGATCGGCGGGTCGATGGCAGGGCTCTTC
>DASQQF010000135.1:0-5430 GCA_035643535.1 Gaiellaceae bacterium
TCAACCTGCCGATCGGCATCCTCGCCTTCGCCGTGATCGGCGCCGTCTTCCACAGCCGCGGGGAGAAGGTCACGCACCGGATCGACTACCTCGGAGCGGCCGTGCTCGCCGGTGCCCTTTCCGGGATCGTCCTCTTCACGAGCCTCGGGGGCACGACGTATGCGTGGGGCTCCACGCCGAGCATCGCCATGATCGCCGCCGGCGTCGTGCTGCTCGTCGTGTTCCCCTTCGTCGAGCGCCGCGCCGTCGAGCCGATCCTCCCGCTCGAGTTGTTCCGCAACCGGATCTTCGACGTGACGAGCGCCGTCGGCCTCATCGTCGGCCTCGCGCTCTTCGGCTCGGTCACGTTCCTGCCGCTCTACCTCCAGGTGGTGCGCGGGCACGGCCCCATCAGCTCCGGCCTGCTCCTGACGCCGATGATGGCCGGCGTGCTCGTCACCTCGATCGCGAGCGGCAACGCGATCTCGAGGTTCGGCCGCTACAAGCCGTTCCCGATCGCCGGCACCGCCGTGATGACCGTCGGCGTCTACCTCCTCTCGCGGCTCGGAGTCTCGACGTCCGCGTGGATGTCGGGGCTCTACATGCTCGTCCTCGGGCTCGGGCTCGGGATGGTGATGCAGGTGCTCGTGCTCGCCGTCCAGAACGCGGTCGACTACCGCTTCCTCGGCGTCGCGACCTCGGGCTCGACGCTCTTCCGGCAGGTCGGCGGCTCGATCGGCGTCGCCGTCTTCGGTGCGATCTTCTCGAACGAGCTCGGCCACCAGCTCGCGAGCCGGCTGCCGAGCGGCGCACACATCCCGACGGCGGCCAACCCGGCGATCGTCGACAAGCTGCCGCCGGCGATCCACGCGCCCTACGTCGCCGCCTTCGCCGCCTCGCTCCGGCCGGTCTTCGTCGCGGCGGCCGCGATCGCCTTCCTCGCGTTCGTCCTCACCTGGCTGCTGCGGGAGATCCCGCTGCGCCAGACCGCCGCGGCGGAGAGCGTCGCGGAGAGCATCCCGCCGCCGCGCTCCGACGACTCGGCCCGGCAGCTGGAGCGCATCGTGAGCTCGCTGCTGCAGCGGGAGCGGCGGCAGCGCGTCTACCGCGAGCTGATCGACGCCTCGGGCGTCGAGATCGAGCCCGACGAGAGCTGGGTGCTCGCGCGTGTCGCCGAGCGTGGCGGGAGCGCCCTCGCTGCGCTCGCAGGCGAGTTCGCGCTCGACCCGGCGCGGCTCGAGCCGCTGGCGGAGGCGCTCGAGGGGCGCGGGTACCTCGAGCCGGACGGCGACGGCCGCCTCGACCTGACCCCTGCCGGCCGGGATGCCCTCGAGCGCCTGATCGCGGCGCGCACCGACCAGCTCTGCCGGCTGCTCGACGGCTGGTCGCCCGACGACGAGGCCGATCTCGAGACGGCGCTCGGCCGGATGGCGCGGGCGCTCGTCGCCGAGATGCCGGCCCGCTGAGGATCGGGGCGCGCCCGGATGCCGCCGGGCGGGGCCGAGGGGATACTCGCCGCGTGGAGCCGTTTCCCGTCCGGGTGGAAGGTGAGCCGACCGAGCCGCTCTCGCGCTGGTTGTGGCTCGTCAAGTGGCTCCTCCTGGTCCCGCACATCGTCTGCCTCCTCTTCCTCTGGCTGACGTTCACGGTCGCGTCGATCGCGGCGTTCGTCGTGCTCCTGTTCACGGGCCGCTATCCGCGCGGGCTCTTCGACTGGAACGTCGGGGTGATGCGCTGGACGTGGCGGGTCTCGTTCTACGGCTACAGCGCGCTCGCGACCGACCGGTATCCGCCGTTCACGATGACCGACGTCGACGACTATCCGGCGCGGCTCGAGGTGCGGTATCCCGATCGCCAGCGTCGCGGGCTGCCGCTGATCGGCTGGTGGCTGCTCGGTATCCCGCAGTACCTCGTCGCGGGCCTGCTCGCCGGCGGCACGGTCGGCTGGGGCGTCCACTGGGGATACGGCGGCGGCGTCGTCGGCGTCCTCGTGCTCGTCGTCGCGCTGCTCCTGCTCTTCACGGATCGCTACCCGCGCGACGTCTTCGACCTGATCATGGGCTTCAACCGCTGGGGGCTGCGCGTCCTCGCGTACGCCGCGCTCATGACGCCCGAGTACCCGCCGTTCCGCCTCGACGCGGGCCCTCGCGAGCCCGAGGCGGGGGAGGGGCTCACGCCGCCGGCAGCGTGAACGAGACGCAGGCGCCGCCCTGCGGCCGGTTCTCGGCCCAGATGCGGCCGCCGTGCGCCTCTACGAGCCCGCGCGCGATGGCGAGCCCGAGCCCGGCGCCGCTCGAGCTGCGTGCCCGGTCGGCCCGCCAGAAGCGCTCGAACATGCGGATCTGCGCCTCCTCGCCGAGACCTTCGCCGCTGTCCTCGACGCGCAGCACGAGGTTGCCGTCCCTCCGCTCGACGCGGACGGCGATCGAGCCGTCGGAGGGCGTGTGGCGGAGCGCGTTCGTGAGGAGGTTGAAGAGCACGCGCTCGATCTTGTCCGCGGCGACCGGTGCCTCGGCGGTTGCGTCGACCTCGGCCGTGAGTGAGATGCGCCGCGCCGCCGCCTCGGGCCGGAGGAGCCGCAGCGCCGAGTCGACGAGCGGCGCCACCGGCGTCCGGTGCAGCTCGAGCGTGAGGGCGCCGGCGTCGATCCGGGCGAGCTCGAACAGGTCGTCGACGAGCATCGACAGCGTCCGCACCTGCTCGCGCAGCGTCGGCAGGTAGTCCTCCGGCGCCGCGAGCCCGTCCTCGATCGCCTCGAGCATCGCCTGCAGCGAGGCGATCGGCGCGCGCAGGTCGTGGCTCGCCCAGGCGACGAGCTCGCGGCGCGCGTCGAACAGCCGCTCGAGCGCGGCGGCCATCGCGTTGAAGGAGGCGCCGAGCTCGGCGATCTCGCGTGCGCCGCCGACGGGCGCGCGGGCGGAGAGCTCGCCGGCGGCCAGCGCCTGCGAGGCGGCGCCGACGCGGCGGAGCCCGCCGGTGATCGAGTGGGCGAGCAGCAGTGCCGCCCCCACGGCGGCGGTCGCTGCGCCGGCCGCGACCGCGAGGATCTTGACGTCGGCGCCCATGTGGAACATCACCCAGCCGGAGAGGAGCACGGCGCCGAGCGGGACGCAGACCGCGGTGAAGGCGAGCCCGGCCAGCTGCATCCGGACAGTCGGCGCACGGCGGAGCAGCAGCGCGAGGGCGAGCCCCGAGACGAGGCTTCCCGCGGCGACGACGGCGGCGAGGGTGATCACGGGTCGAGGCGGTAGCCGACGCCCCAGACCGTCTTCAGGTGGATCGGCCGCGCGGGGTCGCTCTCGATCTTCTCCCGCAGCCGCCGCACGTGGACGGTCACGGTGCCCGTGTCGACCGCCGACTGGTAGCCCCAGACCCGGTCCATCAGCTGGTCACGGGAGAACACGTGCCGCGGGTGCGAGGCGAGGAACCAGAGCAGCTCGAACTCCTTCGCCGTCAGCTGTACGGGGGAGCCGGCGCGGTGTGCTTCGCGGCTCCCGCCGTCGAGCTCGACCTCCCCGAACCCGAGCCGTTCGGGTGCCGCCGGCCCTCCGTTGCTCCGCCGCAGCACGGTCCGCACGCGGGCCGCGAGCTCGCGGGGCGAGAACGGCTTCGTCACGTAGTCGTCGGCGCCGAGCTCGAGCCCGACGATCCGGTCGGCCTCCTCGCCGCGGGCGGTGAGGAGGATCACGGGGAGGTCCGAGCGCCCGCGGATCCAGCGGCAGAGGGCGAGGCCGTCGGTTCCGGGCAGCATCACGTCGAGCACGACGAGGCTCGGCTCGCGCCGCTCGATCAGCTCGCGCGCCGCGTCGCCGTCCGCCGCGATCAGCGTCTCGAAGCCGTCGCGCTCGAGGTAGCGGACGACCACGTCGCGGACGATCGGCTCGTCGTCGACGACGAGAACGGTCTGCATCCCACCTATTCTGGCTCCCACTTCGCATGATGTCGCGCCGCCCAGCCGGCGCTGACCGTGCCGAGGGTCATCCCGCGCAGTGCGTGCCGCGTCGCCGGGTGGATCAGCGAGAGGTAGAGGTGCCCGACCAGGAGCACGAGCGACACGTACATCAGGCCGTCGTGGAGGATCACGGTGCTCGCGAAGCGGAAGCGCGTGTCCCGCTCGCCGAACCACAGGAGCAGGCCCGAGACCGCGAAGAGGACGGTGAACGCAGCCGTGAGGGCGGCGTTGATCTTCTGCCCCGCGTTGAACCTGCCCTGCGGCGCCTTGCGGCCGCGCAGCCAGCGCAGGTCGTCATCGTCGAAGCGCTCGAGCTCGTGCGCGGTGCGCAGGAGCCGCCGCCCGCCGAGCACGACGACCGCGGCGAGGGCGCAGAGCCAGCCGACGCCGACCCAGAAATGGAGGCTCTGCATCAGCTGGCGGCGCGACACGAGCGTCGAAAGGCTGGGCAGGTAGAGGATCAGCCCGGTCGCCAGCAGGAAGAAGAAGCCCAGCGCGTTCACCCAGTGGAGCAGCCGCTCGACCCGCGAGAAGCGCCTGACGTATCCCTGCTTCACGTCCCGTATCCGTTCGAGCGCCCGACCCAGGCGTCGCGGTCGTAGCCGAGGTTCTCCCAGTAGCCGTTCTCGGCCCGCGGTACGAGCTCGATCCGCTCGAGCCACTTGACGTTCTTGTAGCCGTACATCTGCGGGATCACGAGCCGCAGCGGCGCGCCGTGCTCCTGCAGCAGCGGCCGGCCGTCCATCTCGTACGCGAGCATCACGTCGCGGAGCGACGCCTGCGAGAGCGTGAGGTAGTCGACGTACGGCTTCTCCATCGAGACGAAGCGCAGCCCGTGCGCCGACGCGTGCGGGCGTGCACCGGCGAGGACGTCGCTCATGCGTACGCCCGCCCAGTGGACGTTCTGCACCGACCAGCCCGTCACGCAGTGGAAGGTCGAGACCTGCTCGACGCGCGGCAGCTTCCGCAGCGCCTCGTACGTGAACGCGGTCGGCCGCTCGACGAGCCCGCCGATCTCGAGGCGCCACGTCGCCGGGTCGAAGGCCGGCATGTGACCGGAGATCGTGTAGATCCGCCAGCCTCGGGTCGGCAGCAGCGGCGCGATGCTGGCGGCGACGGGCGAGACCACGCCGGACACGCGATCCCATGCCGCCTTCCCCCAGAAGAGCGAGGAGACGCCGCCCGCCACGGTCGCGAGGAAGACGCCACGGCCGTAGCGGCGCGGCTCCGGGTCACCGGTGCGGGGCGGCGTCTCCATTCGTCACATATGCGCCATGCCGGCGAACAGTTTGCCTCGTAGCTCGCCCGGATGGCCCTTCGTGTCGACCCACACCCGGTAGGAGCGCGGCTTCGCCTCGATCAGCCGCAGCGCCCTCTTCCCGACCATGGCGCAGCCCTTCTCGGCGTACATGTGGCCCAGCCGGGCGACGACCATGCCGTGCTCGTCGCGGATGGACGCGCGGGTCGGATGCATCACGTGGAGGTCGAACGTCCAGCAG
>DASQQF010000136.1:0-29685 GCA_035643535.1 Gaiellaceae bacterium
CACGGGAATCAGCCCCTCGTCGAGCACTGGGACGGCACGCGCTGGTCGGTTGCTCCATCGCCCGCGGCGACCGCCTCCCGAGAGGAACTGGACGGGGTCGTCGCGCTCTCCGCCGACGACGTGTGGGCGGCAGGCGCGGACGAGTCCGGGCCGAAGACGCAGCCCTTCGTCGAGCACTGGGACGGAAGCTCGTGGAACGTGACGCCGACCGCGGAGACGCAGAGCGACGACTCGCTCGCCGCCCTCGCCGCCGGCGGTTCGGGCAACGTCTGGGCCGTCGGCACGCGGTTGCAGCCGTAGCCGTTACGCTCCGCTTCCGATGGCAGCGAAGATCAGGGTCGTCGTCGCGAAGCCGGGCCTCGACGGGCACGACCGGGGCGCGAAGATCATCGCCCGCGCTCTTCGCGACGCGGGGATGGAGGTCATCTACACCGGCCTCCACCAGACGCCGGAGCAGATCGTCGAGACGGCGATCCAGGAGGACGCCGACGCCGTCGGCATCTCGATCCTCTCCGGCGCGCACATGACGCTCGTACCGCGCATCCTCGAGCTGCTGCGCGAGAACGCGGCGGAGGACGTGGTGGTCGTCGTCGGCGGGACGATCCCCGAGGACGACGCCGAGGAGCTACGCCGTCTCGGCGTCGCGGGAGTCTTCGGCCCCGGCGCGCCGACGAGCGAGATCGTCGACTTCGTCCGCGGAGCCGTTCCGGCGGCGTGAGCGTCCGGGTGGAGCAGGACGGGGCGGTTGCGGTCGTCACGATCGACCGCGAGGAGGCGCGCAACGCGCTCGACCTCGAGACGCTCACGGAGTTGCGCGACCGGTTGCGCGAGCTCGCGGCCGACGAGGCGGTGCGTGCGCTCGTCCTCACCGGCGCCGGCGAGCGCGCGTTCGTCGCCGGGGCCGACATCAAGTACATGAGCGGCCTCGGCGTCGAGGGGGCGACCGAGTGGGGCCGGCTCGGTCATGAGGCGTCGGGCCTGCTCGAGGAGATGCCGAAGCCGACGATCGCCGCGATCAACGGCTTCGCGCTCGGCGGCGGCTGCGAGCTCGCGCTGGGATGCGACATCCGCTATGCGTCGAGCGCCGCCAGGGTCGGCCAGCCGGAGGTCGACCTCGGCATCGTCCCGGGCTGGGGCGGCACGCAGCGGCTCGCGCGCGTCTGCGGCCTCGGCATCGCGAAGGACCTGATCCTCACCGGCCGCACGATCGGCGCGGAGGAGGCGCTGCGGATCGGGCTCGTCACCGAGATCGCCGACCCTGTGCTCGACCGCGCGCTCGAGACGGCGCGCACGCTCGCCGAGAAGAGCCCGGTCGCGCTGCGGACGGCGAAGCGGCTCCTCGGCCTCTCGCCGGGCGCCCTCGAGCGGGAGGCGGAGGAGTTCGGCGAGCTGTTCGCGAGCGAGGACGCGAGGGAAGGGCTGACCGCCTTCGCCGAGAAGCGCCCGCCGCGCTTCGTCGGGCGCTGAACCGGTACCCGTCGATACACCGACGGAGGAGTGGGGGCGCGCGGCGCGTATCGGAAAGCCGTGCGCATACGTCTTCTCGTCACGACCGCCGCCGCCGCCGCGGTTGCAGCGGGCTCGGTGCCGGGTGCCCACGCCGCGACGTCGAACCCGCAGATCGCGGGACTTCAGGTTGCCCTTCGGGAGCAGGGTCTCTACCGCGGTGCGATCGACGCGATCGCGGGCCCGCGAACGGTCGCGGCCGTCCGCGCGTTCCAGCGGAGTCACGGGCTGCACGTCACGGGCATCGCCGATGCGCGCACCCGGGCAGCGCTCGGCCCGCTGGGGCGGCCGCTCTTCGGGGCGCGGACGCTCCGCCGCGGCGCCTTCGGCTGGGACGTCGCCGTGCTCCAGTTCCTGCTCCTCCGGCAGGGGATCGACGTCCCTGTGAACGCGTACTTCGACGGGCCCACGTTGCGAGGCGTCCGGAAGCTGCAGCGGCGGCTGCATCTCAGGGCGGACGGCGTCGTCGGCCCGCACACACTCACGTCGATCGTGCGGCGCGAGCCGGTGCCGCTGGCGAAGCCCCGGACGATCGTCGTCGTCTCGCGCCGGCACCGCGTGCACGTCGTCCGGCCCGGCGAGTCGCTCTGGGTGCTCGCGAAGCGCTACCACACGACGATCGCGACGCTCGCCCGGCTCAACCATCTCGATCCGGCCCGGCCGCTCGTCATCGGCACGAAGCTTCGCCTGCCGGCGGCGCCGAAGGTCACGACCCGGCGGGCGGCCTACCGCACCTCGAGCGTCGCCGTCGTACGCACGCTCCTCGACCACTGGGCGGCGCACTACGGCGTCTCCGCGCGTCTCGTCCGGGCGCTCGCGTGGATGGAGTCCGGCTACAACAACTCGCTCGTCTCGGCGGTCGGGGCGCGCGGAATCATGCAGATCATGCCCGCGACCTGGCGCTACGCGGAAACGGTTCTGATCGGGCATCGGGTCCGCCACGACGCGAACGGCAACGTCCGCGTCGGCGTGGCCTACCTGCGGCATCTGCTCCGCGACTTCGGCGGCAACGCGCGGCTCGCGCTCGCCGCCTGGTATCAGGGGGAGGCCTCGGTGCGGCGGCACGGGATGCTCGTGGTGAGCCGGCGCTTCGTCGCGAACGTGCTCGCGCTCCAGCGGCGCGTGTGAATCACCGTCCGGCGCGACCGGGCTAGAGTCCCGCCCGGGATGAGGATCGCCGTCTGCGTCAAGCACGTGCCCGAGGGAGTGTCCCGGCTCGATCCGGGCACGGGGCGACTCGACCGCTCCGGCGAGGGGACGCTCAACCACTTCGACGCGAACGCCGTCGAGGAGGCGCTGCGTCTGAAGGGAGACTCCGACACCGAGGTGATCGTCGTCTCGCTCGGGCCGGAGAAGGCGATCGACTCGCTGCGGAAGGCGCTCGCGATGGGTGCCGACCGCGCCGTCCTCGTCTCGGACGACACGGCCGCCGGCTCCGACCTCGTTGCGACGAGCCGCATCCTCGCCGCCGCGCTCGAGCGCGAGCAGCCCGACCTCGTCCTCTTCGGCCAGCAGGCTTCCGACGCCGACGGGGCCGTGCTCTGGGCCGCGGTGGCCGAGCGGCTCGGGCGGCCGGTCGTCTCGCAGGCGATGGAGCTCTCGGTCGGCGACGGCTCGTTGCGCGTGAAGCGGCAGACGGAGTTCGGCTACGACACGATCGAGGCTCCGCTGCCGGCGGTCGTCGCCGTGAGCGATGCGATCAACGAGCCGCGCTACCCGTCGCTCAAGGGGATCATGGGCGCGAAGAAGAAGCAGCAGGACGTCCTTTCGCTCGCCGACCTCGGCGTCGCCGCCGACGAGGCTGGGGAGAGCGGCTCGCGGACGACCGTGCTCGCCCTCGCCGACCCGCCGGCGCGCGGCGACGCGCGGAAGATCGAGGACGACGGCAGCGCGGCCCAGGCGGTCGTCGACTTCCTGGCCGAGAAGAGGCTCGTCTGATGGCGACGCTCGTCTTCCTCGAGCATCACGGGAACGAGCTGCAGAAGGGCTCGCTCGGCGTGCTCGCCAGGGCCGCCTCGCTCGGTGACTCCGACGTCGCGGCGGTCGTCGCCGGCGACGGCGCACGCGCGCTCGCCTCGGAGGCGGGGAAGTTCGGCGCCGCGAAGGTCTGGGTCTGCGAGGACGAGCAGGTCGCGCAGCCGCTGCCCCAGCCGCGCGTCGACGTGCTCGCGAAGGTGGTCGCCGACGGCGGCTACGACACGGTTCTCTTCGCCAACTCCGTCCTCGCCGCCGATGTCGCCGCGGGCCTCGCCGCCCGGCTCGACGCCGGTCTCAACTGGGATCTCGTCGACCTCGAGCTCCGCGACGGCGAGCCCGTCGGGAAACGGCCCGCGCTCCAGGACGCCGTCTACGCCGACGTCGGCTGGAGCGGCACCCCGCGCGTCGCGCTGTTCCGCGCCGGCTCCTTCGATGCGACGGCGACCGCGGGCGGCGAGCCCGACGTCGTCGAGGTCGCCCCGGACTACGCCGCGCACTCCACCGGAGCGCGGCTCGTCGGCCAGGACGAGGAGGAGTCGAGCGGCCCGTCGATCGAGGACGCCGAGATCGTCGTCGCCGGCGGCCGCGGGCTCGGCGCGCCCGAGAACTTCACACTTGCCGAGGAGCTCGCCCAGGCGCTCGGCGGCGCCGTCGGCGCCACCCGCGCGGTCGTCGACGCCGGCTGGTACCCGTACTCGGCGCAGATCGGCCAGACGGGCAAGACCGTCTCGCCGAAGCTCTACGTCGCGCTCGGCATCTCCGGCGCGATCCAGCACAAGGTGGGCATGCAGAGCTCGAACGTCATCGTCTCCATCAACAAGGACCCGAACGCGCCGATCTTCGAGTTCAGCGATCTCGGTGTCGTCGGCGACGTGCACGAGATCGTTCCGAAGCTCACCGAGCTGATCCGCGCCCGCAAGGGATGAGCAGGGCTTCGAACTTCCCGCCGCCGTTCGACCCGGGGGACTTCGTCGCCGAGCCGACGGATCCCGAGGACGAGCGGATCGAGGTCGGCATCCTGATCGTGGGGGCCGGGCCGGCCGGCCTCGCGTGCGCGATCAGGCTCGGGCAGCTGCTCGGGGAGCATCCCGATGTCGCCGAGCGCCTCGGCGAGGTGCCCGTCGCCGTCCTCGAGAAGGGGAAGCAGCCGGGGTCGCACCTCCTGTCCGGCGCCGTCGTCAACCCGCGCGGCCTGCGCCGGCTCTTCGGCGACACCTTCCGCATCGAGGACATCCCCTCGTACGGCCCCGTTCGCGGTGAGGCCGTCTACCTCCTCACGCGCCGCGCGGCGCTGCGGATCCCGCCGCCGCCGCCGATGCGCAACCACGGCAACTGGGTCTTCTCGCTCTCGCAGCTCGGCCGCTTCCTCGCCGAGCGCGCAGAAGAAGGAGGAGCGATGATCCTGCCCGAGACGGCGGCGCAGCGGCTCCTCGTGTCCCACGGCCGCGTCGTCGGCGTCCGCACCGGCGACAAGGGACGCGGCCGCGAGGGCGAACAGCTCGCGAACTTCGAGCCGGGCTCCGACATCGTGGCCAAGGTGACGGTGCTCGCCGAGGGGACGCAGGGGCATCTGACCGGCGTCGCGATCGACCGCTTCGGCCTCGAGGGCGACGACCCGCAGGTCTGGGAGCTCGGCGTGAAGGAGGTCTGGAAGGTCGCGCGGCCGCTCGACCACGTGATCCACACGATGGGCTGGCCGCTGCGGCTCGGCGCCCGCTACCGCGAGTTCGGCGGCTCGTTCGTCTACCCGATGGGCGACGACATGCTCACGATCGGCCTCGTCGTCGGCCTCGACTACCGCGACACCGCACTCTCCGTCCACGACCTCCTCCAGGAGCTGAAGACGCACCCGAGGATCCGCAGGTTGCTCGCGGGCGGCGAGCGCGTGGAGTGGGGGGCGAAGACGATCCCGAGCGGCGGCTTCCACTCGCTGCCGCGACAGCTGCACGCGCCCGGCCTGCTCCTCTGCGGGGACGGCGCCGGGATGGTCAACATCCCGCGTCTCAAGGGCGTCCACTACGCGATCGAGTCGGGACGGCTCGCCGCCGAGGCGGCCTTCCGCGCTCTCGGCCGCGGCGAGACGCCGGCCACCGGCCTCGCGTCCTACGACGACGCGGTGCGAGAGAGCTTCATCTGGAGCGACCTGCGCGAGGTCCGGAACATGCGCCAGGTCTTCGGGCGCGGCTTCCTCGTCGGCGGAGCGCTCGCGAGCGCCATGACGGTCTCGAAGGGCCGGGTCGAGCTCGGCAAGCTGCGCGCCGAGCCGGACGCCGACCAGCCGCTCCTCTCCACCGGCCGCGCCGCGGGCTATCCGGCCCCCGACGGCACGCTCACCTTCGACAAGCTCTCCTCCGTCTTCGCCTCCGGCAACAAGACGCGCGACGACCAGCCGAGCCACATCCGGGTCGAGCGGCAGGTGCCGCGCGAGGTCGGCGAGCTCTGGGTCCGCATGTGCCCGGCGCAGGTCTACGAGCTCGGGCGCGAGGGCGACGACGGCACGGTCACCGTCGAGCTCGCGCCGTCGAACTGCGTCCAGTGCGGCGCGATCACGGCCAAAGGCGGCCGGCTGACGCCGCCCGAGGGCGGCTCGGGCCCCGAGTACACGGCGACCTGAGCTTTTACACCCGGTTTACGCCGGCGACCGGCTGCAGGGACGACAATTCGATCATGCGCAGCAAGCGTTTCGGGCTCCTCGCGGCAATCCTCGTCGCTCTCAACCTCGTCCTCTGGCTGGCGCCGGCCGGGCTCGCACTGCGGCGGGCGGTCATCACGCAGCTCTTCGGCCCGCGGCTCGTCCGGGCCGAGGTGATCGAGTCGACGGGCGGCGGTACGACGAACGACATCCGCATCGACCGCGGCGTCGTCGTCACGCAGACCTCCTCGGACATCACGCTCCACGAGCTCGACGGGCGCTCCCAGGACATCCCGCTCTCGGCGACGACGCGGATGCGCCGCCGCAACCTCGTCGGCTGGCGCGTGCTCGTCGTCTGGTCGGCGAACGGGCCCGCGATGTCCGTCCAGGCGGAGAAGAAGGTCGCCAAGGGCAAGAGCAACGTCCACCGCAAGGTGCAGGGGGCGGCGCATATCCTGAGGCCGTGACCGGGAGGGCCACCGGCGGCGTGCTTCTGCTCGTCGAGGACGACGACTCGATCGGGCGGCTCGTGAAGCAGTACCTCGAGCAACAGGACGCGTGGCGCGTCGTCTGGCTCCGTTCCGGGGAGGAGGCGATCGTCGAGCTGCGCCGCCATCCCGTGCGGATCGTCGTGCTCGACATCGGGCTTCCCGGGATGGACGGCTTCGAGGTCTGCCGGCGCATCCGGGCCGGCTCGAAGGTGCCGATCGTGATGCTGACGGCGCGCGACGAGGAGCCCGATCGCGTGGCAGGGCTCGAGCTGGGGGCCGACGACTACGTCGCGAAGCCGTTCTCGCCGCGCGAGCTCTCGGCGCGGATCAAGGCGATCCTGCGGCGCGTGGAGCGGACGGACGCAAACGACGTGCTCGCCGCGCGCGAGGTCGTGCTCCGCCGCGACTCGCGCGAGGTGACGGTCGGCGGCTCGGCGGTGGAGCTGACGAGCAAGGAGTTCGACCTCCTCGCCTGCTTCCTCGAGCATCCCGGCATCGTGCTCTCCCGCGAGCGGCTGCTCGACCTCGTCTGGGGCATGACGTACCCCGGCGGGACGCGCACCGTCGACGTCCACGTCGCGCAGCTGCGGCGCAAGCTCGGCGATCCGGAGGGGATCCGCACGGTCCGCGGCGCCGGTTACAAGCTCGTCGCCGCCTGAGATGGCCGGGCGCGTCGGTCTCCGCTCGCGGTTGTTCCGGGCGATCGGCGTCGTCGTGCTGATCTGCGTCTCGCTCACGATCGGGCTCGGGCTCGTCCTCACCCGGCGGGCGGTCCAGCAGGCGACCCTGCAGGATCTCGCCCACCAGGCGGACCTGATCGCCGCCACGCAGCGGAACTCGGTCGGTGGCCTCGGAAGCCTGCCGACTCTGCAGCCGTACTTCCGCCGGCAGCACGAGCTGGCGACGCACGACCGGCGGATCCTCCCGGGCTGGGCGCAGGAGCAGCTCGCCGAGGGGAAGAACGCGGTGCAGGGAACGACGACCTACAACGGCGTCGCCGAGTACTTCGCGGCCCGCTTGGTCAATCCCGGAACGCTCGTCCTGCTACGCCCGCAGAGCAACGCGCAGTCGCGGTGGTCGCCGTACGTCCTCGCACTGCTCGTCGCGGCCGCCGCCGGCGGCGTGCTCGCCGCGATCGCGGCGTTCCTGCTCGCGCGGAGGATCGCGCGTCCGGTCGACCGCATCGCTGCCGCCGCCCGCAGCCTCAGGCACGGCACCCACCCCGAGCCGGTTCCGGTCGAGGGGGCGGCCGAGATCGCCACGCTCGCGCTCGCCTTCAACGCCCTCGCCGCGCAGCTGCGCCGTGCGCAGGAGGCGGAGCGCAACTTCCTCCTCTCGGTCAGCCACGAGCTGAAGACGCCGCTCACGGCGATCCGGGGCTACGCGGAGGCGGTCGAGGACGGGGCCGTCGACGCCCGCGAGGCGGTGGCGACCGTCGCCGTCGAGGCGCGGCGTCTCGAGCGGCTCGTGCGCGACCTGCTCGACCTCGCCCGGATGAACCGCACCGATTTCAGCGTCCACAACGGCGAGGTCGACCTGGGAGAGATCGCCGAGGACGCGGTCCGCCGGTACCAGCAGCAGGCGGAGGCGTTCGGCGTCTCGCTCGCGGCGATCGCCGACGGCCCGGCTCCGGCGATCGGCGACGCCGACCGCATCCTCCAGGTCGTCTCGAACCTCGTCGAGAACGCCCTCCGCCTGACGCCTGCCGGCGGCGACGTACGGGTCGTCGCGGGGCCCGGTCTGCTGCAGGTCGAGGACAGCGGCCCCGGGCTGGCCGACGACGACCGGGAGCACGCCTTCGAGCGGTTCTACCTCCACGAGCGCTACGGCCGCGAGCGGCCGGTGGGCACCGGGCTCGGGCTCGCGATCGTGCGGGAGTTGACGCTCGCGATGGGAGGCAGCGTCGACGTCGAGAGCACTCCGGGGCTGTTGACCGTGTTCAGCGTCCGGCTGCGGGTGCCGGTCTCGACGCGTGCGTCGCTGCCGGCGTGAGCGTCGGCCTCGAGGACGTCGAGCGGGCGCACACGGCGCTCGCCGGCCGCGTCCGGCGGACGCCGACCCTGCCGCTCGAGCCGCCGGGCGTACGGCTCAAGGCGGAGCTGTTCCAGGAGACCGGCTCCTTCAAGGCGCGTGGCGCGCTCAACCGCATCGCGGCGCTGAGTGCGGAGGAGCGCCGGCGCGGGGTCGTCACCTGGTCGGCGGGGAACCACGCGCAGGCCGTCGCCTGGGCGGCGGCGCGGGACGGCGTCGACTGCGTCGTGGAGATGTGGCGCGGCGTGAGCCCGCTCAAGGTCGAGGCGACGCGCGCACACGGAGCGCGGGTCGACCTGGACGCTCCCGACCCGGCCGCGGCGTACGACCGCGCGCTCGAGCTCGTCGAGCGCGAGGGGCGCGTGTTCGTCCATCCCCACAGCGACCCGTTCGTGCTCGCCGGCCACGGGACGCTCGCGCTCGAGCTGCTCGAGGACGTCCCGGGGCTCGAGACGGTCGTCGTCGGCGTCGGCGGCGGCGGGCTCGTCACGGGAATCCTCGTCGCGCTCGACGGGCGGGCGCAGGTGGTTGCGGTCGAGCCGGAGCGCTCACCCGCCTTCAGCGCCGGGCTCGCGGCAGGGCGGGGCGTGCAGGTCGGCACCGACACGATGGCCGACGGGCTCGCGCCGCCGTTCGCGGGTGAGCTGCCGCTCGCGATCTGCGCCGGCCGGGTCGGGACGGTGCTCGTGAGCGAGGAGGAGATCGCCGCCGGGATGCGGTTCCTCTACGCGAGGGCGAGGCTCGCATGCGAGCCCGCCGGCGCGGCGGCGTTCGGAGCGCTGCTCGCCGGCAAGGTCGAGACGGGGCCGGGCGTGGCCGTCGTGGTCTCCGGGGGCAACGTTGAGCCCGCAAGGGCCGCTGCTATCCTGGCCTCGCCATGAAGGCCGGCATCCATCCCGAGTACGTCCTCGCCACGGTGACGTGCTCCTGCGGCAACACGTTCCAGACGCGCTCGACGAAGTCCGAGCTGCACGTCGAGATCTGCTCGCAGTGCCACCCGTTCTACACCGGGAAGCAGAAGCTCGTCGACAGCGGCGGCCGTGTCGAGCGCTTCCAGCGCCGGCTCGAGCGCGCGCAGCGCTCCCGCTAGGCGGCGCCCGATGGCGAACGTGGGCGGCCAGGCAGTCCTCGAGGGCGTGATGATGCGTGGCCCCGGCAACTGGGCCGTCGCCGTCCGGACGCCTTCCGGGGAGATCGCGCACGTCGCGCGGCCGATCGACTCGGCGATGGCGCGGCACCTCGTCTTCCGCTTCCCGCTCGTCCGCGGAGTGATGGCCCTCGGCGAGTCGCTCGCGATCGGCTTCCGCGCGCTCGCGATCTCCGCCAACTACGCCTCGCGGGAGGAGGGCGAGGACGGGGAGGTCGAGACCGAGCTCTCGCGCGGGGCGCTGATCTTCGCCTTCGCCGTCGCGATCGGCTTCGCGGTGATGCTCTTCAAGGTGACGCCGGCGCTGATCGCCGACTGGCTGCCGATTCGCAGCAGCGGCTGGTTCGTGATCGTCGAGGGGCTGATCCGTGTCTCGATGTTCGTCGCGTACCTGGCGCTCATCTCGCTGCTGCCCGATCTGCGGCGCGTCTTCCAGTACCACGCCGCCGAGCACAAGGCGATCAACGCGTACGAGGCGGGTGAGCCGCTCGAGCCCGAGGTCGTCCAGCGCTACTCGCTCATCCATCCCCGTTGCGGCACGGCGTTCCTGCTCTGGGTGATGGTGATCGCCGTCTTCGTGTTCGCGTTCTTCGGCCGGCCCGCCTGGTACTGGCTGATCGCGACGCGCGTCCTCCTGCTGCCGGTCATCGCAGGGCTCGCATACGAGCTGATCCGGTTCGCGGGGAAGCACCAGGGCAACCGCGTCCTGATGACGATCCTCGCGCCCGGCCTCTGGCTGCAGCGCCTGACGACGCGCGAGCCGACGCTCGACCAGCTCGAGGTGTCGATCCGCGCCCTCCGCGAGGTGCTCGACCTCGAGGCGGCGGGCACCCCCGACGCGCAGCGCGTCGAGGTCATGGCCTAGGGACATGTCTGCGCAGGTCGTGTCCGGTGTCAGACACCGGACACGACCCGAACGGACAGGAGCTCGCGCAGGCGCGCCTCGGCGGCGGCCGCGAGGCCGTCGGTGGAGCCGCCGGCCTCGGCGATCGCGAGCGACGCGTCGACGAAGAGGAAATCGCTCGAGAGCCCGATCGACGTGGCATAGCTGCTCCATCGCCAATCCTCGGGCCGCGGGCAGAGTCCGGCCATGACCGCGTTAAGAACGACGTACAGGTACCTCCGGAGGAGATCGCTGCCGTCGCGGATCCTGCTGCTGCCGTAGCGGCAGCGCACGAACTGGCCGTTACGCCCGTGTCGGGCGTTGAAATCCCTGCTGTACTCGGCATTCAGCCACTTCATGCCCACCGCCAGCGACTGGTCGGGGACGTCGACGATCAGATGTAGATGCGTCCCGAGCTGACAGAACGCGATGCAGGTCCAGCGGCGTCGCTCGAGCAAAGTGACCAGAAGACGAATCCAGTCCATCCGGTCTGTCTCGTCGCGGAAGTAGAGCTCGTCGCCGGTTGCGTTGACCCACAGGTGGCGCGGTCCTGGAGCGAGGTCGCGGGGAGCCCGGGGCACTGGCGAATGATTCCCCGCCCGGACGCGCGCCGACAAGACGCTTGTTAGGACAGGGCTGGAACCGCCATGTCCGGTGTCAGACACCGGACATGGCGGTTGGAGACATGTCTAGGCTGCAGGACTGGAAGCGACGAGGAGGCACAGGATGGCGACTGACAGGCGGGCGGAGGTGCGCTGGCAGGGGAGCCTGCTCGAGGGCTCCGGGACGATCGTGTCGACGACGAGCGGCGCGATCGGGGACCAAGCGGTCAGCTGGCCGAACCGGTCGGAGGACAATCCCACCGCGACGAGCCCCGAGGAGCTGATCGCCGCCGCACATGCCGCCTGCTTCTCGATGGCGCTCTCGAACGGGCTTGCACAGGACGGCCACGCTCCCGACGAGCTACGGACCTCGGCCACCGTCACGTTCCAGCCCGGCGAGGGGATCACGCACGTCGCCCTGAGGGTCGAGGGGCGCATCCCCGGCCTCGACGCCGCCGGCTTCGAGGAGGCTGCTCAGGCGGCCAAGGAGGGCTGCCCCGTCTCGAAGGCGCTCGCCGGAGTGCCGGAGATCACGCTGGAGGCGCGGCTAACGTAGGGCGCGCCCATGGCCGCCCAGTTCCAAGAGCTCGTCGACGATCTCGAACGCTCCTACGAGGAGCTCCAGGCGCGCATGGCCGATCCGGCCGTCTACAACGACCACCGCGAGGCGGCCGACGTCGGTCGCCGTCTCAAGGAGCTCGAGTCCGCGCACAAGCTCGCCCGGGAGTGGCGCGCGGCGCACGACGATCTCGCCGCGGCCCGGGCGGACAGCGATCTCCGCGAGCTCGTCCCGGAGCTCGAGGAGCGGAGGGCGCGGCTCGAGGAGGAGCTGCGCCTCGCGCTCGTCCCGACCGACCCCGCCGACCGGAAGGACGTGATCCTCGAGATCCGTCCCGGCGTCGGCGGCGACGAGGCGGCTCTCTGGGCAGGCGACCTGTACCGCATGCTCACCCGCTACGCCGACCGCCGCGGCTACAAGGTCGAAGAGCTCGAGGCGAGCACGAACGACGGCGGTGGTTACAAGGAGGTGACGTTCGCCGTCAAGGGCGACGGCGCCTACTCCGTCTTCAAGTGGGAGGGTGGCCCGCACCGCGTACAGCGCGTGCCGACGACCGAGAGCCAGGGTCGCATCCACACCTCGACCGCGACCGTCGCGGTCATGCCGGAGGCCGAGGAGGTCGAGGTCGCCATCGATCCCAACGACCTCAAGATCGACGTCTACCGCTCGACCGGCCCCGGCGGCCAGTCGGTCAACACCACCGACTCGGCGGTTCGGATCACCCATCTGCCGACGGGGATCGTGGTCGCGATGCAGGACGAGAAGTCGCAGCTCCAGAACAAGGAGAAGGCGATGCGCGTCCTCCGCGCCCGCCTCTACGAGCGCGAGCTCGAACGGCAGCGGGCCGAGCTCGACGCGACGCGCCGCTCGCAGATCGGCGGCGGCGAGCGCGCCGAGAAGATCCGCACCTACAACTTCCCCGACAGCCGCGTCACCGACCATCGCGTCGGGCTGACCGTCCACCAGCTCGACCGGATCCTCCAGGGTGAGCTGGACGAGTTCACCGAGGCGCTCGCCACCGACGACCGCCGCCGCCAGCTCGGCGAATGACCGTCCGGGAGGGGCTCGCCGAGGCGGAGCGCCGGCTCGCCGCCGCCGGCGTGGACACGCCGCGGGTCGACGCCGAATGGCTCGTCGCACACGTGCTCGGCACGAGCCGCTCGGGCCTCGCCGCCCGGCTCGACGACCAAGTCGCGGACCTCGAGCCGCTGCTCGAGCGGCGCGAGGCCCGTGAGCCGCTCGCGTACGTCCTCGGCGAATGGGGCTTCCGGCGGCTGACGCTGAGGACCGATGCACGCGCCCTCGTCCCGCGTCCCGAGACGGAGACGCTCGTCGAGCGCGCGCTCGCGCTCGCGGGCGAGCTCGCGGCGCCGCGGATCCTCGACGTCGGCGTCGGCTCGGGGGCGATCGCGCTCGCGCTCAAGGACGAGCGGGCGGATGCGCACGTCACCGGCGTCGACGTCTCGCCCGACGCGCTCGCGCTCGCCCGCGAGAACGCCGAGCGGCTCGGACTCGAGATCGAGCTCCGGGAGGGAGACGGGACGGTCGCGGCGGCCGAGGGGTGGGACGTCGTCGTCGCGAACCCGCCGTACGTCGAGAGGCTCGACGGCCTCCAACCCGAGCTGCGCTGGGAGCCCGAGGTCGCGCTCGTCGGCAGCGGCGTTCACGAGCGGATCGCGCGGGCCGCGAAGACCCGCTTTCTCCTCTTCGAGGTCGGCGACGGGCAGGCGCCGGACGTCACCGCGATGCTCGAACGGCTCGGGTGGAGCCGGGTTCGGGTCACGGCCGATCTGGCAGGATCCGAACGCGTGGTGGAGGCGAGCCGGTGAACGGGGACGAGGTGCGGGCCGTGGCGGACGCGCTCCGCTCCGGCAAGCTCGCCATCCTCCCGACCGACACCGTCTACGGGCTCTGCTGCTCGCCGTACCGGCCGGAGCCGTCGGAGCACATGTACCGGCTGAAGGGGCGCGGGCCGCAGCAGCCGACGACACTCCTCGCCGCCGACGTCGAGGCGCTCTTCGAGCTCGTGCCGGAGCTGCGCGGGCGCTCCGGCATGATCGCGCGTGCGCTCCTGCCCGGGCCGTACACGCTCGTCCTGCCGAATCCGGCGCGGCGGTACCGCTGGCTGGCCGGCTCGACGCCCGAGGCGATCGGCGTCCGCGTCCCCGAGCTGCCGGACGAGTCGGCGGCCGTCGTCGCCCGCGTCGGCGGTGTCGCCGCGACGAGCGCGAACCTTCGCGGCGGGCCGGACCCGCGCCGGCTCGAGGACGTGCCCGACGAGCTGCGCAGCCAGGCGGTCGCGGTCGACGGGGGCGAGCTGCCCGGGAGGCCGTCGACGGTGCTCGACTTCACGGGTGCCGAGCCGCGCATCGTCCGCGAGGGCGCCGCCCCGGGACACGATGCGCTCGAGCGCGCGGTCGCCGCGCTGGCGTAGCATCCGCGTGTGGCCACGACGCAGGCGAGCTTCCAGGAGCTGACGCATGCCGGGCTCGGCGCGGTCGACCCCGAGATCGCGCGGCTGCTCGGCAAGGAGCTCGAGCGCCAGCGGGGTCAGATCGAGCTGATCGCGTCGGAGAACTTCACCTGGCCCGCCGTGCTCGAGGCGATCGGCTCCGTCCCGACGAACAAGTACGCCGAGGGCTATCCCGGCCGGCGCTACTACGGCGGCTGCGAGGTCGTGGACGAGATCGAACAGCTCGCCATCGACCGCGCGAGGGAGTTGTTCGGCGCCGAGCACGCGAACGTCCAGCCGCATGCGGGAGCGCAGACGAACATGGGCGTCTACTTCGCCGTGCTCGAGCCGGGGGACACGATCCTCGCGCTCCGCCTCGACCAGGGAGGCCACCTCACGCACGGCCACAAGGTCAACTTCTCCGGCCGTTTCTACGAGGTCGTCCACTACGGCGTCGACCCCGAGACGCAACGCGTCGACTACGACGACGTGCTCCGGCTCGCGAAGGAGCGCCGGCCGAAGCTCATCGTCTGCGGCGGCTCGGCCTATCCGCGCACGGTCGAGACCGACCGCTTCCGTGGGATCGCGGACGAGGTCGGCGCGCTCCTCCTCTGTGACATGGCCCACTTCGCCGGGCTCGTCGCGGCCGGAATCCACCCGAACCCGGTCGAGCACTGCGACTTCGTGACCTCGACGACGCACAAGACGCTCGCGGGCCCGCGCGCCGGCTTCATCCTCTGCCGCGAGGAGCATGCGAAGGCCGTCGACTCGGCCGTCATGCCCGGGATGCAGGGCGGGCCCCTCGAGCACACGATCGCGGCGAAGGCGACGTGCTTCCGGATCGCGATGACCGATGCCTTCCGCTCCTACCAGGCGCAGATCCGGCGGAACGCGGACGTCCTCGGCGAGACGCTGCTCGAAGGCGGGCTCGCCCTCGTCACCGGCGGCACCGACACGCACCTCCTGCTCGTCGACCTGCGCGCAACCGACTGGACGGGGAAGGCGGCCGAGGAGCGCCTGCACGAGGTCTCGATCACCGTCAATCGGAACACGATCCCGTTCGACGAGCGATCGCCGTTCGTCACCTCGGGCATCCGGCTCGGCTCGCCGGCGATGACGATGCGCGGCTTCGACGAGGACGACTTCCGCGAGGTCGGCCGGATCATCTGCGACGCGCTCGGCGAGTCCCCGGACCTCGAGGCGCTGCAGGGCCGGGTGGCCGCGCTCTGCGAGAAGCGGCCGCTCTACGAGGGCTTCGGCGGCTACACGCACTACGCGTGACCATGCCTCGTCTGACCGTCGTCGAGCATCCGCTCGTCCAGCACAAGCTGAGCTATCTCCGCGACAAGGAGACGCCGACCGTCCACTTCCGGAAGCTCGCGAACGAGATCACGCTCCTCCTCACGTACGAGGCGACCAAGGACCTACCGACCGAGAGCTTCGAGATCGAGACGCCGCTCGAGCGGACGAGCGCGCGGCGGATCCACGGCAAGAAGGTCGCCGTCTGTCCCGTCCTCCGGGCCGGCATGGGCATGCTCGACGGCGTCCTGTCGCTCGTCTCGAGCGCACGCGTCGGCTTCATCGGCCTCTACCGGGACGAGGAGACGCTCGAGGCGGTGCGGTACTTCGTGAAGCTGCCGGTCGACCTCTCCGAGCGCGACGCGATCGTGATCGACCCGATGCTCGCGACCGGCCATTCGAGCTGCGCGGCGATCGAGGTGGTCAAGGACGCCGGAGCGCAGTCGGTGACGTTCGTCTGCATCGTCGCGGCACCGCCCGGGATCGAGGAGGTGCAGCGGCTCCACCCCGACGTCCACATAGTCTGCGCCGCCGTCGACCGCGGCCTGAACGAGCGTGGGTTCATCGTCCCCGGACTGGGGGACGCCGGCGACCGGCTCTACGGGACGAAGTGACCTGCGCGAGCCGACGCGCGGGCGGCCCGGGCAGGAGGCGCCGCGCCACGAGCTAATGTCACCCCGTGAGCCTCGGAGCGCTCCTCGCTGCCGCGGACGTCCACCACAGCGTGCTCGGCGAGCTGTCGGACAACCTCCAGGTGGTCTGGGGCGCGCTGATCGCGCTCGCCCTCGTCATGCTGCTCACGCCTGCCGTCGGCGGCATGGCGCGCAGGCTCGGCGCGGTCGATCTCCCGGGCGGCCGGCGCGTCAACCAGCTTCCGGTGCCGCGCCTCGGCGGGCTCGCGCTCTTCCTCGGCCTGCTCGTGCCGGCGCTCGCGTTCCTGCGCGTCGGCCACGAGAACCGCGGGCTGCTGCTCGGCGCCGCCGTGGCGGTGACCGTCGGCATCGTCGACGACTTCCGCGGCCTCGGCTGGTTCCCGAAGCTCGTCGGCCAGGTCGGCGCCGCCGTGGTCCCGACCCTGTTCGGCGTCTGGGTCGACCGGTTCACGTTCCCGTTCCTCGGCATCGGCCAGCTGCCGGAGTGGGCGGGGATCCCGGTGACCGTGTTCTGGATCGTCGCGATCATGAACATGGTCAACTTCCTCGACGGGATGGACGGGCTCGCGGCGGGAGTGGCCGCGATCGCCGGCTCGACGTTCTGCGTGATCGCGCTCTCGCTGGGGAAGGTCGACGCGGCGATCCTCTCGGCGATCGTCTTCGGCGCCTGCCTCGGCTTCCTCCGCCACAACTTCTATCCGGCCCGGATCTTCATGGGCGATTCCGGTGCGCTGCTGCTCGGGTACGTGCTCGCCACCGTCGCCGTCCAGGGCCTCCTGAAGACGGCGGCGACCGTCGCCCTGTTCTTCCCGCTGCTCGTGCTCGCGGTGCCGATCGTCGACACGACCTTCGTCGTCGCCCGGCGGCTGAAGCACGGCGAGCGGGTGTTCGTCGGCGACCAGGCGCACCTCCACCACCGCTTCCTCCGGCGCGGCTTCTCGCAGCGGCGGGCGGCGCTGACGATCTGGGGGTGGTGCCTGTCGCTCGCGGCAGCGGCGCTCGCGACGCGCTTCGTGCCGCTCCGCTCGCACGGGGTCTGGCACCTCTGGCCGACGGTCATCGCGGCCTCGATCGGCCTCGTCGCGGTGCTCATCTCGGTCTACGTCGTCTACGTGCTCGAGATCGTCAAGCTCGGCAACCGGATCCAGAAGCGCCGCAGGGCCGACGACCCGCTGCGCAAGATCGCCTGACCGCCACGACTCGGCTACGCGCCCTCGGCGCGGAGGACGAACGCCGTGAGGAGCTGGTTGAACGGCTCGCCCAGCCGCTGCACCGAGTGGCGTCTGCCGGGGAGGATCGCCCGCTCGGCCCCTGCGCGTTCCGCGAGGACGTCGCACACCGCCTCGAACGCCGGCTCGTGGCCGCCGGACACCGCGAGGAGCGGGAACGGTGCGGCCGCGAGCGTGGCGAGCGGGATCTCCGCCTCTCCCGGCAGGCGCTCGACCATCAGCGTCCTCGCTCCCTGGAGGAACTCGGGTGTGAAGCGTCCCGGCGGAACCGATGAGCCGATCAACCGGAGGAACTCGCGCAGGAACGGCTCCGGCCGCCGCGGCCCGCGCTCCCACAGCTCGGCGAGCCGCGCCTCGAACGCGTCGACGCCGTCGAGCCCGCGCGCGACCGCGAACGCCGGCGGCTCGACGACGGTGAGCGAGCGGACGAGCTCCGGCCGGCGCGCCGCGGCGAGGAGTGCGACGAGTCCGCCGTAGGAGTGGCCGACCACGTGCGTCGCACGTTGCGAGTCGCCCCCCGGCGGCTCGAGGAACTGCTCGAGCCACCGCGCCTCGTCCTCGAAGTCGACGCGGTCGACGTCGGGGCCCGGCGGGAAGCCCCGCCGGTCGGGGGCTACGACGTCGAAGTGTTCCGCGAGCGCGCGCTGGCTGCCCCACGTGCCTGCCCCGTTCACGACCGAGCCGTGAACGAGCAGGAGGCGAGGACGCGGAGCGATGCGGGATTTCGCTGTCACAAAGTCGCCCCTGCCATGCTGCTATTCTCGCGCCCGGATGCAGGGGAATCCACGGTCGTCGTTCCAGCCGGCGGAAGCAGGCGCTGTCCTCATGGGGACGATGGGCGTCTGCGGCGGTGCCGGCGCGCTCGCCGGCTGGGCCGCCGGCAGCACCGGCTACGGCGCTCTCGCCGGCGTGGTCGTCGGGCTGCCTGCAGGCGTCTACGCCGTCTATCGCAGGTTCAAGGGCTACTTCTCGTGATGAACGGCGTGTTCTCGACCCCGCGGCCGGTTCCCGGCCGCCGGGCGCCCGCGCTCGCGGGAGCAGGCGTCGTCGTGCTCGCGCTCCCCGTCTTCCTCGTCGCCGGCTTCCCGCTCGGCGGCTGGGCTCTCGCCGCCGTCCTATGGGCGGCAGGGGAGGCGCTCGGGCTGTGGCTCGCTCGCCTGCCGCTCGGCGCCGACCATCTCGGCTCGTCGGGGTTCGTCGCGCTCGCGCACTCGTTCCGCGGTATCGGCGTCATGCTCGTCCTGCTCGCGGTGACTGTTGCGAACCGGCATATCGGCATCGCCGCGGTCGCCGTCTACGCGCTCGCGTACACGCTCTCGCTCGGCGTCTCGCTCGTCGAGTACTTCGCGGGAGGCCACCGCTCGTGAAGCGGCTCGCGTTGCTCGCCGGGACGTTCGCCCTCGCCGCCGCCGCGCTGCCGGCGGCCGCGTCCGCACAGGGCGTCACGTACGACCCGTCCGAGGAGTTCAGGCTCAACGACTGGATCCCGATCCACGCGGGGCCGTTCGACCTCTCGATCAACAAGGCGTGGGCGTACCTCGCGCTCGGCTCGCTGCTCTCGATCGTGCTCGGGATCGTCACGATGCGGAGCCGGCTCGCCCTGCTTCCCGACAGGCGGCAGACGGTCGGGGAGGCCGTCTACGAGCTCGCGCAGACGCAGATCGCGGAGCAGGGGCTGCCCTCGAAGGCGATCGGGCGCTGGTTCCCGTACGTCGCGTCGCTCTTCCTCTACATCTTCGTGCTCAACATGGTCAGCTTCGTCCCGCTGCCGTTCATGAGCGACAAGTTCACGATCGCCGGGCTGAAGATCCCGACCTTCGGCATCTATGCGGTCACCTCACAGCTCTCGGTGACGCTGATCCTCGCCGTCCTGAGCGTGATCTTCACGCATGTCGAGGGCTTCCGCTGGAACGGCCCGCGCTACATCAAGAGCTTCATCCCAGCCGGCGTGCCGGGCCCGATGAGGCCGATCATGGCCTTCCTCGAGACGGTCTCGCACATCTTTCGCATCGTCAGCCTCAGCGTCCGGCTCTACGCGAACATGCTCGCGGGACACATGCTGATCCTGATCTCGATCGGGATGATCTTCATCCTGAGCGGAATCACCTTCTACATCATCGTCCCGGTCGCGTTCGTGATCGGGATCGCCTTCTACTTGTTCGAAGTGGTCATCGTCGTCACGATCCAGGCGTTCATCTTCGCCGCACTCACCGCCATCTACATCGGCTCCGCGATCGAGCCGGAACACTGAGGAGGGAGCGTCCTTGCTTCATCTGCTAGCTGCCACCAATCCGGGGGAGATCCTGAAGGCCGGGAAGGCCCTCGGCTTCGGCGTCGGCATGGGCCTCGGCTCGCTCGGCGCCGGCATCGGCATCGGCACGGTCTTCGCGTCGATGATCCAGTCCGTCGCCCGCCAGCCCGAGCTGCGCGGCGAGCTGCAGGGGATCATGTGGCTCGGCTTCGCACTCACCGAGGCCGTCGTGTTCTACGGCCTCGTAGGCGGCTTCCTCGGCTACGTTCTCGTCAGCTGATGCAGGTCGCCTCCGTGCTGGCGGCTTCGAGTCCGCTGACGAAGATCGTCCCGGGTCTGATGATCTGGACCGTCGTCTTCTTCCTGATCACGTTCTTCGTGCTGCGGCGGTACGCGTTCGGCCCGATCCAGAACATGATCGACGCGCGCCGCGAGGCGATCCGGCAGGCGATCGAGTCGGCGGACGAGGCCCGCGACGAGGCGCACCGGCTGCTCGAGGAGCACCGCAAGCTGATCGGCGAGGCGCGCAGCGACGCGGAGGCGATCCTGGCCGAGGCTCGCCGCACCCGCGAGGCGATGGAGCAGCGTATGCGCGAGGAGACGGAGGCCGAGCGGCAGCGGCGGCTCGAGGAGACGCGGAAGGAAATCGCCTCGGAGACGGCACGCGCACTCGAGCGGATCCGCTCCGAGGTCGCCGATCTCACGCTCGAGGCGGCGTCCCGCGTCGTCGGCCGCACGCTCGACGCCGAGCGCGACCGCGCGCTGATCGAGGAGGCGATCGCCGGCCTCGACTTCTCGGCGCTGGAGGAGAGCGCCTAGCTCCATGGCGGTCGCGCATCGCATCTACGCCGAGGCGCTGTTCGAGGCGGCGAAGGAGGGCGGCCGGCTCGCGCAGGTGCACGATGCTCTCGCCGACTTCGCGGCCGCGGCCGCCGAGTCGGCGGAGCTGCAGGCGGTCCTGCGCAACCCGCAGCTCGAGTCGACGGCGAAGGCGGCGATCCTCGGCGACCTCGCAGGCGACGAGGAGCCGCTCTTCTCGAACTTCCTCCGGCTCGTGGCGGAGAAGGGGCGGGCGGGCGAGCTCGAGCAGATCGCGGCGGAGTTCGAGCGGCTGATGGCGCGCGAGGAGCGCCGCCTGACCGTCGAGCTCACGACCGCGCGCGAGCTCACCGACGCCGAGGCGGCGGCGATCCTGAAGCAGATCGAGCAGGCGGCGGGGCGGAAGGTCGAGGCGACGCGGAGCGTCGACCCGGACATCGTCGGCGGCATCGTCCTGCAGGCGGGCTCGCACCGCGTCGACGCGAGCGTCCGCGGGAGACTGGAACGGCTGAGACACGAACTCGTGAGGAGATAGATGAAGCTTCGCCCCGAAGAGATCACGTCGATCCTCAGGCAGAGAATCGAGCAGTACGACGTCGAGACCGACCTCGCCGAGGTCGGCAGCGTCCTGCAGGTCGGCGACGGCATCGCCCAGGTCTACGGCCTCGAGAACGCGGTCGCGATGGAGATGCTCGAGCTCGAGCACGGCGTCGTCGGGCTCGCGTTCAACCTCGAGGAGGACGCCGTCGGTGCGGCGCTCTTCGGCGAGTGGGAGCAGGTGAGCGAGGGCGAGCCGGTGCGCCGCACCGGCCGCGTCGCGAGCGTGCCCGTGGGCGAGGCGCTGCTCGGGCGCGTCGTCGACCCGCTCGGCAACCCGCTCGACGGGCGCGGGCCGATCGAGACGGAGCATTTCCGCCCGCTCGAGTTCAAGGCGCCGGGGGTCATCGCGCGCGAGCCGGTGAAGCAGCCGCTCCAGACCGGGATCAAGGCGATCGACTCGATGACGAACGTCGGCCGCGGCCAGCGCGAGCTGATCATCGGCGACCGCTCGACCGGCAAGACGGCGATCCTGATCGACACGATCCTCAACCAGAAGGGCACCGACGTCCACTGCATCTACGTCGCCGTCGGCCAGAAGGCGTCGACCGTCGCCGGCATCTACGAGCGGCTGCGCGAGTCGGGGGCGATGGAGTACACGACGATCGTCTCGGCGGCCGCGAACGAGGCGGCGCCGATCAAGTGGATGGCGCCCTTCGCCGGTTGCGCGATGGGCGAGTACTTCCTCTTCGAGGGCAAGCACGCGCTCGTCATGTACGACGACCTCTCGAAGCACGCCGATGCGTACCGCCAGCTCTCGCTGCTGCTGCGCCGCCCGCCCGGCCGCGAGGCCTTCCCGGGCGACGTCTTCTACCTCCACTCGCGGCTGCTCGAGCGCGCGTGCAAGCTCAACGAGGAGAACGGCGGCGGCTCGCTGACCGCGCTGCCGGTGATCGAGACGCAGGCCGGCGACGTGTCGGCGTACATCCCGACGAACGTCATCTCGATCACCGACGGGCAGATCTTCCTCCAGTCCGACCTGTTCTTCTCCGGCGTCCGCCCGGCGGTGAACGTCGGCATCTCGGTCTCCCGCGTCGGCTCGTCGGCGCAGACGAAGGCGATGAAGAAGGTCGCCGGGCGCCTGCGCCTCGACCTCGCCCAGTACCGGGAGCTCGAGGCGTTCGCGCAGTTCGGCTCGGACCTCGACCGTGCCACGCAGCAGGCGCTGACGCGCGGCGAGAAGATGGTCGCGTCGCTGAACCAGCCGCAGTACCGGCCGTGGCCGATGGAGGAGCAGGTCGTCGCCATCTACGCCGGCGTCAACGGCTTCCTCGACGACATCCCCACGCCGCAGGTGCCGCGCTTCCAGGACGAGCTGCGCGAGCACCTCCGCGCCGAGGAGTCCGTCTACCGCGAGATCCGCGAGACGGGCGACCTTTCCGACGAGCTCGCAGACCGGCTCGACGGCGAGATCGAGAAGTTCAAGAACGCGTTCAACGTCGAGGAAGAGACTGCGCTCGTCTAGCTGACCCGTGGCCTCGCTCCAGGACATCCGGCGGCGGATCAACTCCGTCAGGAACACGCGCAAGATCACGAAGGCGATGGAGCTCGTCGCCGGCGCCCGCCTGCGGCGCGCCCAGACGCGGATCGAGGAGATGCGCCCGTACGCCGACCGGATGCAGGAGCTGATGGTGGGCACCGCTCGCGCGGCCTCGTCGTTCCGGAACCTCGCGCTCATGCAGCAGCGCGAGGAGGTGAGGCGTGTCGCGATCGTGGTCGTCTCGGGCGACCGCGGCCTCGCCGGCCCGTTCAACGGCCAGGTGCTGCGCCGGGCGTTCGAGCTCGAGCGGCATGCGCGGGCGGAGGGGCAGGAGGTCGTCTGGCTCGTCGTCGGGCGCAAGGGCGCCTCGACGCTTCGCTTCCGCCGCTACGAGCTCGCCGGGCAGTGGGCGGGGTTCAGCGACCGGCCCGCTTACCACGACGCGCAGGCGATCGGCCACCGGCTGGCCGAGCTGTACGCGGACGAGGAGGTCGACCGCGTCGTCCTCGTCTACAACCGTTTCGTCTCGGCGCTCGTCCAGCGCGTGACGACGACCGACCTGCTGCCGATTCGCGAGGAGATCCTCCGTGGTGGCGAGGAGGCGGCGGAGAGGCAGGAGGGGCCGAGCGGCGACTTCATCTACGAGCCGGAGCCCGAGCAGATCCTCGAGCGCCTGCTGCCCGTCTACCTCGAGACGGAGATCTACCGGGCCCTGCTCGAGTCCGCGGCGTCCTTCCTCGCCTCGCAGATGACGGCGATGCGGAACGCGTCGAAGAACGCGGGTGAGCTGATCGACCGCTACACGCTGCAGATGAACCGCGCCCGCCAGGCCGAGATCACCCAGGAGATCCTCGAGGTGGTCGCCGGCGCCGACGCACTGACGCAGTAGCCCCAATACCCCCACCGGCCGATTCCCGTCCACAACGGCCATCAGCCCGGGGTGGGCCGGACGAGGGACCGCGCCCCGGCAGCCTTCACGGCCGCGCTCAGCGTCGCGATGTCGTAGGCTCCGTAGTGGCGCAGGCCGTTGATGAAGAACGTCGGCGTGCCGGAGACGCCGGAGAGATCGGCGGAGTCGACGTCTGCGGCGACGCGTCCCGCGCCGGCGCGCGTCCGCAGGTCCTCCTCGAAGCGCCCGACGTCGAGCCCGAGCTGCGCGGCGTAGCCGGTCAGATCGTCGAAGGAGAGCGCGTCCTGGTGGTCGAGCAGGAGGTCGTGCATCTCCCAGAACCGACCCTGAAGCGCCGCCGCCTCCGCCGCCTCCGCCGCCTGCTGGGCGCCGGGGTGGACGTCGTTGAGCGGCAGGTGCCGCCAGACGTACGCGACGTCGCCGAAGTCGCGGAGTAGCTCGCGCAGCGACGTCTCGGCGAGGCCGCAGTAAGGGCACTCGAAGTCACCGTACTCGACGACGGTGACCGGTGCGTCGACAGGGCCGCGGACGTGGTCGCGCCGCGGGTCGACGGGGTCGGCGAGGTCGACGATCGGCTCGGCCGTCCCGAGCAGCGCCCGGATCCGCAGCCGCCGAGGCAGCCGCCGAGTGGCGCCGAAGACGAGCCAGGTCACCGTCGCCGAGACGAGCGCGGCGCTCAGCACGCCCACCTTCGCCTCCTCGAGCTCGATCCCGTGAAAGGCGAGGGACGCGATCAGGAGCGAGACGGTGAAGCCGATCCCGGCGATCGTCCCGGCCCCCGCAACCGCGGCCCAGCCGACCGGCGGCCGCAGCCGTCCCCGCGAGATCACGCGCGTGAGCCAGGTCGAGCCGAGGATCCCGACGGGCTTTCCGAGCACGAAGCCGACGAGGATCCCGAGCGTGACGGGCGACGGGTAGGCGCGCAGGAGGAAGCTGCCGCTCACGTGCACGCCCGCGTTCGCGAGCGCGAACAGCGGCACGATCGCATAGCTCGACCAGGGGTGCCAGAGCGCCTGCAGGCGCTCGTTCGGCGAGACCGCCGTCTTCAGCCCCTCCCGCGCGGTGCGCTCGAGTTCGGCCGTCGGCTGCTCACGGAAGAGCCGGAACAGCTGCGTCGCCCGCTCGAGCTCGCTCCGCTGCGCCGGATAGGCGAGCGCGACGGCACCGCCGAGCAGGCCGACGACGACCGGGTCGACCCCTCCCTCGTAGAAGGCGATCCACATGCCGAGGCCGAGGAGGAAGTAGAGCGGCCCGAAGTGGATGTTCCCCGCCCGGAGGCCGAGGACGCCGGCGAAGAAGGCGACGCCGGCGAGGATCGGCAGCACCGAGACGCGGCTGCTGTACGCGATCGCGATCACGAGGAGCGCGACGAGGTCGTCGACGACCGCGACCGTGAGCAGGTACGCGCGCAGGCGCTCGGGAAAGGCGGGCCCTACGAGGGCGAGCAGGCCGAGCGCGAACGCGGTGTCCGTCGACATGGCCGCCCCCCAACCGTGCAGCGAGCTGCGACCGGCGTTGATCGCGACGTAGAGCGCGACCGGGACGACCATCCCGCCGAGGCCGGCGACGAGAGGAAGGGTGACCCGCCGCCGCTCGCGGAGCTCGCCGAGGTCGAGCTCGCGGCGTGCCTCGAGGCCGATCACGAAGAAGAAGAACGCCATCAGGCCGTCGTCGACCCAGCCGCGCATGCTCTGCGCGATCCCGTGGCCGTCGACCCGGATCGCGAGGGTCGCCTCCCACGCCCGGTCGTACGAAGCCGCGTCGGCGTTCGCCCAGACGACCGCTGCGAGGGCGGCCGCGAGCAGGACGGCCGCGCTCCCCGTCTCCGTGCGGAGGAAGTTCCGCAGCGGCGTCTGGAGGTTCCGCGTCCACGCCGTGCGGGCGCTGAACCGGGCGTCTCCTGCGCCGGGCTCCACCACGGGTGCTAGCTTCGCACGCGCGGCGGGTCTCGCATCCGCCCGGCTCCGGCGCAGATACACTGGCGCGCGGCGGCGCCGCTCGCGCTGCGCCTGTTCCCGCCCCCGCTTCAGGAGACTCATGGCCGCGAAGACGAACGGCAGCAACACGGGCAAGATCGTCGAGATCAAGGGCGTCGTCCTCGACGCCGTCTTCCCGGATCGCCTCCCCGAGATCAACCATGCGCTCCGCATCGAGGTGCCCGAGGACGGAGGCTCCCGCCAGCTGATCGCGGAGGTGCAGCAGCATCTCGGAGACGACCGGGTGCGCGCCGTCGCCATGGACACGACGGACGGCCTCGCCCGCGGTGCCGACATCGTCGACACGGAGGCCCCGATCTCGGTGCCGGTCGGCGACGAGACGCTCGGCCGGATCTGGAACGTGATCGGCCAGCCCGTCGACGGGCGCGAGCCGGGCAGGGGCGAGCGGTGGCCGATCCACCGTGATCCGCCCGCGTTCACGGACCTCTCGCCGACGGTGGAGATCTTCGAGACGGGCCTCAAGGTCGTCGACCTGATCGCGCCGTACGTGCGCGGCGGCAAGATCGGCCTCTTCGGCGGCGCCGGCGTCGGCAAGACGGTGCTGATCCAGGAGCTGATCCACAACGTCGCGATGCAGCACGGCGGCGTCTCGGTCTTCACCGGCGTCGGCGAGCGCACGCGCGAGGGCAACGACCTGCTGCTCGAGATGACCGAGTCGGGCGTGATCGACAAGGTCGCGATGGTCTACGGCCAGATGAACGAGCCGCCGGGCGCGCGCCTGCGCGTCGGGCTCTCGGGCCTGACGATGGCCGAGTATTTCCGCGACCAGGGGCAGGACGTCCTCCTCTTCATCGACAACATCTTCCGCTTCGTCCAGGCGGGCTCCGAGGTCTCGGCGCTGCTCGGCCGGATGCCGAGCGCCGTCGGGTACCAGCCGACGCTCGCGAGCGAGATGGGCCAGCTGCAGGAGCGCATCACGTCGACGCGTACCGGCTCGGTCACCTCGGTGCAGGCGATCTACGTCCCCGCCGACGACCTGACCGACCCGGCGCCGGCGAACACGTTCGCGCACCTCGACTCGACTACGGTGCTCTCGCGCGCCATCGTCGAGAAGGGCATCTACCCCGCGGTCGACCCGCTCGACTCGACCTCGCGCGCGCTCCAGCCCGGCATCGTCTCGGCCGACCACTACCGCTGCGCGACGCGTGTGCAGGAGGTGCTCCAGCGCTACCGCGACCTGCAGGACATCATCGCCATCCTCGGCATCGACGAGCTCTCCGACGAGGACAAGCTCGTCGTCGCGCGGGCGCGCAAGATCGAGCGCTACCTGTCGCAGCCGAACTTCGTCGCCGAGCAGTTCACCGGCACCCCGGGCGAGTACGTGCGGCTCGAGGACACGATCCGGGGCTTCACCGAGATCCTCGACGGCAAGCACGACGACCTGCCCGAGCAGGCGTTCTACATGGTCGGCGTGATCGAGCAGGCGGTCGAGCGGGCGCGGCAGCTCGCCGGTGAGGAGCCGGACGACGCGGCGCGGCGCGAGGCGGACGAGCAGGCCGAGGCGGCCGAGGCCGAGACGGCCGGCGCTCCGGCGTAGCGATGCCCGATCATCCGCTCTTCCCGGTCTCGGTCGTGACGCCCGAGGGGCCGGCCTTCGAAGGCGAGGCGGAGATGCTGATCGTGCCCGGCGCGGCCGGGGAGATCGGCGTGCTCGCGCGGCACGCGCCGCTCGTGGCGATGCTCCAGTCCGGCTCGACACGCGTCCATCTCGGCGACGACGAGGTGCGCGAGTTCGCGACCGGCCCCGGCTTCTTCCAGATGCTCGAGAACCGGGCGATCGCGCTCGTCGACGACGCCGTCGCCGCGGGGGAGATCGACGAGGAGCGGGCGCGGCGGCAGCTCGAGGAGGCCGAAGAGGAGCTGGCGCGCGTCGAGGCGGGGGAGTCGACCGGCGACCGGTGGCAGCTCGAGCAGCGCATCCGGCACGCCGAGAACCAGCTCGAGGTCTCGGGCCGCGCGTAGCCGCGCTGCGGCTCAGTAGCGGTCGATCTCGAGCAGCCGCTCGTCGTCGATCCCGAAGTAGTGCGCGAGCTCGTGGAAGACCGTGCGACGAACCTCGGAGCGCAGCCTCCCGGCATCGCCGCGCGCTGCGCGCTCGAGCGGACCGCGGTAGATCGTGATCTTGTCGGGGAGCGCGCCGCCGTAGTAGGGGCCACGCGTCCCCCAGGGATGGCCCTGGTAGAGGCCGAGCAGCCGCTCGCCCGGCGGCGGCTCGTCCTCGACCGTGACCGCGACGTTCGAGAGCTCGGCGGCGAGCTCGTCGGGCAGCTCGTCGAGTGCGTCGCGCACGAGCTGCTCGAAGGCCGACCCGCCTGCGTCCGTCATGCGGCCCAAGTGTAGGACGGAAGTCAGGCGGCGGCGGACGAGGGCCCGCCGCGCCGGGCCACCTCGGTCCGGTTGCGGCCGAGCTCCTTCGCCCGGTAGAGCGCCCCGTCGGCCGCTGCGAGCAGGCTGTCGACCGTGTCGCCCGCGACCACCGTCGCGACGCCGCAGCTGGCGGTCGTCCGTATCCCCCTGACCGCCTGGGCCTCGACCTCGCGCCGCAGGCGCTCGGCGAGCCGGCGTGCTCCGCCGACGCCGGTCTCGGGCAGCACGACGACGAACTCCTCGCCGCCGAGGCGCGCGACCGTGTCGCCATGACGGGCGCTCGAGGTGAGAAGGCGCCCTAGCGCGCGCAGCACGAGGTCGCCGGCGGCGTGGCCGAACGAGTCGTTCGTCTGCTTGAAGTGATCGAGGTCGAGCAGGATGACGCCGAGCGGGTGTTCGAACCGTCGTGCGCGGGCGATCTCCGCCGCGAGGATCTCCTCCAGGCCCCGCCGGTTCGCGATGCCCGTGAGCGGGTCGACACGCGCCTCGCTCGCCTGCCGTTCGGTGAGGCGCAGCGCCCGGAGCAGGGGGCGGGCGAGGACGAAGGTCAGGAGCATCAGCGAGAGCAGCGCGAAGGCTCCCGCTTCCTCGACCCGGTGGTACGCGCCGTCGATGCGTGCGCTCACGAGCCGCCGGGGCAGGTAGGCGCGGATCCCGGCGCCCTCGGTCAGCGGCAGCGTGACGCCTCTCCCCGCCGGGCTCACCGCGTGCAGGCCGGCGAACGAGAACCTGACCCCGGGGGACGTCGGCATGGCGACCCGCTTCAGTGTCGCAGCGTCGAGCGGCAGCTGCGCGACGATCGAGCCGATCGGCCGTCCCTTCCGGACGAGACTCGTGCGGGCGGTGGCCGCATGCCGGAGCGGCCGGCCGTAGCGGCGCCCGGCGACCTCGAGCAGCAGGTCGTGCTGCCGGGCGAACGCGCGTAGGGCCGACGTGTCGCGTTTCCGGATCGCCGCCTGGAGCTGCGGCGACGACGCAGCTGCGACGGCAGCGAGCTCGCGCCGGTGCAGCAGGTCTCCGAAGCGCGATTGCGCGGCCAGCGCCGCGTCGCGCGCCTCGAAATCGATCTCGCGCGTCACGCTCCCGACCTCGTCGCGCACGACGACGTAGGAGACGCCCGCGAGCGGGAAGACCGCGACCGTCGCGAGGGCCAGCATCAGACGGAGGCGGAGGCTGAGCGCGAGCGGGAAGGAGTGCCGGTGCATGGCCTCAGCGGCCGTGGCCGTGCCCTTCCCCGCCCTGCCCCTGCCCGTTGCCGCCGCTGCCCTGGCCGCTGCCCTGTCCCTGGCCGCCGCCGTGGCTCTGGCCCTGGGAGTTGTCGCCCTGGCCTTGGGAGTTGTCGCCCTGGCCCTGGGAGCTGTCGCTCTGGCCGTGGCCGCTGTTGCTCTGTCCCTGGGAGTTGTCGCCCTGGCCCTGGCTGCTGTTGCTCTGTCCCTGGGAGCTGTTGCCCTGGTCGGGCGAGCCGCCGGTCTGGCTGTTCGTGCAGCCGCTCTGATCCTGCCCCTGCCCCTGCCCCTGCCCCTGCCCCTGGGCTGCCGTCGTCGTCTGACGGTTGGACGGGGCCTGCGGCGCGGGCGCAGGCGAGGCGTACTTCGTGTGCCCGGGGGGAGCCGCCGGCGGGCGGTCGTCGTGCCTGCGTCCGTGGTGCCCGCGCTCGTGCCCGTAGGCGTGTCCGCGAGGAGTCTTGTGGGCGTCGACGAGCCGGACGTGCGACTCGTGCTTCTCGACAGGCGGCTGCGGCAGCGGTGCCGGCTCCGACGGCGTGGGGGTGGTGGGGGGCGGCACTACCACCGGCGGGGGCGG
>DASQQF010000137.1:0-13723 GCA_035643535.1 Gaiellaceae bacterium
GCAGCCATCTGGACGACGGCGGCGGCAGCGGCGAGTGCGGCGGCGAGCGCCGATCCCGCGGCCGGCGCGGCGCGCGGCGCGGCCAGCTCCTCGAGCAACGCGGGAAGCGGGAGGTCGGCGAGCACGGAGGGAGTGTCTCACCGACTCGCGCCCGGCGGGTGGTCAGACCGCCTCGAGGAGCCGGCGCAGCCGCGAGACGACGAACGGCGAGGGCTCGTACCCTGCGGCGGTGAGCGCGCGCTCGAGATCTGCCTCGAGAGCCTTGCGGAAGGCGACGTCCTGCTCGGCCCGCGCGACCAGCTCGTCGAGCGCCGCACGGGCAGCGGGCAGCTCCTGCGCCGCCGTCACCCACCCCTCGGGTGCAGGCGGGAGCAGGCGTAGCAGCCGGCCGATCCGCTCCTCGTCGTATCCGTTCATCTCACTACTCATGACGGGCGGGAACCTCGATTCCTTCCATCGATCTCGGCACGAACCTTCTCGAGGCAGCGCGAGATGCGGCTCGCGATCGTCCCCGCGGGGAGGTCGAGCGCCTCGCCGATCGTCCGGTAGCTCTCGTCGCGGCAGAAGAAGCGGTCGAGGAGGTCGCTGCACGGCTCGCCGACCGCCTCGAGCGCCGCCCGCACCGTCATCGCCTCGTCGAGGGTCGAGAGGAGCTCGTCGAACGCCCGCTCGTCCGGCTCGTCGTCCGTCGTCGCGTCGCGCGCGAGCAGCCGCAGCCGGTCGATGCAGAGGCGGCGCGTGAGCTGGGCGAGCCACGGCCGGACCGCGTCGTCGCTCCGCAGGTCGGGCAGCCGCTCGTACGCCCGCGCGAACACCTCCTGGAAGACGTCCTCGGCGTCGTGGTACGCGAGGCGGAAGCCGCGACTGCAGATGGCGTAGACGTAGCGTGAGAAGCGCTCGACGAACTCGCTCCACGCGGCGGAGTCGCCGGCGCGGCAGCGCGCGACGAGCTGCGCGTCGCTCTGCTCTGTTGCCGCCATGGGCAGACCATAGAAGGTCGGTGCGATTCCGTCAGCGAAGCCAGCGACGCAGGGCGTGCTCGATCTCGTGCGAGTGGCGCGGCGTGCGGAGCCGTGCGGCGACCTCGCCGCCGTCGATCACGACGACGGCGGGCACCTCGTCCACGCCCAGGCGCTCGGCGAGGTCCGGCCGCCGGTCGACCGAGACGCGGACGAGCTCGAACGTGTCGTGGTTGCGGCGGCGCTGCAGCACCTGCGCGACGAGCGCCTCGGCACGGCGGCACTGACCCGAACGCGGCGAGTGGAAGAAGAGGAGCTTCGGACGCGGGCGATCCGGCCGCCGCGGCGCCGCCGTCCGGCGCGAATCGAGCGTGTACGTCCGCTCGCCGATGCCAACCGGCACCTCGGCCAGGTCCCAGTGCCGTGCCCACTGCTCGACGCTCGCGAGCATGGTCCGCACGGCGTCCCGGCCGCCGGCGTGGGGGATGGTCAGGCGGCAGCCGTCGCCGTTCGAGGACAGGAGCGGTGCGTAGGCCCGGAGCCGGTCGGCCAGGTCGGTCGCAGAGACGAGGTCGGGGGCGTCGACGACGATCCGCCTGCGCGCGCGCACACGAGCGACCGGTGGTGCCTGGGCCGGCTCGGCCATGGACCTCCTCGTAGGGAACCTGTTACCGGCCGCTACTCCGGCGGCCGTCCGCAGACGTCTCATTCCCGTCGTTGTCCGACGCGAAACCGACTCGGCCTCAGCGAAGTGCGCGGTCGAGCGCCCTCACGAGGAGCTCGGCGTGCTCGTCGCCGAAGACGAGCGGCGGGCGGATCTTCACCACGTCACCGTCGCGGCCGGTCCGCCCGACGAGGACGCCGTCGTCTCGCAGCGCGTCCACCACCCGGGCGGCGTGGTCGCCACCGCGGATCTGGACGCCGGCGAGCAGGCCGCTGCCGCGCACGTCGACGATCGCATCCGAGTCGAGGCCCTCGATCGCCTCCCGCAACCGTCCGCCGACCGCCGCCGCCCGCGCCGGCAACCCCTCGTCGTCGAGCACCTCGAGCACGGCGAGCGCCGCCCGCGCGGCGACCGGGTTCCCGCCGAAGGTGCTGAACGTGCGGCCCGCGTACGGGAAGCGCTCCGCGAGCTCCCGCCGCGTCACGAGCGCGGCGACCGGATACCCGTTGCCCATCGGCTTTCCGAGCGTGACGGCGTCGGGCGCGATGCCGTGACGCACGAACGACCAGAGCTCGCCCGTGCGGCCGTGTCCCGCCTGCACCTCGTCGGCGACGTAGAGGCCGCCGGCCGCGTGCGTGCGCTCGACGAGCAGGCGCAACTCGTCGCCGCCGGGAACGTGGATCCCGTCGCTCATGAGTGTCCCGTCGAGGAAGGTCGCCGCGAGCCCGCCCTCGAGCGCTTCGAGCGCCTCGTCGAGCGCCGCGCCGAACGACGAGCCGGGGAGCGGCGGCGGGATGCGCGCGACGTGCGGCGGTACCGGTCCCGCAGGCCACTCCTCGGGCGAGAGATCGCTCGTGGCGGCGGTGACGCCGTGGTAGGCGTGCTCGGTCACGAGCATTCCCGTCCGGCCGGTGACGCCGGCCGCGAGCCGCCAGGCGAGGTCGTTCGCCTCGCTGCCCGAGTTGACGAGCACGACCGTGTCGAGCGCCGCTTCCGGCGGGAAGGTCGCGAGCAGGCGCTCGGCGAGCTCGACGAGCGGCTCGTAGAGGTAGCGCGCATGCGTGTTGAGCAGGCGGCTCTGCCGTACGACCGCCTCGGTCACGCGCGGATGGCAGTGGCCGACGACGGGGACGTTGTTGTATGCGTCGAGCAGCCGGCTCCCGTCGGCCTCGTACAGCCACACGCCCTCGCCACGGACCACGTGCACCGGCCGCGTGTACGTGAGGCGCGTGAGGATCGAGCCGGTCACATGCTGCCGCCGCGCCGCGAGCTCGTCGTCCGGTACGCGCCCGTCCGCGCCCAGCTCCTCCGCGACGTGCTCCGGGCCGAGCTCGTCGAGCAGCGCGAGCAGCGGCCACGAGTGCTCGTCCCACGCCTCGATGTACTCGGCGTTCTCGGGGTAGCGTCGCACGCGCCATGCGCTGATCGCGACGATCGCTGCGAAGCGCGCCGCGACGAGATCGCCGAGCAGCTCGAGCTCGAGCGGCTCGAGCGGCAGTCGCGCCTGGTACCCGTCGAGCGCGAGACGGGCGATGCGGAGCACGTCGGGCGCGGCGCGGCCGCGCAGGAGGGACGCGATGCCGATCGCGAGGTCGGCGACGTGCGCCGTGAAGGAGCAGTCGCCGAAGTCGACGATTCCCGCCACGTGCCCCGCCTCGTCGAGCAGGACGTTGTCGAGGTTGAGGTCGCCGTGGACCACGTGCGCCCGGAGCTCGGGCCAGCGCGGCAGCACGCGCTCCTCGAAGCGCCCGATCGTGCGCGCCACGAGCGCACGACGCCCGCCGTCGTCGATCGCGTCGAGCAGCTGCCGCAGCCGCGGCGTCTGCCGCACGTCCCACAGCAGGTCTCGGCCCGCGGCGGGATGGAAGAACGAGCGGAGCGCGAGGTTGAGCCGCGCGTGCGTCTCGCCGTACGCCCGGACGGCGCCGTCGCTCAGCTCCGCGCCTCCCTTCCGCCCGCGCAGCCGCTCGAACAGCCGCACGTGGTGGCCCTCGTACGAGGCGCGCGGGGCGAGCGGGCGCGCGACGGGCAGCCCCGGGTCGACGGTGAGGATGTGCACGATCGCCGCCTCCTCGAGGTCGAGCACTGCGGCAACCTCGGCGCTGTTCGAGATCTTGAGGACTGCTCCCGCGCCGCCGTCGTCGATCAGGAAGGTCTGATCGCGTTCGCTACCGAGATCCTCTGCCCGCCCCTCGAGCCCGAACACCTCCGCGGCGATCCGCGCCGCCTGCTCGGCGGTGTAGCGCGGCGGCGTCGCTTCCAGCACCGAGCTCATCGACCGGCGTACAGCTCGAGCCCGTGGGGCTCCTGGATCGTGTTCCCGCCGTCGACGACGAGCGACTGCCCGGTGACGTAGGCGGCTTCGTCGGAGGCGAGAAAGCCGACCAGGGCGGCCACCTCCTCGGGCGTGCCGGGACGGCCCAGAGGCGTGTGCCGCCCCGCCTCGAGCTCGTCCGGCTCGGAGGAGGCGGTCTCGATCCAGCCGGGCGCGACCGAGTTGACGGTGATCCCGTCGCGCCCGTGCTCGATCGCGAGCGTCCGCATCAGCCCGTCGAGGGCGCCCTTGGCGGCTGCATAGGCGCCGGAGCCCGGTGCGCTCACGAGCGGCCCGGTGACGGACGAGACCATGACGATGCGGCCGTGGCGGGCCGAGACCATGCCCGGCAGCACGGCCCGGGTCAGGTGGAACGCCGTCTCGAACGTGATCGCGAGCTGGTGACGCAACTCGTGGGGCGGCAGCTCCGCCACGCGCGACCCTCCCGGCGCGATGCCGCTCTGCACCATCCCGGCGGCGTTGACGAGGATCGCGACCGGGCCCACCGTCTCCGCGAGTGCCCCTGCCTGCGCCGCGTCGGCGAGGTCCGCGACATGCGACGTCACGGCCGCACCGGGGTGCCGCAGCTCCTCCGCGCGCTCGTGGATGCGGTCGGTCGTCGACGTGATCGCGACGTGCGCGCCGAGCCGTGTGAGCAGGCGGGCGCAGGCGAAGCCGATTCCGCGGGCGCTGCCGCACCCGGTGACGAGCGCCGCGCGGCCCGTCAGATCGAAGGGGCGCGCGTCCGGCACGAGCCGACTCTACCGCGGCGCCGAGCCGAGGATCCCCCGTTCGAGATCCCCCTTCAGTGGGAGGTTCCGTGCCCGGCAGCGTCCTACCTTGCGTGCGCTGATCGTCTGGTCATCGAAATGCGGCACGTTCTGCGGCAACAGGGCGGTCGCGCGAAGGAGGTAGCCGTGAGGGCGTCCCTCACGACGAAGGACGGCACGAGACCGCGCTGGAGGCGCCATCGCTACTTGTGGCGTGTCCTGGTGCTCGCGGTCGTGGTGGCGGCCGTCCTCGGCAGACATTCCGGCGCGTCGTGGGGCTCGTCGTCGTACGACCCCTCGGCCGACCCGTACTCGATGCAGAACATCACGCAGGCGGACGGCGTGCAGGCGTGGTGGAAGGCCGGCTACACCGGCAAGGGCGTCGACGTGGCGCTCATCGACACCGGCGTCGCGCCCGTCGCGGGCCTGAGCACGCCGGGCAAGATCGTGAACGGCCCGGATCTCTCGCTCGAGTCGCAGAACCCGTCGCTCCGGTATCTCGACACGAACGGCCACGGCACGTTCATGGCGGGGATCATCGCCGGCAACGACGGCCAGGCCGGCGGCTATCGCGGCGTCGCGCCCGACGCACGGATTCTCTCGGTCAAGGTCGGCGACGCCGACGGCGGCGTCGACGTGAGCCAGGTGATCGCGGCGATCGACTGGGTCGTCCAGCACCGGCACGACAACGGGATGAACATCCGCGTCATCAACCTCTCGTACGGGACGAACTCGTCCCAGGCGTACGGCGTCGACCCGCTCGCATACGCGGTCGAGCAGGCGTGGAAAGCCGGCATCGTCGTCGTCGCGGCCGCGGGCAACTCCGGCTTCCAGAAGTACTCGGTCGCCCAGGGGCTCGCGGATCCGGCATACGATCCGCAGGTCATCGCGGTCGGCGCGGCCGACACGATGGGGACGCCCTCGCCGTCTGACGACCAGGTGGCCTCGTTCTCGGCCAACGCGGCAAGCTGCAGCTCGTCCTGCCGCGCTCCCGACCTGGTCGCGCCCGGCACGCACATGCAGGGCCTGCGCGTGCCCGGCTCGTACATCGACCAGAACTACCCGACCGGCGCCCTCGGCGACCAGTACTTCCGCGGCAGCGGCACTTCGGAGGCAACGGCCTTCACGTCCGGCGCCGTCGCCCTGCTGCTCCAGAAGTACCCGCAGGCGACGCCGGACCAGGTCAAGGCGATGCTCACCTCGAGCTGCGACAACCTTCCCTCCTTCAGCTGGAAGCAGGGCGGCTGCGGCGAGCTCGACCTGAACAAGCTGCTGACGGCCTCGCCGTCGCTGTTCGCAGCGCAGTACAACCTGCCCTCGACCGGTACGGGGCTGCTCGAGGGGTCGCGCGGCAGCGACCACCTCACCATGAACGGTGTCGTCCTCCAGGGCGAGCAGGACATCTTCGGCCACTCGTTCGACTCCGCCGGGATGGCCGCTCTCGAGGCGCTCGGCTCGAGCTGGTCGGGCGGGACGTGGAACGGCTCGAGCTGGTCGGGCAGCTCGTGGAGCGGGAGCTCCTGGAGCGGCTCGAGCTGGAGCGGTTCGAGCTGGTCGGGCAGTTCGTGGAGCGGTTCGAGCTGGTCGGGCAACTCGTGGAGCGGCTCGAGCTGGTCGGGCAGCTCGTGGAGCGGCAGCTCGTGGAGCGGCTCGAGCTGGAGCGGTAGCAGCTGGTCGGGCGGATCGTGGCTCGGAGCAAGCTGGGGCCGCTGACCCGAACGAACCATCGGGGGGCCGGTGCAGGTTGGCCGGCCCCCCTCGTGTTTCCGCGGGCGGATGCCGATAGGGATATCCGATGAGGATGGTCGCGGCCGACCTTCGTAGCGCGTTCGCAGGACCTCGTCGCGTCTGGCTGTTCAACACCGGCGTGGCGCTCGCGTGTGCGGGGGTCTGGACGTTCGCCGTCCGGCAGTGGGACGCTCCGAAGCTCGTGCCCGGGCCGCACCTGCAGTGGTGGGTGCTCGCGCTCGCGTTCTACTTCGCCGAGGTGTTCGTCGTGCACCTCCAGTTCCGCAAGGAGGCGCACAGCCTGTCGCTGAGCGAGATCGGGCTCACCCTGGGCCTGTTGCTCGCGTCGCCGGCAGCGCTCCTCGCCGGTCAGCTCGTCGGCACCGTCGTCGCACTGACGGTCAACCGGTGGCGCAGCCAGCGCCAGCTCGTCAAGCTCTTCTTCAACGCGGCGGAGTTGCCGCTCTGCAGCGGGATCGCCGTGCTCATCTTCCGCTCGCTCACGGCACCGGGCGACTCGCTCCCGCACATCTGGGCGCTCGCGCTCCTCGCCGCGGCCGTCGCGCATACCACGGGCGTCGCCCTCGTCTCGGGCGTGATCGCGATCGCCGAGGAGCGGTTTCACGCGACGCAGCTGGTGCGCACGCTCGCCACCTCGGTCGTCGGCGCGATCGCCACGGCCTGTCTCGGCCTCGCCGCGGTCGAGCTCCTCGGCGGGCGCCCGCTCGCGGTCGTGCTTCTCGCCGTTCCGGTCGTCGCCTGCGTCGCCGCGTTCCGTGGCTACATGACGCAGCGCGAGCAGCGCGAGCACGTCGAGTTCCTGTACGAGTCGATGCGCGCCACACAGGGCGCCCCCGAGTTCGGCCTCGCCGTGGGACAGCTCCTGGTCGCGGCCCGTCGGTTGCTCCGTGCCGAATACGCGGAGATCCTGCTCCTGCCGCCGAACGAGAACGACGGCCCGCTGCGCAGCGTCAGCGGAGCTGCGGGCGAGCTGCTCATGCATCCGGAGGAGAGCTTCTCCCCGGGCGACGCGGCCGCGTTCGCCCAGGTCGCGGATGCCGGCCAGGCGACCCTGCTGGCGCGCCGCCGCGGCACGCACGAGCTCGATGTCTTCCTCCGGGCACGCGAGATCGGGGACGCCATCGTCGGTCCCCTGCGCGGCGAGGATCGGACGTTCGGCCTCCTCGTCGTCGGCGACCGTGCGGGCGACGTCAGCACGTTCGACGACGATGCCCTCGCCCTGTTCGACACGTTCTCCGGCCACGCGAGCATCCTGCTCGAGAACGGACGGCTCGAGCACTCGCTCGCCCAGGTCACCGAGCTCAAGGAGCAGCTGCGCCACCAGGCGTACCACGACGCCCTGACGGGGCTGCCGAACCGTCGCCACCTGCTCGAGGCGGTCGAGGAGGAGCTCGAGCGTCAGGAGATCCCGGCCGCCGTCCTCTTCATCGACCTCGACCGCTTCAAGACCGTCAACGACACCTGGGGTCACGCCGTCGGCGACGAGCTCCTCGTCGAGTTCGCGCTCCGGCTGCGCGGCGCCGTCCGCAGCAACGACCTCGCCGCCCGGCTGGGCGGCGACGAGTTCGCCGTGCTCGTGCGAGATGCGGACGTCGACGCCGCTGTCTCGGCCACGCGGCGCCTGCTCGACGAGATCGGCGGGACGTACCTGCTCTCCTGCGGCGAGGTGGCCTGTCACCCGAGCATCGGCATCGCGGTGGGGACGGCGGAGACGCGCGACGCCGACACGCTCGTCCGCAATGCGGACATCGCGATGTACAGCGTCAAGCGTTCCGATCGCACGTACATGGTGTACGAGGCGGAGCTGCACGAGCAGCTTCGCGCGCAGCGGCAGCTCGGCCTCGAGCTCGAGGCGGCCCTCGAACGCCGCGAGATCACCGTTCACTACCAGCCGGTCGTCCGGCTCGCCGACGGCAGCGTGCAGGGCTTCGAGGTGCTGGCCCGCTGGCCGCATCCGGCGAGAGGGCTGCTGGTCGCCGCCGAGTTCCTGCCGATCGCCGAGGAGACCGGGCTGGTCGTCGATCTCGGCCGCCTCGTCCTCGAGCAGGCGCTCGATGCGGCGCGGTCGTGGCCGCGGGAGCTCAGTCTCTGGCTCAATCTCGCGCCCGCCGAGCTCGCGAACGACCGGCTCGTCGAGACGCTGTCGGACGCCCTCAGGCGCGCCGGCATCGAGCCCGGGCGCATCGTCGTCGAGGTGACGGAGTCGAGCGTCCTCCAGAGCGAGGAGAGCGCCCTCGAGGCGATGCGCCGCCTGCGCGAGCTCGGCGTCGGCCTCACGATCGACGACTTCGGCACGGGCTACTCGTCCCTGAGCCGGCTCGCCGAGTTCCCGATCGAGTCGCTCAAGATCCCGAAGCCGTTCGTGGACCGGCTCGTCGGCGACGACGCGGACGAGGCGTTCGTCGACGCCATCCTGCGTCTCGGCGATTCGCTCGGGCTCGCCGCCGTGGGCGAGGGGATCGAGCACGCCGCGCAGGCGGAGCGGCTGCGCGAGCTCGGCTGCCTGCTCGGGCAGGGCTACTTCTTCGGCCGGCCGATGCCGCTCGAGGACATCGCGCCGCTCCTGCAGCCGGTTGCGCGGCGGCCGCGCCTGCCGCTCGAGCAGCTCGCCGCGACCGCGTAGAGAGGGTTCCCGAACGAGGAAGCGGCGGGATGTGCCCCGCCGCCTCGATCCTCCGCCGCAGAGTGATTGCCGTCAGTCCCGGCAGGAATCGAGCCGATCATCTCCCGGCCGGCCCGGGGCGCCCTCCCCCTTCCGGGGGATATCACGTGCCGTTTCGGCCGGCGAGCGCGAGCAGCTCGTCCCACTCGCGCGCCACGCGCTCCTCGAGCTCGTGCAGCAGCGGCTCGGCATCCGGCGTGAACAGGTGCGCGAACCGCTTCTGCGGGCGGAGCCAGTCGGCCACCGGGCGGGTCTGCTCGGGCACGTACGTGAGCCGGTAGCGGCCGTCCACGACCTCGTAGAGCGGCCAGTAGCAGCTGTCGACCGCCGCGTCGAGGATCGAGATCGCCTCGCGTGGCTCGTGTCCCCAGCCGACAGGGCAGTTCGTGAGGACGTTGAGGAATGCGGCGCCGTCGACGTGCGCGGCGCGCTCGGCCTTCTCGCTCAGGTCGTGCCAGTGCGAGGCCGCCGCCTGCGCGACGTACGGGACGTGGTGCGCCACCGCGATCGCGGTCATGTCCTTCCGCTGCTGCGCCTTCCCCAGCGCCTCGGCGCCGACCGCGGAGGTCGTCGTGCGCGCGCCGCGGGGCGTCGCACCCGACCGCTGGACACCGGTGTTCATGTACGCCTCGTTGTCGTAGCAGACGAAGAGGAAGCGGTGGCCGCGCTCGAGCGCGCCCGAGAGCGCCTGCAGGCCGATGTCGTACGTTCCGCCGTCGCCGGCGAGCGCCACGAAGGTGACCGGCCCGTCCTGCGGCAGCGCACCGCGGCGGGCGAGGGCGCGGTACGCGCTCTCGACGCCGCCGGCGACTGCGGCCGTGTTCTCGAACGCGACGTGCAGCCACGGCACGTTCCACGCCGTCGTCGGGTAGCGCGTCGTCGCCACCTCGAGGCAGCCGGTCGCGTTGATCACGACGACCGGCGTCTCGATCGAGTCGAGGATCGTCCGGACGACGAGCGGGATGCCGCAGCCCTGGCAGAGCGCATGCCCGCCGCGGAGCGGCGCGACGCCGGCCTCGTTGCGGACCATCCGCTTCAGGCGGGACACGACTCTCCTCGCAAGCCGAGATACGCACGGCGCTTCTCGCCGACGAGAAGCGCACGGATGTCCTCGGGGTGGATGTCGCGTCCGCCGAGGCCGTACACGACGCTCTGCAGCTCGACGCCGCCGCCGGCGAGTGCGGCGGCGACGTCGGCGAAGAGCGGCGGCGTGCCGCCGGGGGAGTCGGCCCGGTCGAGGACGGTTGCCCGTCGCACGCCGCCGAGCAGCTCGCGGAGCGTGTCCGCGGGGAAAGGCCTGAACGACCGCACCTCGACGAGCCCGACCGGCTCGCCCTGGCGGCGAAGCTCGTCGACCGCGTCCTTCAGCGTCCCGCCGGTCGAGCCGAGGCAGACGACGGCCTGCTCTGCACCGTCGAGCGCGTACGGCTCGAGCGCGCGGTATCGCCGTCCGGAGACCTCCGCGAACTCTTCCGCAAGCTCGGTGAAGACACCGAGCGCCGCGTGCTGCGCCGCAGCGAGCTGGTGGCGCAGCTCGAAGTAGTAGTCGGGCATCGCGAACGGCCCGCGCGTGGTCGGATGCGCGACGTCGAGCAGCGGCTCCGGGACGCGGTACGCGCCGACGAAGGCGTGGACGGCGTCGTCGTCGAGGGGGGCGACGGGCTCGGCCGAGTGCGTGATCGTGAACCCGTCCTGGCAGACGAGAACGGGCAGGAGCACGTCCGGATGCTCCGCCAGCCGCGGTGCGAGCACCATCAGGTCGTATGCCTCCTGCGCGCTCTCGGCGAAGAGCTGGATCACGCCCGCGTCGCGCACGAGCATCGAGTCGGAGTGGTCGCAGTGGATGTTGATCGGGCCCGAGAGTGCCCGGTTTCCGACCGCCATCACGATCGGCGCCCGCAGCGAGGCGGCGATGTACACGACCTCCGCCATCAGCGCGAGCCCCTGGGACGAGGTGGCGGTCATCGTGCGTGCACCGGCGAGGGCGGCCCCGACCGCGGCGCTCAGCGCCGAGTGCTCCGACTCGACGTCGAGCAGCTCGCCGTGGGCGCGGCCGGACGCGACGAGCGCGGCGTAGCCCTCGATGATCGGCGTCTGCGGCGTGATCGGGTAGACCGGCACGACGTCGGGATCGACCTGCCGCATCGCTTCGGCGACCGCCTGTCCGCCGGTGAGCAGCCGCGGCGGATCGAGCGCGAGGCGAGTGGCGGTCATTCGTCCGCCACCATCGTGATCGCGCCGGTCGGGCAGACGACGGAGCAGAGCTCGCAACCCTTGCAGAAGTCGAGGTCGACGCCGGACAGGGCGGTGCCGTCGAGGACGATCGCCGAGTCGGGGCAGTAGAGCCAGCAGAGCAGACAGTCGACGCACCGGGCGAGGTCGACCTCGGGGCGGACACCCGTGCGCCAGCCGCCCGTGTGCGGCCGCTCGGCCTCCTCGGGACGAAGGGTGCCGCCCGCCGGCAGCTCGTCCCACCTCAGGAGCTCAGACATGCGTATCCCTCCTCGACGGCCTCCACGATCTCTTCCTGCGGCACCTTCCGGCCGAGCAGCTCGATCGCCGCCCGGGCGACCGCGTCCGCAGGCACCTCGGTCGCCGCGGCGAGCGCACCTGCGAGCACGAGGTTCGGCGAGTGCGAGCCCGCCGGGACGCAGCGGACCGTCCGGCCGGCGAGCTGGGACGGCGGGCTCTCGGCGTTTACGAGGATCAGCCCACCGTCCGCCAGCCCGTCGGCCACGTCGACCTCGTGCACGAGGGAGGGCTCGAGCACGACGACGACATCGGGGCGCGCGACCGAGTCGTGCCGGCGGATCGGCACGTCGTCGACGCGCGTATAGGCACGCAACGGGGCACCGCGTCGTTCGGGGCCGTATTCGGGGAACGCCTGCGCGTAGCGCCCCGACCGCAGCGCCGCCGTTGCGTACAGCTGAGAAGCGGACTTCGCGCCCTGGCCTGCGCGCGCGTGCCAGCGGATCTCCCTCATGCCCAGCCCCGCTTCAGTTCTTCGTGCACGCCGCGGGCGGCGCGCTTCCCCTGGCGGACGGCCTCGACGACCGTCGCGCCGCCGTTCGTCGCGTCGCCGCAGGCGAACGTGAGTCGCCGGGAGGTACGACCCGATTCGGGGTCGGCGACCAGGAGCCCGCCGGCGAGCTCGAGCTCGGGGAGCAGGGCGAGGAAGTCGCTGCGCGGCCGCTGGCCGACCGCCTTGACGACCGTGTCCGCCGGAACGAGGAACTCGCTGCCCGGGATCTCCTCCGGGCGGCGGCGGCCGCTCGCGTCGCGGCGGCCGAGCCGTGCGCGCCGGCATTCGACCGCGGTGACGTGCTCGCCCCCCAGCAGCCGCACCGGCAGGGCCAGCCACTCGATCGCGACGCCCTCCTGCTCGGCCTCGTCCACCTCGTGCGGGTAGGCGGGCATCTCCTCTCGCGTCCGCCGGTAGAGGAGCGTCACCTGCTCGGCGCCCAGCCGCACCGCCTCGCGGGCCACGTCGATCGCGGTGTTGCCGCCGCCGATCACTGCGACGGCGTCTCCCACCTCGGGCGGATCGCCGGTCTTGAGGCGCTCGATGAACGGCAGCGAGTCCCAGACGCCGGCGAGGTCGTCGCCGGGATAGCGGACGTCCGCGTCGGCACCCATCCCGATCGCGAGGACGAGTGCGTCGGCGTCGGCCTCGATCTCCGCGAGCGCTGCCGGCGTGTCGATCGCGATTCCGAGCTCGAGGTGGACGCCGAGCTCCGTGAGGAGCTGGGCCTCGCCCGGCAGGGGCTCGCGCTCGAGGCGGTAGGGGGCGATCGCGTAGCGGACGAGTCCCCCGGGCTCGCTCCGCTCGTCGTACACGGTGACGTCGTAGCCGAGCGTCGCCAGCTCACCCGCGCAGGCGAGGCCTGCAGGCCCGGCGCCGATGACCGCGACACGCAGCCAGTTGAACGGCGCCCGCGTTCGGAGCGGCGACCCGTTCGCGAGTGCCTCGTCGGCGGCGAAGCGCTGCAGCCGTGCGATCTCGACCGGCCGCCGGCCCTCGTGCAGGAGGACGCACGCGCCCTCGCAGAGCAGCTCCGCCGGGCAGACCCGTGCGCACGACCCGCCGAGGAGGTTCTCGCCGAAGACGATCCGCCCCGCCTCGACGGGATCGCCGTCGGCGATCGCCGTGACGAACGCCGGCACGTCCACGTCCGCGGGACAGGCGGTGACGCACGGCGCCGGCGCATGGGCGCCGCCGCACTCGAGGCAGCGGTCCGCCTCGACGATCGCCTCCTCCGCCCTCAGCGGCGGAGCGAGCTCGTCGAGCACCGTCGCCATCAGAAGAGCCCGATCGTCCGTCCGTCCGGCGCCACGTCGATCTCGAGTGCCGCCGGGTGGCGGCCGAGACCGGGCATCGTCTGCATCTCGCCGCAGAGCGCGACGAGCCATCCCGCGCCCGTGTAGGCGCGGATGTCGCGCACGGGCAGGGTGAAGCCGGTGGGTGCGTTCCGCAGCTTCGGGTCGTGCGAGAGCGAGAGGTGCGTCTTCGCCATGCAGATCGGCAGGTCGCCGAGGCCCATCGCCTCGTGGCGCTTGACGGCGGCGCGCGCCGCCGGCAGCAGCTCGATGCCGTCCGCCCCGTAG
>DASQQF010000138.1:0-14184 GCA_035643535.1 Gaiellaceae bacterium
CGACGGGCTGACGGTCGCCACGTCGCGCGGCCGCCTGCGCGCCGGCGCGCTCGTGGCCTGCGCCGGGCTCCAGGCCGACCGGGTGGCACGGCTCGCCGGCGCGGAGCCCGACGTGCGCGTCGTGCCGTTCCGCGGCGGCTACTGGCTCCTGCGCGGCACGGCGACATCGCTCGTCCGCGGTCTCGTCTACCCCGTTCCCGATCCTGCGTTCCCGTTCCTCGGTGTCCACTTCACGCGACGCCACGACGACACCGTCTGGGCCGGCCCCAACGCCGTCCCCGCGCTGGCGCGGGAGGGCTACTCCCGCAGGAGCGTGTCGCCGGGGGACGCGCTGGCCGGCCTCGCGTGGCCCGGCTTCCTCCGGCTCGCGCGCCGGTACGCGCGAACCGGCGCAGCGGAGATCTGGCGCGACGCGCTGAAGCCGGCGGCAGTCGCCGACATGCAGCGGTACGTGCCGGAGCTTCGTTCCTCCCACGTCGTACGCGGGCCGAGCGGGATTCGCGCGCAGGTGATGACGCGGGAGGGAGCGCTCGTCGACGACTTCCTCGTCGCCGAGGGACCGTCCTCGCTCCACGTGCTCAACGCGCCCTCGCCGGCCGCGACCTCGTGTCTCGCGATCGGCAGGCTGGTCGCGGAGCGGGCCGCGTCGCGGTTCGGGCTCTGACGCGGCTCCTGTGCTTGAATCGTCCGATGGCCGCCCTCTACCGCAAGTACCGCCCGCAGAGCTTCGACGAGGTCGTCGGCCAGGAGGCGGTCGTGCGGACGCTCACGAACGCGATCGCGACGGGCACGGTGCGGCAGGCGTACCTCTTCGCCGGGCCGCGCGGGACCGGCAAGACGTCGATGGCGCGCATCCTCGCGAAGTGCCTCAACTGCGCCGAGGGGCCGACGCCGTCGCCGGACGGCACGTGCAACTCGTGCCGCACGATCGCCGCCGGCACGTCGCTCGACGTGATCGAGATGGACGCGGCGTCGCAGCGCGGGATCGACGACATCCGCGAGATTCGCGACCGTGTAGTCCTGCAGCCGGTCGAGGGGCGCTACAAGGTCTACATCCTCGACGAGGCGCACCAGCTCACCGACGCTGCCTGGAACGCGCTCCTGAAGCTGATCGAGGAGCCGCCGCCGCACCTCGTCTTCGTCTTCTGCACGACCGACCTCTCGAAGGTGCTGCCGACGGTGCGGTCGCGGTGCCAGACGTTCGTCTTCCAGCGGCCGCGCCTGCAGGACCTCGTGGCGAAGCTGCGGCTGATCGCCGACGCCGAGGTGATCGACGTGCCCGACCAGGCGCTCGCGCTCGTCGCACGGAGCGCCCGCGGCGCGTACCGCGACGCCGAGTCGACGCTCGACCAGCTCGCCTCGGCCACCGGCAACCGGATCACCGTGCAGGCGGTGCTCGAGCTGCTCGGCACGGTCGAGGAGGAGGCGCTGCTCCGCCTCTGCGACCTCGTGATCGACCGCGACACCGCCGGGGTGCTCACGTACGTCGAGGAGCTGTCGGCGCAGGGGCACGACCTCGGCCGGCTCGTCGTCGAGCTGCTCGAGCACCTGCGCAACGTGATGCTCGTCCAGCACACGGGCGACGTCCCCGAGTCGGCGGTGACGAGCGACGAGACGCGCGGCCGGATCCTCGCGCAGGCGCGGCAGCTCGGGGAGCCGACGGTGCTGCGCCTGATCGACCTGCTCGGCGTGGCGGTCGACGACATGCGCCAGGGCGGCGACCCGCGGCTGCCGCTCGAGCTCGCACTCGTCAAGGTGACGCGGCCGGCGGCGGATCTCTCCCGCGAGTCGATCGCCTTCCGGCTGGAGCGGCTCGAGCAGGGACACGTCCCGCCAAGCCAACCGGGGTCAGACGCCCGGTCGAGTCCCGAAGAGACACCGGCCGCGCCGGTCTCGGAGGAGACTCCCGCGCAGCCGGCCGCAGCCCAGGGCCCCGCCATCGAGCTGTCGCAACTCCAGGAGGCGTGGGCGCGAACGGTGCTGCCTGCGGTCGAGGAGCGCGGCGGCATCCCCACCGCGTCCCTCCTGCGCGAGGCGCATCCCGCCGGCCTGAGCGGCGACACGCTGACGCTCGAGTTCCCGCCGAGTGCGCAGTTCCATCTCGACCTCGCGCGCGACCCGAAGAACGCGACCCTGCTCGCCGATGCGCTGTACGACGTCACGGGCCGGCGGCTCGCCGTCGCCTTCGCGCTCGGAGACGACGTCGCGGTTCCGGCCGAGCCCGAGGAGCCTGCCGGCGAGGACCGCATCCTCGAGCTTCTCAAGGAGACGTTCGACGCGAGAGAGCGGGGGGAGTGAGAGCCCATGTCGTTCGACATGAACAAGCTGATGCAGCAGGCGGCCCAGATGCAGGAGCAGATGCAGCGCATGCAGGAGGAGGCGGCGCACGAGACGGCGGAGGCGTCGGTCGGCGGCGGCCTCGTGAAGGTGACGGCGAACGGTGCCGGCGAGGTGCTCTCCGTGGTGATCTCGCCGGACGCCATCGACCCGGACGATCCCGAGGCGCTCGGCGACCTCGTCCTCGCGGGCGTCAACGAGGCGCTGCGCTCCGCGCGCGCCGCCGTCGAGGCGAAGGCGCAGCAGCTGCTGGGAGACATGGGCCTCGGCGGTCTCGGGCTGCCCGGGCTCGGCGGGTGAACCCACCGCCTCCGCGGAGGCGTCGCGTCCGCGGCCCCTACCTCTTCTCGAACTGGCTCTGGGCCGTGATCGTCCTCTGCCTGATCGGCGTCGTGATCTGGGGCTGGGCCTTCGATTTCGGGACGTGAGCGGTTGCGCTCGCTCGCTTCACCCGTCCCCCGCGGATGTCGGTAGCGGCGCGAAGAGCACCACGGCATGTCCGGACTGGACGGCTACAGTCCGCGCGTGGTCAGCCCCGCGGTCGACAACCTCGTCGCGCAGCTGACCCGGCTGCCCGGGATCGGCAGCCGCACGGCGCAACGGCTCGCGTTCCACCTCCTCCAGGTGCCGAAGCAGGAGGCGCTCGCGCTCGGCGAGGCGATCGCAGAGGTGAAGGAGCGCGTCCGTTTCTGCCGGGAGTGCGGCAACCTGACCGAGGAGGAGCTGTGCGCGATCTGCCTCGACGCACGGCGGGACAGGACGACGATCTGCGTCGTCGAGCAGCCGGTCGACCTCGTCTCGCTCGAGCGCACGGCCGAGTACCACGGCCTCTACCACGTGCTCGGCGGCTCGCTCTCGCCACTCGACGGCGTCGAGCCGGAGCACCTGCGGATCGACGAGCTCCTGCACCGGGTCGAGAGCGACGGCGTTCGGGAAGTCGTCCTCGCGACGAACCCGAACACCACCGGGGAGGCGACGGCCGCCTACCTCGCCGCGCGGCTGCGCGACCGCGTCCGGGTCACCCGCCTCGCGAGCGGCCTGCCCGTCGGCGGCGACCTCGAGTACGCCGACGAGGTGACCCTCGGTCGCGCGCTCGCCGGCCGCCGCGACATGTAACCGCCGTGCCGACGGCAAGCCGACGGCAGGTTACGGAAGCCTGACGCCGTGCCGACGGCGAGCCGACGGCAGGTTACGGAAGCCTGACCGTCGCGCAACCAGGCAACGCGCTCGGCCGTTTCCCTCTCGCAAACCGCAAAGGAGGGGAAGCACATGGGTATCGGTGTCAGCCTGATCCTGATCGCGATCGGCGCGGTGATCGTCTGGGCGACGACCGCGACCACCGTCGGCTGGATCATCCTCGCCGTCGGTGTCTTCGGAATCCTGCTCTCACTCGTGTTCTGGTCGAGCTGGGGCGGCTTCGGCGGCCGCCGCGAGACCGTCGTCCGAGAGGAGCGGCGCTACTAGAGGCCGGCCGCCGGGGCGGGGCGCCGGGGCGGCCGGATGCCCCGCCTACACTTCCGGCGTGACGACGACCCACTACGAGGCCGTCCCGCAGGTCGCCGCCGACGCCGCGTCGGAGCGCCCCGGTCTCGTCGTGATGAAGTTCGGGGGCTCGTCGGTCGCCGACACCGAGAAGATCACGGAGGTCGCGCGCCGGCTCGTCCGCGCGCGGGAGGCCGGCCACCGAGTCGTCGGCGTCCTCTCGGCGATGGGCGACACGACGGACGAGCTGATCCGGCTCGCGCACGAGATCTCGCCGAGACCGCACCCTCGCGAATACGACATGCTCATCTCCGTGGGCGAGCGCATCTCGAACTCGCTCTGCGCGATGGCCGTCCACGACCTCGGGCACGAGGCGATCTCGTTCACCGGCTCGCAGGCCGGGATCGTCACCGACGCCGTCCACGGCAAGGCGAAGATCGCGGAGGTGCGCGCCACGCGCATCAACGACGCGCTCGACGCGGAGAAGATCGTCCTCGTCGCCGGCTTCCAGGGCGTCTCCGCCGACTCGCACGACGTGACGACGCTCGGCCGCGGCGGCTCCGACACGACCGCGGTCGCACTCGCGGCCGCCCTCGGAGCACACGCGTGCGAGATCTACACCGACGTGGAGGGCGTCTTCACGGCGGACCCTCGGCTCGTCTCGCGCGCCCGCAAGCTGCCGGCCGTCACGTACGAGGAGATGCTCGAGCTCGCGGCGGGCGGAGCGCGGGTGCTCCAGCTACGCTCGGTCGAGTTCGCCCGCAACCACGACGTGCGGCTGCACGTGCGGTCGACGTTCTCGGACACCGAGGGAACGTGGATCGTCGACGAGGAGGATCCTGTGCTCGAGAAGGCGATCATCAGCGGCGTCGCCCACACCGGCTGCGAGCCGCTCTACCGCGTCCGCGAGATCGACGCCGCCTCGCTCTTCGACCGGCTCGCCGGGGCGAACGTCAACGTCGACACGATCCTCCAGGTGGCGAGCGACGAGATCGTCTTCAGCGCGCCGCTCGAAGACCGCGCCACCTGTGAGGAGCTGCTCGGCGGACTCGACGTCGAGTGGTCGATGCGCGACGACCTCGGCAAGGTGAGCCTCGTCGGTGCGGGCATGCGGAGTCATCCCGGCATCGCCGCGAAGACCTTCGCCACGCTCGAGGAGACCGGGGTCGAGGCGAAGGTCATCTCCACGTCGCCGATCAAGATCGCCTGTCACGTGCGGACGGAGGACGTGCCGAAAGCGGTCGCCGCGCTCCACGACGCGTTCGAGCTGGAGATCGCGTGAGCGAACGGCCCCACGTCGGCGTCGTCGGCGCGACGGGCGCCGTGGGCACCGTGACGCTCCGGCTGCTGCGCGAGCGCGGCTTCACCCGGGTTCGCGCCCTCGCGTCCGCACGCTCGGCGGGCAGCGAGCTCGACGGCGGCCTCGTCGTCGAGGAGGCGACGCCCGAGACGCTCGCAGCTGGCGGGCTCGACCTCGTCCTCTTCTCCTGCGGCACGACCGCCTCGCGTGAGCTCGTCCCGCATGCCGTCGACGGCGGCGCCCTCGTGGTCGACAAGTCGAGCGCGTACCGGCTCGCCGACGGGTACCCGCTCGTCGTGCCGGAGGTGAACGCGGCCCGCGCGCTCGAGGCGCTGCAGACGACCCACGTCGTCGCGAACCCGAACTGCTCGACGATCCCGCTCGCCTGCGTCCTCGGGCCGCTCCACGACGCCGCCGGGCTGCGGAGGGTGCGCGTCTCGACCTACCAGGCGGCGTCCGGGGCGGGCGCGCAGCGGATGGAGCAGCTCCGCTCCGAGGCGGCCGAGAGGCACGACCTCGCCTTCGACTGGGGCTGGGAGGGCGACGAGACCGACGAGGAGGCGAAGATCCGCGCAGAGGCACGGAAGATCCTCGAGCTGCCGGAGCTGCCGGTCAGCGCCACGACCGTTCGGGTGCCGATCCTCGTCGGCCACTCCGAGGCGGTCTGGCTCGAGACGGAAGAGCCGCTCGCGCCCGCGCAGGCCGAAGCCGTGCTCGCCGCGGCACCCTCGGTGCGCGTCGTCGACACGCCGACGTCCGCCGCCGCGGCGCGAACGGAGGACGTCCTCGTCGGCCGGATCCGCGAGGACCGGGCGGCCGAGCGCAACGGCCTCGTCCTCTTCCTCGCGTGCGACAACCTGGTCAAGGGCGCCGCACTCAACGCGATCCAGATCGCCGAGCTGCTGCTCGGCGGCGCACATTCGGCCTCGCAGGCCGCGTAGCCGCTCCGAAACGAGTAGCGGGGGAGGGCCGATCGGCCGACCGGCCCTCCCCCGCTTCGGTGTGCTGCCGCTATCCCCGCGCGACCGGGAAGGCAACCGCACGGCGCGTCGAGATGCCGCCGAGGAGCGGCTTCCCGGGCTGACTCGCGCGCACGAGCACCGCGAGCAGCTCCTGCCGCCGGCTGGCGGGGAAACCCCGCGCCGCCGGCTCGGTCAGCGTCACCGTACCGTCGGCACCCGTGGTCCCCGTCGTCCCCCTGAACTGGTTGTAGGGGATCGTGGCGGCGAAGACCTTCGCGCCCTGAACGGCCCGGCCGCCGCAGGCCGTGACCCGGAAGTGGAGCTGGATCACGTTCGTGGCACGGGTCACGCGAGCCGGACTGATCGACTGGCGGTCGATCGCGAGCCGCGCCGGCGCCGACAGGGCGGCCGCCTGGATCGTCCCGGAGCCGCTCGGGCAGCCGGTGGTGACAGGTCCCGGCACCGACGCGCTCGGGACCGACGTCGCCGTCGTGGAACCTGCGCCGTTCGTCGCCGTGACGGCGACCCGCAGCGTCGTCCCCACGTCCGCCTGGGTCAGCTTGTAGGTCGCGCTCTTGGCGCCGCTGATCGCCGAGCAGCTGTTGCCGTTCTTGTCACAGCGGCTCCACGCATACGCGTACGCGTTCACGTACCCGCTCCAGGTCCCCTTCGCGGCCGTGAGCGTCGATCCGACTTGCACCGTCCCGGAGATGCTGGGCGGAGCGGTGTTCTTCGGCGCCGCCGCGCTCGAGACCACCGCGGTCGGCACCGAGGTGGCGCTCGTCGAGCCGCTGCCGTTGGTCGCGGTGACGGTCGAGCGCAGCGTGCTCCCGACATCGGCGGAGCCGAGCTTGTAGGTGTTCGCGGTGGCGCCGCTGATCGCCTTGCAGTTGTTGCCGTTCTTGTCGCAGCGCTTCCACGCGTACGCGAACTTCGTCGGGCTGCCGCTCCAGGTGCCGTCGCTCGTCTTCAGCGTCTGGCCCTCCTGCGGCACGCCGCTGATCGTCGGCGTTCCCGTGTTCTGGGGCGGTGTGCCGCCGGCCGCCTGCCCGATACCGGGGCGGCCGATGACGGCCCCGAGTACGAGCGCGCCGACCGCCATTGCAGCCGCGCCCGCGAGAGTCTTCGTTCTCATAGAACCCCCTCGTATTCCGATGTACTGGGTGCCACAGTCGTAGCGGAAGTCGTGTCAGAGCGGCGTAAAGAACCCGCCCGGCACCGCCGGCGAGGGCCGGGACGCGAGGTTCCGGCGGGTAATCCGGGGCGAACCTCCCGGTCCCGGCGAGCGAATCACCGGCCGCCTGCGGCGGCCCCGACAAGCTCTCCAACGAGGAGAGGCCCCGCGAGGGGGCCTCTCGTGACTTCGCCGCCTGGGGAAGGGCTGCGGCTCCCATTCCCGTGAACGGCTCCGTCTGATGACCGGAGCGGGCTGCGGCCCACCGCTCCGTTCGACAGAGAGATCGGCGCTCCGCCGGTGCAGCGGGAGCCTCGTCCGAGTGAACCGATCGAGTGAACCACCGATCCAGCGATAGGAGAAGCAGCGGCCGCGGAGCGATATTCCTCTTGCGCGCCCCGATGCGGCGGGGGCTCGCAAGAACGAGTCGTCGGGCCCCGATGCGGCGGGGGCCCTCGCACTCAGACCCGGCCCCGCCCCAGCGGCGAGGCGGGTCAGAACGGCGGAGGGGGTGGGCCATGCGGCGGCTCCTCCCTCCGCCACGTCCACGGTCGCCGTCCGCGGTATCGAGGTTACGGCCGCTGGGGTGCCGGAGCCGGGAGGAACGCCTCGCGCACGACGGCGAGCACCTTCTCGCGCTTCCCCTCCTCCACCGGCTGCAGGCCCCCGAGCTCGAGGCGGACGAGCTCGACACGCCCCTGCGCCCGCACCGGCAGGAAGCCGAAGTCGGCGAGGAAGTCCGCCGGGAAGATCGTCCGGTGGACGTGGAAGCGCTCGAAGGTCGTCTCGCCCTCCGGATAGCGGTACGCGAAGGCCTCGAGCGCCTTCGCACCGCGGTCGCGCGCATCCCCGATCGCAGTGAGGAAGAGCGACTGCATCACCCACGGCCGCGACGGGTCGGTGAGGTAGGCGCACGTCACGAGCACCGCGTCGCGGCTCGGCGGCCCTGCAGGCAGCTCGGTCGCGCGCGGGAACAGCTCGGCCGGCCCGTACTGCATCGTCCCGAGCAGCCGGCCGTCGTCGTCGTAGTAGAGCGTCCCCCACGCGCCCCAGCTCTCCTCCGTCTCGCGGATCCACTTGCGCTTGTCGATGCTGCGCGCATTGCGCGTCTGCCACCAGATGCACTCGTGGCAGACGGTGGGGCCCGTCTCGCGCATCGCGCCCGTCAACTCCGCGATGCGGGTCACTCCGGAGCTCCCACCGCGTCGACGACCACGTCGACCAGCGCCGGCTCGACGTCCGCCATCCGCGCGAGATACTCGCGCACCTGCTCCTGAACGCGCCGCCCGACCTCGGGCAGCGACGCCCCCCACTCCGCGACGAGATGGAGCTCGACCCGCACCGCGCCGCCGTTCTCCGCGATCCGTACCCCGCGCCGGCGGGGAATCGGGCTCGCGGCGAGCCCGCGGACGCCCGGGACCTCGCGCGCGGCGTCGGCGGCATAGCGGGCGAGGATGTCGGTCGAGATCGACGCCTGACCTGCCATGCGTCAAGCGTAGCGAGGCGTTCTCAGCACGAGCTCCGTCGCCTCGGGGCGGGCCGCGAAGCGGAACGGCACGAACGTCGTCCCCAGCCCCGCCGAAACGTGCATCGTCGCGGCGCGGCCGCGGTAGACGCCGGCCATGTACCGCGCGCTCGGGTGGGACAGGGCCACCTTGCCTCCCGGATAGGGCAGGCAGATCTGCCCGTCGTGCATGTGCCCGGCGAGGACGAGGTCGAACGCGCCGGGCTCGAGCCGGTCGAGCACGTCGGGGTAATGGCAGAGCAGGATCGCGAGGTCCGCGTCGCGGGCGAGCGTGTTCGGGTCGATGCTCCTCCGGCCGCGGAGGATCAGGCGCGGGTCGACGCCCGCAATCCAGACGCTGCGGCCGCGCAGCTCGAGCATCCGGCCCTCGTCCCGGAGCAGACTCGCCGGCTCGAGCTCGCGCAGGTCCGAGCGCCGCGCCTGCGGGTCACGGCTGATTGCGACGTCGTGGTTCCCGAGCACGGCCACCGTCGGCTGCGGCAGCACGCGCACGAGCCGGCGGAGCATCGGCTCGCCGCGCGGATGGGTCAGGAGGTCGCCGGTGACGGCGACGAGGTCCGGACGCCGCTCTCGCGTCCACACCGCCGCCTGCCACGTGGCGCCGATCCCGGGAGACGGGATGCCGAAATGGAAGTCCGACAGGTGCGCGATCCGGAGGCCGTCGAGCTCCTCCGGGAGCCGCGGCATCGTGAGCTCGAGCTCGCGCAGCCGCGGCTGCGAAGCCTCGACGAGGCCCCAGCCGAGGGCGGCGCCGAGCAGGCCCGCGAGGAGTTTCAGACTTCGAGCCGCTGCAGCGCGGGCCGGGGGTCGACGATGTGCCGCCTGAACTTGAGCTCCGAGTCCTCCAGGCCGGCGGCGACGCCGACGAGCTGGGCGAGATGGAGGATCGGCAGGTCGAACTTCCGGCCGGTCGCCGCCTCGAGCTTCTGCTGCCAGGCGTCGAGCGAGAGATGGCAGAGCGGGCACGGCGTCACCATCACGTCGGCACCCGCCTCCAGCGCCTGCTCGACGGGCTGGATCAGCTCGCCCATCGCCGTCTCCTCCCGCGCCTGGATGATCGGGAAGCCGCAGCACTTGATCTTCGCCGGGTAGTCGACCGCCTCCCCGCCGCACGCCGCGATGATCCGCTCGAGCGACCAGGGCCGGTCGGGATCCTCGAAGCCGAGGATCTTGGACGGGCGCAGGATCTGGCAGCCGTAGAACGGCGCCACCTTCAGCCCCTTGAGCCCCTTGTGCGCGGCCTCCTGCAGCTTCTCGTACCCGGGGCCCTCGGCGATCTCCCAGAGCAGGTGCCGCACCTCGACCCCGCCCGAGTACGCCGGCACGCCGACGGTGGCGAGGTTCTCGTTCACGCGCGCGAGCAGCTCGGAGTCGCCCTGCAGCATGTGGTTCGCCTGCCGCAGGTTGAGCGTGCACACGTTGCAGACGGTCATCAACGTGTCGACGCCGGTGGCCTCGGCGTACGCGAGGATGCGCGCGTTCAGGTGGAGGTAGTAGTCGGGCTCCGCCTCGTGGATGTCGCCGGCGCCGCAGCACGTCACCGACTCGAGCTCGACGAGCTCGAGCCCGACGCGCGGCGCGAGCGCCTGCGTCGACGTGTCGAGCTCCTTCGCCGAGAGCGATGCGAGGCAGCCCTTGTAGTACGCGACCCGCTTCGGCGCGGTCTCCTCGGCAGTCGTGCTCACGCCTTCTCCTCCTCGAGCTCGGGTAGCCATGGCCTGGGCGCGGCGCCCGGCCGCGCGTAGATCTCCTCGAGCGAGCCGCCGAGCGCATGGCCGTGGGCGAGCCGTTCGAGCGCCTTCTCGCCCTGGACGTGGCCGAGCGCGCCGCCGCGCTCCTGCTCGCGGACGAGCTTGCGCAGGTTCCGCGCCTCGCCGACGTCCTTCGCCACGTGCGGCGGGAACGAGAGGCCCGCCTTGTTGTGGCGCATCAGGCTCATCGCGAACTTCATCTGCTTCACCGTCGAGACGACGCCCTGCGTCTTCGGGACGAGCTCCGTCTCGCGCAGCCAGCCCGTCGTCTCGCTCGAGCGGACGAACCACTTCGCGTGCTTCGCGCCCATGTCGCGGTCGATCCCGTGCGCCACGGCCTCGGCGCCGAGCTTCGCGATCGCGTCGCGCGGGTCGACGCCCTTCGGGCAGCGCTCGTTGCAGAAGAAGCAGCGTGTGCACTCCCAGATCCCGTGCTCGCCGCTGTACTGCTCCAGCCGCTCCACGGTCGCCGCGTCGCGCGGGTCGCCGACGAAGCGCATCCCCTTCGCGAGCGCCTGCGGACCGAGGAACTCGGGGTCGGACTCCATCGCGTTGCACTCCGAGACGCAGCAGCCGCAGTTGATGCAGAGCGCCTCCTTGTGGATCACGTTCATCCGCTCCTGCGTGATCCGGTACTCGCGCCCGTCCTCCGGCTGCTCGTAGCCCGGCTGGAGGTACGGCTTCATCGCCTTGAACTTCTCCCAGAAGGGATCCATGTCGACGACGAGGTCCTTGACGATCGGAAGGTTCCCCATCGCGGAGATCACCGGGACGTGGCCCGCCTGGGCGACCTCGTACATCCGTGTCTTGCAGGCGAGCACGGCAGCGCCGTCCATCCGCATGCCGCACGAGCCGCAGATCATCATCCGGCAGCTCTTCCGGAAGGCGAGGGAGCCGTCCTGGCGGTCCTTGACGATGTCGAGGCAGTCGAGGAGCGTCGCCTCCTCGGGCGCGTCGATCTCGTACTCCTTCAGCGCCCGCTCCCCGGTGGCCGAGTCGTAGCGCCAGATCTTCAGTCCGACCTGCATCTGCCTCCCTTCCTCAGCTCGAGAACCCCGGAATACCGACCTTGCCCGCATCCACCGTCTGCGAAGCCGGCGGAACCGTCACGTGGACGGTCTCGCCGTAGTTCGACATCGTCGAGGTGACGGTGACGTTCGCCTTCTGGCCGCCCGACTTCGCCGATGTCCGGATGCGGGCGCGGTGGACGTAGCCGTCGCTCCCGACCCAGACGTCGATCGCGCCGAAGTGGACGCTCGCGCCCCCGAGCGCCGCCTTCGCCGCGGGCGACATCTTCGCTCGGTCGACCTGCGCGCCGTACTCGGTCGTCTGGACGCCGTCGATCGTGGCCGTCCCGGCCTTGTGCACGTCCTTGAGCGGCGGCACCGCGCCGGGCTGCGAGGTGAGCGCGAACGCCGCGATGCCGAACGTCTTCGAGACCGACGCGACGTTCAGTTTCAGCCACTTCTTCCCGGAGGGCAGGAAGGACGAGAAGAACGAGGACGAGATGTAGACGGTCTTCCCGTCGAGCACCTCGTCGAGCGGCACCTGCTGCCCCGCGAGCTGGACGGAGACGTGGATCGTGCCGGTCTGCGCCTTCGGGTCGACGTCGGCGATGCCGCTCATGTGCACCTGCTGCCCCGCCGCGTCGACGAGGCCCGACACGACGGCATGGACCGGCTTCTTCGCTCCCTTCGCGATCGCCTGGTTGACGTAGGTCGTGTCCGACGGCCCGCTCTGCACCACCGAAGCGCTGCCCGACGAGCCCGCCGCCTTCGAGCCGCCGGAGCCGCCGCATGCCGCCGCCACGAGCCCGAGCGGCACGAGCAGGAGGAGCGCGGCGCGCCGCATCAGTACTTGCGCTCCTGCGGCTCCCACTTCGTGAACCGCACGTCGGAGCGCGTGAGCTCGACGCCGCCGTCCTTCCAGCGCGTGATCGAGTGGTGGAGGAAATTGTCGTCGTCGCGCGTCGGATGGTCGTGCGGCCGCGAATGGGCGCCGCGGCTCTCCTTCCGCGCGATGCCGGCCGTCACCATGCAGAGCGCGGTGTCGAGCATGTTCCCGAGCTCGATCGCCTGGGTCAGGTCGCTGTTGAAGACCTCCCCCTTGTCCTCGACGTACACGTTCTCGAAGCGGCTGCGGAGGTCACCGAGGATCTCGAGCTCCCTCGCCATCTGCTCTTCCCGCCGGAAGACGCCGAAGTTCTCGAGCATCGACTGGCCGAGCTCGTCGCGGAGCTTCCACGGCCGCTCGCCGGAATCGCGCGACAGCAGCTCGTTCAGCCTCGCCTCCGCGTCGCGCTCGGCGGCCTCGGGGACGTTCACCGTCGTGTTCGCGAGCGCCCACTCGGCGGCGGCGCGCCCGGCGCGGCGGCCGAAGACGATTGTCTCCATCAGCGAGTTGCCGCCGAGGCGGTTCGCGCCGTGGACGGAGACGCACGCGCACTCGCCGGCGGCGTAGAGGCCGGTCAGCTCGGTCGCGCCGTCGTTGTCCGTCGAGATGCCGCCCATGTGGTAGTGCGCGCCGGGGCGGACCGGGATCGGGTCGTAGATCGGGTCGACGCCGGCGTACGTCATCGCGAGCTCGCGCGACCCCGGGAGCCGCTCGAGGATCCGCTCGGCGCCGAGGTGGCGCAGGTCGAGGAAGATCGAGCCGTGGACGCCGCGCCCCTCGTCGATCTCCGTCTGCTCCGAGCGGGAGACGACGTCGCGCGAGGCGAGCTCGAGCGCGTTCGGCGCGTAGCGCTTCATGAAGCGCTCGCCGTCGGAGTTGATCAGGTAGCCACCCTCGCCGCGGCAGCCCTCGGTGATCAGGATCCCCGACGGGAACATCGTCGTCGGGTGGAACTGCATGAACTCCATGTCCTTGAGCGGCAGCCCGGCGTGGAGGGCCATCGCCATCCCGTCGCCGGTGCAGGCGTACGCGTTCGTCGTCGCCCGGTACTGGCGGCCGGCGCCGCCGGTGGCGAGCACGACCGTCTTGCCGCCGAGGGTCTTCAGGCCGCCGTGCAGGAGGTCCCAGCAGACGACGCCCTGGCAGCGTCCCTCGTTCTCGACGAGCTGCCACGCGAAGAACTCCTCGTAGACCGGGATGTCGCGCTTGCAGACCTGCTCCCACAGCACCTGGATCAGGACGTGGCCGGTGATGTCGGCGGCGTAGACGGTGCGCGGCGAGCCGGCGGCGCCGAACGGGCGCTGCGCGAGCTTGCCGTCCTCGCGCCGCGAGAAGACTGCGCCCCAGTTCTCGAGCTGGACGATGTCGGCGGGCGCCTCCTCGGCGAAGATCTCGATCGCGTCCTGGTCGCCGATGTAGTCGGAGCCCTTGACGGTGTCGTAGGCGTGGATCTCGGGACTGTCGTCGGCGGCGTTGCCGAGCGCGGCGTTGATCCCTCCCTCGGCCGCGCCGGAGTGGGAGCGGGTCGGGTGGAGCTTGGAGATGACGCCGACGTCGGCACCGGCGTCGTGGGCCTCGATCGCTGCACGCATGCCCGCACAGCTCGCGCCGACGACGAGAACGTCGTGCTTTCCGTCCACCGAGCCTGACGCTACCCGAACGCCCGAACGGAATGCGTCAGTAGATGCCCGCTACAGCTTCGGCGCCGCGGCCGCGATCGCAGGGTCGGCCTCCGCCGCGAACTTCTCCTGGAAGTTGTC
>DASQQF010000139.1:0-10404 GCA_035643535.1 Gaiellaceae bacterium
GTACGCGAGCACGAGCCAGGTGTAGAGCGGAAGGAGGAACCGTGCCGGCCGCACCCGCACCGGCTTCGCGACGACCGGCGCCGCACGCGTCTCCGCGAGCGCGGTCACGCGTACTCCTGGATGGTGCGGGCGCCGCCGAACGTGCGCGCGTAGAGGAAGATCACGACGAGCGTCCCGGCGATCAGCAGCGACGACAGCGCCGACGCCATCGGATAGTCGAAGTTCGTCAAGTACTGGGTCTGGATGATGTTGCCGATCATCGTCGTGCCGGGCCCGCCGAGGATCGACGCGTTCACGTAGTCGCCGACGTTCGTGACGAACACCAGCAGGAAGCCGGCGAAGATGCCGGGCGCCGAGAGCGGCACGATCACACGCAGGAACGACGTGGCGGGCCGCGCATAGAGGTCGCCGGCCGCCTGCACGAGCCGCCGGTCGATCCGCTCGAGCCCCACGTAGAGCGGCAGCGCCATGAACGGGAGCGCGTTGTACGTCAGGCCCGCGATCACGGCGCTCGGCGTCGACAGCACGCTGAGCGACTGCGGCAGCAGATGCCAGCCCTTCAGCGTCCCGAGGATGATCCCCTGGTCGGAGAGGATGAAGTTCCAGGCCAGCGTCCGGATCACGAACGAGACGAAGAACGGCAGCAGGATCAGCAGCAGGTAGGTCGACTTGTGCCGCCCGCCGTGGAAGGCGATCCAGTACGCGATCGGGTAGGCGAGCACGAGCGCGAGCCCCGTCGACAGCGCCGCGTACTCGAACGACCGGATGAACTGCGTGTGGTACTGCTGGATCGCGGTCACGTACTCGTGCCAGTTCCACGTGAGCACGAAGCCGCTGTCGTAGTTGCCCGTCTCGAGCGAGACCGCGAGCACCGCGAACAGCGGCACCACGAAGAAGATCGCCAGGTAGACCCCGGCCGGCATCCCCAGCAGGTAGGGGGCGAGACGGTTGCGCAGCCTGACGCTCACCCTCCCGCCCCCTGCGCTACGACTGGATGATCGGGTTGAAGATGTTGTTCCAGGTGTTGAACTCGTTGAAGTTCTTGAACGTGTAGTACTCCTTCGCCTTGGCCGACATGGCCTTCGAAGGGAAGACGAGCGGGCTCTTCGCGACGCTCGGGTCGTCGAGCTGCTTCGCGATGATCGACTTCGCCGCCGGCACCGGGCAGAGGTAGTTGACCCAGTCCGCCACCTCGGCCGCGATCTTCGGCTGGTAGTAGAAGTTCATCCAGGAGAGCGCGTCGGCCGGATGCGGCGCGTGGAGCGGGATCATCATGTTGTCCGTCCAGTGCATGACCCCCTCCTTCGGGACGACGAACTTCAGGTGGGGGTAACCGGACGCGTTGGCCTGGAAGATGTCGCCCGACCACGCCTGCGTGATCCACGTGTCGCCGTTCTCGAGCGCCTTGATGTAGCTCTGGTCGTAGTACTGGCGGACCATCTTGCGCTGCTGCTTGAGGATGCTCGCCGCCTTGTGCCAGTCGGACACGGTCGAGGTGGCCGGCTCGATGCCGAGCTTGAGCAGCGCCACGCTGCCGAGCTCGGTGTTGTCGCTCATCATCCCGATGTGCCCCGAGAACTTCGGGTCCCAGAGATCGTCCACGGAGTTGATCTCGCGGCCCGTGAGCTGCGGGTTGTAGGCGATGCCGGTGAAGCCCGACTGCCACGCGACGGTGTACTTGTTGCCCCCGTCGTAGTTCGGGTTCTTGTAGAGCGTGCTCGCGTACTTGAAGAAGTTCGGGATCTTCGAATGGTCGAGCGGGATCAGCCACCTGTGGTTGATCAGCTCCGTCAGGTACCAGCCGTTCGTCATCACGATGATGTCGTAGCCGGTCCCCTGGCCGCCCTGGAGCGACGGCGCGATCTTGGCGTAGAAGCTGTCGTTGTTCTGGATGACCTCTTCGTAGTTGACCTTGATCCCCGTCGCCTTCGTGAACTGCTGCAGCGAGGGGTGCTTGCCGTGGCTCGTGTCGATGTAGAGCGGCCAGTTCGCGAACTGGAGGGTGCCGCCGACCTTCTGCTTCGCCCACCACTCGGCGGAGCCGACCTGGTTCGCGCCGCTCGTGGTCGACGTCGTCTTGTTCGCGCCGCCGACGCCGCACGCCTCGAGGAAGCCGGCCAGCCCGAACGCCAGCGCGCCCGCGCCGGCACGGCGAACGAGCTGCCCGCGCGAGATGCGCGGCTCGCTCAGCCCGCGCAGCAACGCGGGGTCGGGGAACGGCTGCTCCTGGCTCTCCTGGTCGCTCACTCCTGCTCCTCCTCTCGGGCCGGCCCGGCCGGCCGCACGACAAAGGTGTGTTCGGGACGCCAGCAGAGGCGGACCTCGGCTCCGGCGCCGGGTGCTTCGTCACCTGCGTTCTGGACGTAGACGATCAGTCTCGTCTCCGCTGGTCCCTCGACCTCGAGCTGGTGCCCGAGCCCCAGGTACGTGCTCGTGCGCACGCGGCCCGTGACGGCGTTCGCGTCCGCCGGCTCGGCCTCGCCGCGACGCAGCGGGCGGAGCTTCTCGGGCCGGACGCCGACCTTCACGCGCCGCACGCCCTCGGGTAGGCGGTCGGCGGGGGCGCGAACCTCGCCCGCACCGTCGAGCACGATCCTCGCGACTCCGCCCTCGACGCCTGCGACGTCGCCGGCGAGGAGATTCGAGGCGCCGAGGAAGTCGGCGACGAACTCCGTCGCCGGCCGCTCGTACACCTCCTGGGGCCCGCCGATCTGCTCGATGTGGCCGAGGTTCATGACCGCGAGGCGGTCGCTCATGGCCAGCGCCTCCTCCTGGTCGTGTGTCACGTAGAGGAACGTGACGCCGACCTCGCGCTGGATCCGCTTCAGCTCGAGCTGCATCTGCTTGCGCAGCTTGAGGTCGAGCGCTCCGAGCGGCTCGTCGAGGAGGAGCACGCGCGGCTCGTTCACGAGCGCGCGGGCGAGCGCGACCCGCTGCTGCTGGCCGCCGGAGAGCTGAACCGGCTTCCGCTTGCCGAGGCCGGTGAGCCCGACAAGCTCGAGCGCGTCGGTCACGCGGGTGGCGATCTGGGCGCGCGGGAGCTTGCGGCGGCGCAGGCCGAAGCCGACGTTCGACGCGACGTCCAGGTGCGGGAACAGGGCGTACGACTGGAAGACGGTGTTGACGTCGCGGCGATACGGCGGCACGCGGCTCATCTCACGGCCCCCGAGCCAGACCTCGCCGCCCGTCGGCTCCTCGAAGCCGCCGATCAGCGCGAGCGTCGTCGACTTGCCGCAGCCGGACGGGCCGAGCAGGCTGAAGAACTCGCCCTGCGCGATCTCGAGGTGGATGCCGTCGACGGCAACCGTGTCACGGAAGTGCTTCCTGACATCGACGAGGCGCACGTCGGGAGCCGGTGCGGCGTGCCCCTCGGGTGGAGCCGCCTGCTCCTCCGGCGTGACCGCGCTCAACTGGGACCGCCGCAATCCACCTGTGCCGGCAAACGATATACGTCTGCTTCCGAAGATCGCATCGGGAACCGCTCGACTTGCTGGCCGAGCGGGCCGCCGATACGGCAGACTCCTGCGAACACGTCGTCCAGTCGGCGGGGGGAAACTGAGCAGCGGAACCGAGCACGTCGCGTTCGACGCCGAGCACGGCCTCGGCGGCGCCCTCGGGCGGCTCGTCGCCGACCGGTCGCACGACCTCGTCACGCTCGCGGATCCGGAGGGGCGGGTGCTGTACGCGTCGCCGTCGTGGGCCTCGCTCGGCTGGGAGCCGGCGGTGCTCGTGGGCGTCCCGGTGCTCGAGCTGATCCATCCCGAGGACGCCGCTCCGGCGACGGCGGCCTGGGAGCGGGCCGCCTCCGGCGAGGACGTCGAGGCCGTCGCGATCCGCGTGCGCCGCGCCTCCGGCAGCTACGTGTGGCTCGAGGTGAACGGCAGCGCAGTGCGCGGCGACGACGGCGACCTGCGCTTCATGCTCGGGACCGCGCGTGACGTGGGCGAGCGCGAGGAGCTGCGCTCGAGGCTGCGCGACCTCGACGCCGTCTACCGCTTCGCGGACGCCGTCGGGGGAGCGAGCAGGCTCGACGACGTGCTGGCGGCCGCGCTCGACGCGCTGCTGGCCGCGACCGGCGCCGGACGCGCGGCGGTCCTGCTCGCCGACGACGACGGCATGTTCCGCTTCCGCGCCTGGCGCGGCCTCTCCGAGAGGTATCGCGCCTCGGCCGACGGGCACTCGCCGTGGCCGGCGGGCACGGAGGACCCGCAGCCGGTGCTCGTCGAGGACGTGGCCGCCGCAGGCTTCGAGCCCGAGCTCGAGCGCGCCGTCCGCGAGGAGGGGATCGCGGCCCTCGCGTTCGTCCCGCTCGTCCGCGGCGGGCGCCTGCTCGGCAAGTTCATGCTCTACCACGACGAGCCGCACGCCTGGAGCGAGCGCGAGGTGCTCCTCTCCCGGACGATCGCGAACCATCTCGCGTCGGTGACCGAGCGGACGCGGGCGCAGGAGGCGCTGCGGGAGTCGCGCGAGCAGCTCGCGACGATCCTGCGCACGGTCGAGGAGGGGATCTCGGCGGTCACACCCGACCGCAGGCTCATGTTCGCGAACGACGCAGCGGCACGGACGGTGGGCTTCGACTCCGTCGAAGAGCTCGCCGCGGTCCCTGTGGAGTCGAGGCTCGAGCTCCTCGAGGTCTCCGACGCCGTGGGCGCGTCCATCGCCGCCTCCGACCTGCCGTCTTCGCGGGCGCTCTCCGGCAGCGAGGCCGCCGCCGTCGTCCGTGTCCGATGCCGCGAGGCGGATGAGGAACGGTGGCTGGCATGGCGCTCGATGCCCGTTACGGGGGCCGACGGCGAGATCGAGCTCGTCGTCAACGTGACGCGGGACATCACCGAGGAGACGCGCGCCGCCCAGCGCGAGCGCGAGGCGAGGGCCGCGCTCGAGGCGTCGCAGGCGCGCCTCGCGCTCCTGCTCGAAGCGACGGGGCGCCTGAGCGCGATCCTCGACTACGAGGAGCTGCTCCGGCGGGTGCCCGAGCTCGTCGTGCCGCGCATCGCCGACGGCTGCCACATCTACGTCGCCGGCGGCGGCAAGCTCGAGCGCGTGGCGCACTCGGACGTCGACCCGCGGCTCGACGAGCTGATCGACACGATCGCCCCGGTCTACGACGTCGAGCGTCACCGCGGCATCCCGGTCGTCGAGGTCTTCCGCTCGGGCCGGCCGTTCCACCAGTCGGCGCTCGACGAGCCGCTCGAGCGGTTCCAGCGACCCGACGAGAAGGGCTCGTTCCGGGTCGCCTCGCGCTCGCTCATCGCCGTGCCGCTCGAGGCCGCCGGCGGGCGCCTCGGCGTGCTCACCGTCGCCTCCCGCGAGCCCGGCCGGCACGGTACGGAGGATCTCGAGCTGGTCTCCGAGCTCGGACGCCGTGTCTCGCTGGCACTCGACGCGGTCGCGCTCCATCGCCGCGCGCAGGACTCGCTCGGACAGCTGCGCGCCGTCGTCGAGCAGCTGCCGCTGGGCGTGGCCATCGCCGACCCCGCCGGGCGGCTCCTGGTGCGGAACGACGAGCTCGAGCGGATCTGGGGCGCACCGCTCGAGCCCGGCATGAACCTGCGGGCGGGCGGAGCGGAGACGACCCGCCGGCCGCTCGAGCGTGTACTCGACGCGCACGAGGTGATCGTCGGGGAGCGCCACGAGCTCGTCAGGGAGGACGGCACGCGGACGCTCGAGATCAGCGCGGCACCCGTGCGAGGCGACGGCGGAGAGCTTCTCTCCTCGGTCGCGATCGTCGCCGACGTGACGCGCCGGCGCCGCTCCGAGGAGCAGCTCCGCTTCCTCGCACGCGCGAGCGAGCTCCTCGTCGCCTCGCTCGACTGGGAGGCGACACTGGCCGCGATCGCCGACCTCGCGGTGCCGGCACTCGCGGGCTATCTCGTCATCGACCTGCTCGAGGCGGGTGAGCTCCGCTCCGTCGTCGCGCTCCACGCCGAGCCGGGGAAGACGGAGCTCGTCCGCGCGCTGCGGCTGCGCTATCCGCCGACGCTGCCCACACATCCGGTGCAGATGGCGCTGCGGACGGGAGAGGCGCAGCTCCTTCCCGATCTCCAGGCCGAGGTCGACTCGATGGCGCACGATGCCGAGCACGCGGAGGCGATCCGCGAGATCGCGAACACCTCCGGCATCGTCGCGCCCCTCGTCGCCCGCGGCCGGACGCTCGGCGTGATCAGCCTCGGCACGATCGGTGTGCAGCCGCGTTTCGACGAGGCCGACCGGGAGGTGGCGATGGAGCTCGCGCGGCGGGTCTCCCTCGCGCTCGACAACGCGCGCCTGTTCGGCGAGGCGCAGGAGCGAGGGCATGCGGTTGCGGCCCTCGAGTACGTCGACGACGGCGTCTTCCTCGTCGACGAGGCCGGGATGGTGCGCCTCTGGAACCCGACCGCCGCGGTCAGCCTGCGCCGCCCCGCCGCCGACGCGGTCGGGCGACCGGTGGCGGAGCTGCTCGGCGACTGGCAGTCGCTCGAGTCGCGAATCCCGCTCGCCACGGAGCCCCGGCCGGGCGCATCGCGCGCGCAGACCCTCCCCGTCGAGGTGCAGGGGGAGGAGCGGTGGCTCTCGATCTCCGCCGTGCGCTTCCCGGGCGGCACCGTCTACGCGTTCCGCGACGTCACCGACGAGCGGGCCGTCGAGCAGATGAAGAGCGACTTCGTCTCGACCGTGTCCCACGAGCTCCGCACGCCGCTCGCCGCCATCTACGGCGCGGCGATGACGCTGCGGCGCCACGACGTGGTGGTCGAGGAGTCGCAGCAGGAGCGGCTCCTCGAGGTCATCTCGAACGAGGCGGACCGGCTGGCGCGCATCGTCAACGACATCCTCTGGGCGAGCCGGCTCGAGTCGGGCCGGATGAGCATCGAGATCGAGCGCTGCGACGCCGCGGCGATCGCGACCGAGGTGGCGGACGCGCTACGGGCACGGCTCCCGGAGGCGGTCGAGCTGACGGTCGCGGCGCCGCACCCGCTCCCCCAGGTGGCCGCGGATCCCGACAAGCTCCGCCAGATCCTGACCAACCTGCTCGACAACGCGATCAAGTACTCGCCCGACGGAGGACGCATCGAGCTCGAGGCCGGCCGCAGCGGCGGCCGTGTCCGCTTCCGCGTCGCCGATCAGGGGCTCGGAATCCCGCCGGCCGAGCAGGACCGGGTCTTCGAGAAATTCTTCCGCCTCGACCCGAACCTGACGCGGGGCGTCGGCGGCACCGGGCTCGGCCTCTACATCTCGCGCGAGCTCGTCATGCGCATGAGCGGGCGCATGTGGGTCGTCTCGGACGGCTGCTCCGGCTCGTCCTTCTTCGTCGAGCTCCCGATCGCATAGAGGGTCAGAGCTTCGCACGTGCTCGCCCGCAGGGGGAACTCCGCCGGCGGGAGAGCGCGGTCCCCCGCCGGCGAAGTCCCATCAGACCGCAGGTCTGCGGGCTAGTACGGCGGCCGGTCGACGGGGCCGTCCTCGACATAGGTCGTGCGGCGGCGGCTCCAGTAGCCCGGGCCTGCCCAGGACGACCAGAAGATCATCGAGAGGACGATGCCGACGATCCCGACGATGAGCAGGATCCAGCCGACGGTGTGGATGTTCACGCCCGAGGGGCTCGTGTTCACCGCGAAAGCGAGCACGGCGCCGATCGCGGCGAGGAAGATCCCGACTCCGAAGCCCATTGCCTCTCCTTCCGTTTACGGTTTGCGGGGTCGCTCGGCAAACGTCGGAGCGACCGCCGGGGTTACGGCTGCGGCACCCGCCGTGCCCGGCGCCCGACTCGGGTAGGCTCCGGTCCGGATGCGCAGGGGCTCCATCGTCACGCTCTTGGGGATCGGCGTGATCACGGGCGGTCTCGCCGCTGCCGTCGCGCTTCTCCTGCCCTGGTTGCCGCACCCGGCCTCGCGCGAGGCCGGCCGGATCGACTTCGTCTTCTGGTTCGTGATCGCGATCTGCATCGCGATCTTCGCCGTCGTCGTCGCGGCGCTCCTCTACTCGGTCGTCCGCTTCCGCGCCCAGCCCGACGACCACGAGGACGGACCGCCCATCCACGGCCACACCGGCCTCGAGATCACGTGGACGCTGATCCCCACCGTGCTCGTGACCGCGATCGCGATCGTGAGCGGGATCGTCCTCTCGCGGAACGACGCCCAGGGGAGCGACGCGCTCCGGGTGAACGTCACGGCGCAGCAGTTCACCTTCACGTTCAGCTACCCCGACGCGAAGAACGTGACGACCTCCGAGCTGCGGCTGCCGAAGGACCGCTCGGTGGAGCTCTACATCCGCTCGAAGGACGTGATCCACTCGTTCTGGGTGCCGGAGTTCGGCCAGAAGATCGACGCCGTGCCCGGGCTCGTCACGCACCTCCACATCACGCCCGACCGGCTCGGCACCTATCCCGTCGAGTGCACCGAGCTGTGCGGGCTCGGGCATGCGCTCATGCGCTCGCAGGCGATCGTGATGCAGCCGAAGGCGTTCGACGCGTGGCTCCGCAAGCAGGAGCAGCCGGTCGCCGCGAGCGCCGCGCCCGTGAGCGGCTCGCAGGTCTTCGCGCAGAACAACTGCGCGTCGTGTCACACGCTGACCGCGGCGCATGCGACCGGAAAGATCGGGCCCGACCTCGACAAGCTCGCCGCCTACGCGCAGCAGGCGCACCAGCCGCTCGCGGCGTTCGTGCGGCAGTCGATCGTCAGCCCGAACGCGTACGTCCAGCCGGGCTATCCGGCGAACCTGATGCCGCAGACGTTCGGAAAGACGCTCTCGAAGCAGGAGCTCGACGGGCTCGTGCAGTTCCTCGTGCAGGCGAGCAAGAAGGGATGAGTCGACGGTGACGAGCACAGCGATCGCGCACGACGTCCACCACGCGCCCCCGCCGACGGGAGGCGGCTGGCGGATGCTCTACCGCGGCGGTCTGCTCCGCGCGGTCTGGATGACGCCGCTCTTCGCCGGCATCGGCTTCGGCCTCGTCGTCGTCGCCCGCTGGGCAGGGTCGTGGCACCCGATCCTCGCCACGGAGCCGCTCGTGCTCGTCTCGGGTCTCGTCGCCGGGCCGCTCGGCTTCCTCGCCGGCATCGGCGCCTTCGACTACTGGACGTACTACGCGCTCGGCTTCCCGACCCGCGCCGAGGATCACTCGGGGCACGGCGCGCGGAGCTGGAAGGACTACTTCCGCGTCAACACCGACCACAAGGTGATCGGCGTCCAGTACCTCGTGACGACGGTCTTCTTCTTCCTCGCCGGCGGGATGCTGGCGATGCTCGTCCGCGCCGAGCTCGCGAAGCCGGGGATCCAGTACTTCGACAACCAGACGTACAACGGGCTCTTCTCGGTGCACGCGGCGCTGATGATCTTCCTCTTCATCATCCCGGCCTTCGCCGGGCTCGCGAACTTCGTCGTGCCGCTCATGCTCGGCGCCGCCGACATGGCGTTCCCGCGCCTCAACGCGCTCTCGTTCTGGCTGCTGCCGATCGCCGGGATCATGATGCTCGCGTCGTTCCTGATGCCGGGCGGCGCGTTCGCCTGCGGCTGGACGGGCTACGCGCCGCTGTGCTCGCAGCACCAGCCGATCGGTGCGATCTTCTTCAACCAGGGAGTGCAGTGGGCGGGCGCGTCGTCGATCATGACCGCCCTCAACTTCCTCGTCACGATCATCACGATGCGCGCGCCGGGGATGACGTTCTGGCGGATGCCGCTCCTCGTCTGGGCGAACTTCACGACCTCGCTCCTCGTCGTGATCGCGACGCCGTTCATCGCCGGTTCGCAGTTCTTCTCGATGTTCGACCACGTGATGCACACGTCGTTCTTCGACCCGGTCGGCGGCGGCTACCCGCTCGGGTACCAGCACATCTTCTGGTTCTACTCGCACCCGGCGGTCTACATCATGATGCTGCCCGGCTTCGGGATCATGAGCGAGGTGATCGCCGTCTTCAGCCGCAAGCCGATCTTCGGCTACCGGCTGATGGCCCTCTCGCTGATGGCGATCGTCGTGCTCGGCTTCTCGGTCTGGGCGCACCACATGTTCGTGAGCGGCATGGCCTCGTGGATCCGGGTGCCGATGATGATCACGACGCTCCTGATCGCCGTCCCGACCGGGATCAAGATCTTCAGCTGGCTCGCGACGATGTGGGAGGGGAAACTCCACTTCAACACGCCGATGCTGTTCGCGCTCGGCTTCCTCTCGATGTTCGTGATCGGCGGCCTCTCGGGCGTCATGCTCGGCGCCGTCCCGATCGACATCCACGTGAGCCAGACCTATTTCATCGTGGCGCACATCCACTACGTGCTCTTCGGCGGCTCTGTCTTCACGATCTTCGCCGGGATGTACTACTGGTTCCCGAAGATGACGGGCCGCATGTACGACGAGCGGCTCGGCAAGCTCCACTTCTGGCTCACGTTCGTGAGCTTCAACCTCACGTTCTTCCCGATGCACATCCTCGGCAC
>DASQQF010000140.1:0-17309 GCA_035643535.1 Gaiellaceae bacterium
ATGCACGCATCGTACGTGTCTGGTGCGCTCCGCGCCTGAGTGACATATGTGTTACCTTCCCGAGCATGGCGCGGAACGTGGACGCGCAGCAGCTCCAACTCCAGCTGAGGCCCTCGGCGTCACATCGGAGCAGAACGATGAGGACAGCTGGACGCTCCCGCGCTGCGGAACTCATCAAGACGCCGGGCGCGCTGCTCACCCGCACGCACCTCCGCCAACTCGGCTTCGAGCGCCGCGCTATCGACGCCATCTTCCGCGCTCTGCCGGTGGTCGCGCTCCCGGGCTACTCGCGCCCGATGGTCCGCGTCGAGGACTACCTCCAGCTCGTCGAGCGCAACACTTACCGCGATGACCGTGTGCGTCCCGTCTAGCGAGGAGCCCCATGTCGAGTAGCTGGATCGTCGCTCGACCAACACCCGGAGGCCGGAAGCGGTACCTCGTCCGCTATCGGCTCGGCGGCCGGGAGAGCACCCAGCGGTACGCCGGAAGCTTTCGGACGCGCACAGAAGCCGTCGAGCGGCGACGTTGGGTGGACAGCGAGCTCGCGGCGATGCGAGTGCCCGATCTGTCGGCGCTCGACCGGAAGCGTGCCCGGACGACGACGCTCGCGGACGCCGCCGCCGCCTACCGCGCCTCGCGCATCGACATCGCGGACGCGACGCGTGTGAACATCGGGACCTCCCTCAATCTGATCCTCGGCGTCCTCGGCGCAGGACGGCGCGCCGAGAGATTCACGCCACAGGACATCGCCGACGCCGTCTCGCAACTCCATGCCAGCGGTTACAAGCGCGAGACGATCCGCAAGGCGGTGACCCACCTCGCCTGTGTGTTCGACTTCGCCGGCGTCTCGCCGAATCCCGTGCGCGACAAGCTGCGCGTGCGGTTACCGCGCGGCGAGATCCGCGAGCCCGAGCCGCCGAGCGCCGACCATGTCGAGGCGGTCTACCGGCTCCTGCCGTCGAAGCACCGGCTCGCGCTGCTGTGGCTCGACTGGTCGGGTGCACGCGTGTCGAGCATCGACACGATCCTCGTCGGCGACTACGACGAGCCGCGCCGGCGGGTTCGCCTCCGCGCGGCCACGTCGAAAACCGGGCGTGCACTCTGGGTCGACCTACCGGACGTCCTCGCCGAAGCGCTCGAGCGGACACTGCCACCGCGGGAAGACCGTGACCCGCAGGCGCGTCTGTTCGCGTCGAGCGGCGCCGACTCGATCCGGACGGGCATCGCGAAGGCCTGCCGCGCGGCCGGCATCCCGCTGTGGTCGCCGCACGATCTCCGCCACCGCCGAATCAGCCTCCTCCACCGGCAGGGGCGGACGTGGGCGGAGATCGGCGCGCTCGTCGGCCAGCGCTCGCTGAAGGTGACGAGCGACACCTACACGCACGTACTCGTCGACAGCCGCGAGCTCGACTACGACGCGCTGCTCGCGCAGCGCTGACCTCTCGCAGCTCGCCGAAGCCCGCTCGAGCTCAGAGCAGGACAGCCTCTGCCAAGACCTGCTGCTGCAGCCGCGCCTTCACCCGCTCGGCCACGTCGACGTCGCAGCCGAGCAGGTCCTCGAGCTCGACGTGCAGTGCCGCGAGGTCGAGCAGACTACGCCCTGCTTCGAGGTCGATCAGGAGGTCGAGGTCCCGCGCCTGGGGCTCCTCGCGCGCAACGGAGCCGAACACGCGCACGTTCGAGGCGCCGTGACGGCGCGCCAGTGACAGGATCTCGTCGCGCCGGCCCCGGAGCTCGGCGAGCGTCGGCGGCCGGCGAAGCGCGGTCATGCTCACGCTCTCTCAGGCGACGTTGAGGTACTTCCGCAGGGCCTTGCGGATTACCGACGAGGTCGTCTCGTGTTCGCTTCGCGCCCGTTCTGCCAGCGCCTCGCGAAGCTCCGGGTCGAGGCGGACGGACTCGACGCTCGCGACTCCCGAGCCCATCGGTGGCCGTCCGACCTTCCGGCGGCGGAGCATCTCGTCGACGTCGTAGCCGGCCTCGGCCTTCTCGGCGAGCTCCGAGACCAGCTCGTCGGTGATCGGGGTTCCGCTCGCCGTCTTGCCGTGGGTCTTCTTCGCCATCCTCATCCTCCTCCCGGCAAGAGTCGCTGGTACTTCGGTCGCATCCTCATCGCGTGGATCGCAAGCTCCGAGCCGTCGTCGCGCACGATCGTCACGACTTCCAGTAGGTCGGCCGTGCGGGAAGGGCCGAGGTACAGCCGCGTGTCGTCTTCCTGATCTTCGATTGCCATCGCGTGTGCCTTTGCGTGCTCGATGTCCTCGTCGGCGATCCCGTGCTTGCGCGCCGACGGGTGGATCTCCACCTCGCAAATCGTACTACAAAACTCTAGACGCCACGAATTTCGTGCTCATTCGCGCCCGCTCCTGCCCGTCGCGTGCGTGCACCGGTGCGTGCACGGCCACCTGAAAAGTGCCTATTTGCAGGCAGCTTCGATCCCCGTTGGGGGCACTCACCTCACTCACTCAGTCACTCACTCATCGGTCGAGTTCTCTTCGCGCGCCGGATCTGCTGCCTCGCCTGCCGGACCAAGGCCTCGGCATCGGTGACGAGCCTCCACGCTCTGGCGACGTGACTCACGCGATGCCCGGGAGCCAACACGGCACCGCCACCGTCGTGGAGACCGCTGTAGGCGTCGATGGTGAGCATGACGTGCTCGTGGCAGTTGGGGCGACCACACTCGCAGAGAAACTCCCACTCCTGCTCCTGAGTCACCGAGTCGCGGGCAGCCCGGAGGATGTGCCCGTTCACCTCGCTCAGCGCCGCAGTCTTCAAGGCGCGCTGTTTGCCCATTCCCCGATCCTCTTGCGTGCGCTCGACCGCGCTCGCCCAGCCTAACGCTCCAGCGGCAGGAGAGCTAGGCCGGGATCGGCCGGCGGACACGTCCGCGATCACAGCAAGCACTACTGTACAACTGTGTAACGGTGTATCCTATGAGTGGAGCATGAGTTGCCGTTTCGTCGTACTGGTCGAGGAGTTCTCCTCGGCGCAACTTGAAAGGAGCCTTCGATGAGCCAGAACATGGGCACGCTCGACCGCGGCGTGCGCCTGGCGGTCGCCGCTGCGGCGATCGCGGCCGGCGTCACGGTCGGTGCCGGCTCGGTCGGCGGGATCGTGTTGTTCGTCGTCGCCGGTCTGATGGTCGCCACGAGCGCGATCAGCTTCTGTCCGCTGTACGCGCTCCTTCGCTTCGACACGAGCGGGCGCAGGCCGCTCGTCGATTGAACGGGGCAGGGGCGAGAGCGATGGTCGACGCCGCGCCGGGCGGCGCGGTATAGCGATGGGCCGCGTTCCCGGTACGACGAGCGCCGGCCTGGCCGAGGCAAGGCGGCTCCGGCAGCCGCGCGTGCTCGTCTTCACCACCCAGACCTGCCCCTGGTGCGTACGGGCGAAGCAGTACCTGCGTGAGCGGCAGGTCCCCTTCCGTGAAATCGACGTCTCGCGGAGCGCCTCCGCCGCGCGCGAGCTCGTGCGCAAGACCGGTCAGACCGGCGTTCCGGTGGTCGAGATCGACGGCAGTCCGATCGTCGGCTTCGACCGCGGCCGCATCGACAAGGCGCTCGGCCTCGACAAGCAGAAGCGGGGCCGCTTCCGCCGCTGACAAAGGAGCAACGAGGCACCGACCGACCGCGAGATCCGCCGCGTCGAGCCCGAGGTGCCGCCGGCGCTCGTGCTCGAGCGGGCGCACCTTCCCCGGTGCGGGGCGGTTTCTACCGATGCGCGAGCAGGCGCATCGTCGGAAACTCGTCGCGGTACACCGGGGAGGTGCTGGACGATGGACGAACTCGGCCAAAACCGGCTCGCGAAGCTGATGCAGGACCTACTCGGCTTCCCGCAAGACGCCGTCAGCCTGTACCGCGAGGTGCTGGAGCCACGCTTCCCGCACGACGAGGTCGACGAGGTGTGGCCGGCGGACTTCGAGCCGATCGACGACCGCAACGTGAGCGGCGCGCTCGTCCTTCACCGCGGCGGATCGCGGCTCTCGTTCCTCCGTTACGCAGACGACACGTTCGAGGTCTGGGACCTGAGCCCGCTCGGCCGCGACGGCGGACTGACGAAGACGAGCTACGCGCGCGACGGTCTCTGCACGCTGAGATTCACGGATCCGCGGCTCGGCACGGTCGGCCTCGAGGAGATCCCGAAGCCGCTGATGCGCTTCCTCCGCCACGTGCGTGAGGAGCCCCGCGACGACCTCGCACCGCTGCTGGGGCTCCATCAGTAGTGGGCCGAAGCAGGCGTGCGCGACTCGGCCGATGCGGCCGGACGACCGAGGGTGGAGCATGGGGGTGTGCCGGCGCATGCCTTCGAACTGGACGCGGGGCGCGACGAGCTGATCGAGCTCTCGATGGATTCCGCGATCTGGGAGCGGGTCTTCACGGTGGCACCACTCGTCCTGGTCGCGACGAAGGAGGGCGACGGGCACAACGTCGCGCCGAAGCATCTGGCGATGCCGATCGGTTGGGCGAACTTCTTCGGCTTCGTCTGCAGCCCGTCCCACGCGACCTACCGCAACCTGCAGAGGCATCCGGAGTTCACGGTCAGCTTCCCCGGCCTGGACCGGCTCGTGCCTGCGTCGATGGCGGCCGGCGCCCGTCTCGACGACCGCTCGAAGCCGACGCTCGCCGCGGTGCCGGTCTTCCCCGCCCGCAGGGTCGAGGGCGTGCTCGTCGAGGGGTGCTCGCTGTATCTGGAATGCGAGCTCGACCGCATGGTCGACGGCTTCGGCGAGAACAGCCTCCTGGTGGGACGGGTGGTCGCCGCAGCTGCCGCTCGCGCCGCGCTTCGCGGCCACGACGTGGACGACTCCGACCTCCTCCACCGGCTGCGTCCGCTCGTGTACCTGTATCCGGGGCGGGTCGCAGAAGTCTGCGAGACGCACGCGTTCCCCTTCCCGGTCGACTACCGGCGGTAGCCGTGCGCGACGGGCGTCCTCGGATGCTGCGCACCTGGCTCGCAGAACGCGAGCCGGAGATGGTCGCGCTCCTGGAACGGCTGGTGCGTGCCGAGTCTCCGTCGACCGATCCGGCCGCCCAGCGGGCGCCGTTCGCGATCCTGGCCGCCGAGCTCACGACGCTCGACTACGCCGTCCGTCGCATCCGCGGCTTCGGCAGCGGCGACCATCTGTACGCGCGGCCGCGCTCGCGGGAACACGGCGCGCCGTTCCAGCTGGTCGTCGGCCACATGGACACGGTATGGCCGCTCGGGACGCTGGAACGGATGCCGCTCCGGCGAGACGACGGCGTGCTGTTCGGCCCGGGTACTCACGACATGAAGGCGGGGCTCGTGCAGCTCGTGTTCGCGCTCCGGGCGCTGCGCGGGCTCGGCCTCCGGCCGGACGTGACGCCGGTCGTGCTCGTGAACAGCGACGAGGAGATCGGCAGCACTTCCTCGGAGCGGGTGCTTCGCCGGCTGGGCAGGGGCGCAGAACGGGCCTTCGTGCTCGAAGCGGGCGAAGGCACTCGGGGACGGTTGAAGATCGCCCGCAAGGGAGTCGGCCGGTTCGAGCTCATCGTTCGCGGTCGTGCCGCGCATGTCGGCACGAGCTTCGAGGCGGGAGTGAGCGCGATCCTCGAGCTCTCCAACCAGGTGCCCCGCCTGTTCGCGCTCAACGACCCGGAGCACGGGATCACCGTCAACGTCGGCACCATCGACGGCGGCCTGCGCCCGAACGTCGTCGCACCGGAGGCGCGCGCCAGCATCGGGATCCGGGTACCCACGGTCGCCGCAGAGGCGGCGCTCGAGCGCGCCATCCACGCACTTCGACCGACGCTCGCAGGGACCTCGCTCGAGGTCGACGGGGGCATGGGGCGCCCGCCGATGGACGCAACGCACCGCAACCAACAGCTGCTCGAGACGGCCCAGCGCCTCGGGCAGTCGCTCGGGCTCGAGCTCGAGGACGCGGGCATCGCGGGTGGAGCCTCCGACGCCAACACGGCCAGCCTCTACACGGCAACGCTCGACGGGCTCGGTCCGATCGGCGACGGCGGCCACGCCGCCGACGAGCACATCGACGTCGCGAGCATTCCCATGCGGGCGGCCCTCCTGGCGCTGCTGTTGCTGGAACCCGCAGCTCGGCGCGACGGCGACGCTGCCGGTGGCCTCACCGGGACCGTGACGCGGTGCGCGGCTCTCTGGACCCTGAACTGAACGAACCGCTGGACGCGGCCCTCTCCGACCCGTCGGGTCGGCTCGAGGCGAGCAGGCGGCGCCGGCGGGCGGCGGCGGCCAGGCGCCGTTGGCGTCGCCGGTGGACGATCGCGGTCGTTGCACTGCTCGCGCTTCTCTCACCGGCGTTCTACTCGTACACCCGCTGGATGCTGCAGCCGACGAGCATGTCGGCGGGCGTGCGCAGCGTCGAGTGGCTGAGAGTCCAGCCGGGCGGCAGCTGGCTCGTCGACAAGGTCGAGCACGTCTACTACAGCTGGCGGGCGCCGAGGAAGGGCGGGCCGCAGCTGACCCGGCTGCCGAGCGTCGGCGTCGGAACCTCGCACGCGGCGACGGGAGAGCGCCACGCGAAGCAGAAGCGGTGGCCGCCGAACATCGAGCCCGTCTTCGCCCACCCGTTGCGAGGCGAAGGCGTATGGAAGCCGTCGGGTCCGGCGATCGACGGGAAGCCGCCGGTCCTCGTCACCAGTTTCCGGAGCGAGCGCGACTATCCGCGGGTCGTCGCGTACGTCGCCTGGTTCGATCACACGCGCACAGCGGTTGCCTTCTACCCGGGCCGCTACGAGCCGCCGAGCGCGGCTGTGCGTGGCCCGATGATGGTTCCCTACGGGCAGCGGTGGCGCCTGCTCGCCACCTTCAACTCCGGCTTCACCTACGCCTACGGCTCGAACGGCTCCACCGACAACGGCCGCGTCAACGAACCGCTCACCGACGGCAACGCCACCCTCGTCGGCTACAGGAACGGTCGCGTCGCGATCGTGAAATGGCACGGTGGCCCGAACGCGGGTAAGAACGTCGCCTGGTCGCGCCAGAGCCTCCCTCCGATCGTCTGGAACGGGAAGGTCAACCCGAACCTCGACCTCAGCCTCAAATGGGGCGAGACGCTCGGCAACGCCGTTCGCGTCTGGCGCACCGGCGTCGGCATCGACCGGCGCGGCAACCTGATCTTCGTCGCAGCAGACGCACAGACCGTGATCAGCCTGGCGAGGATCCTCCAGCACGTCGGGGCCGTCCGGGCGATGCAGTTCGACATCAACCCGTACTGGCACACGCTCATCACCTACACGCACCACCACGGCCTCGCCGCCAGGATGGTCGAGCCGCAACCCAACCACTCCGCTAGCCGCTACCTCGTCCCCGACGACCGCGACTTCTTCGCGGTCTACCGGCGCCTCCCCGGCCCGATCACCGTCCCCTTCAGGTAGAGACGACGAAGCCGGAGCGCGGCGCCCCGGGGAACACTGCGCAGACAGTCCACTACGCTGGGATCGTGCGACGTCTACGCGCTCTCGTCGGACATACCGTTCGTGCGATGAGGATCGCCGCGACCGACAGGCGCATCCCGAGACCTCTGCGATGGGTCGCGGCTCTGGGGCTCCTGCCGATTCCAGGGCCGTTCGACGAGATCGTCCTGATCCTCGTCGCGGTGCCACTCGTGCTGTTCTATCGTCGCCCGCTCGTGGAGGCCTGGCGGTCGGCACAGCCCGAGGGCGCCACGAGCGAACGCGCCCGCGGAGACTAGTCGCCGGCGACGTCTCGGCGGAGGAAGACGAGGTAGGCGGCGACGAGCGGCACGGCCGCATAGGCGAAGCAGAGCCAGGCTGCGCGCACGACCGGCGCCCAGTCGGTGGGTGTCCGGAGAAAGCCGTGCCAGGCCTCGAACTGGGTCCCGAGGAGGTACGGCCTGATCGACTCGGTGCCGGGCAGCGCGCCCAGCAGCTGCATCAGGAGGGCGTACATGAGGGTGCCGACGACCGAGGCGGCGCTGTTGCGCGTCCAGGTGGAGAGCAGAAGGCCGAAGGCCGCGATTCCGACGAGCGGCAGGAGGTAGACGCCGAGGCTCGCGGCGAGCAGGGCGACCCCTTTCCAGGGCCCGACGGTCGTCCCGGAGAGGGAGACGAGCGGGTGGAAGCCGAAGCGCACGCTGCCGGCGACGGCGCCGACGAGCCCGAGCAGGACGACGGCCGCGACGGTGTAGGTGAGCGCGGCGAGCAGCTTCCCCGCGAAGATCTGTCCCCGGTCGCGCGAGCGGGTCAGGATCGTCTTCAGGGTGCCGTTGTGGTGCTCGGCGGCCACGATGTCGCCGGCGACGAGGGCGGTGATCAGCGGCAGCCCCCAGATCGACATGAAGAAGAGGACGAGGAACGGCGTCACGAGCCCGGTGTCCCGGACGTAGCGGCCCATCGGGATGTCGTTCGGCGAGCCGCTCTGGAAGGCGAGCGCGACGACGAACGCGATCGGGACGGCGACGGCGGCGCCGAGCCCGAGGTAGGTGCGCTTCTGCGCCCGGAGCTTCAGCAGCTCCCACTTGTAGACGCCGGCGACCCCGTTCATGCGGCCGCCCCCACCGGCTCGGCCTCGACGGGGGCCGGCTCTGCCGGCGGCGCCTCGGTCAGGTCGAGGAAGAGCTGCTCGAGCGTCGCCTGCTGCGGGACGAGCGAGAGGACGCCGATTCCTGCCCGGCCGAGCGAGACCGTCAGCGCCGCGAGCGCCTCCTCGCCGGCGGAGAGGACGAGCGCTTCGTCCTCGAGCCGCGCGCCGAGGCGGGGATCGCAGTGGGCGAGCGCGCGCTGCGGATCGGTCGTCCGCAGCCGGTACGAGTCGGCCGACGCCGCCTTCAGCGCCGCCAGCTCGCCCTCGTAGACGACCCTCCCCCTGCGGACGATCGCCACCCGGTTGCAGAGCTCCTCCACCTCGTTCAGCAGATGGCTGGAGAGGAGGATGGTGATGCCCTCGCCTGCGAGCCGCCGGACCAGAGCGCGCATGTCCCGCATGCCGGCGGGGTCGAGGCCGGTCGTCGGCTCGTCGAGCAGGAGCAGCCTCGGTGCGCGGAGGAGAGAAGCGGCGATGCCGAGCCGCTGCTTCATCCCGTGGGAGTAGCCGCCGACGCGATCGCGGGCGCGGTCGCGCAGCTCGACCAGGTCGAGCACCTCGTCGATCCGGCGGCGCACCCCCTTGCCGTCGTAGTCGGCCAGGAGCTCGAGGTTGCGCCGGGCGGAGAGATAGGGGTAGAAGCGAGGCCCCTCGACGAAGCCGGCGACGCCCTCGAGGGCCGCCGCCCCCAGCTGCATCGGGTCGCGCCCGAACAGCTCCACCGAGCCCGAGGTCGGCCGGATCAGGCCGAGGAGCATCCGCAGCGAGGTCGTCTTGCCGGCGCCGTTCGGGCCGAGGTAGCCGAAGACGTCGCCGGGCTCGACGGTCAGGTCGACGTGGTCGACCGCGACGAGCTCGCCGTAACGCTTGACGAGCGCGCGGGCTGCGATCGGGACGGCGCTCACGACGCGAGCCCTGCCGCCGCCTGCTCGACCTCGTGCTGGGGCAGCGCGGCGCCGACGAGGAACGAGACACCCGCGTGCTCGAAGCGGAGCAACGTGCCGAGCTGCGTCGGCAGCTCCTGTGCCTTCGCGCCGGCGATCGTCGTCGTCGGCAGCGATCCGAGCGCCGACGGCGGCTGCTGTGCGCCGCCCTGCGCCGGCTGCCGCTCGACGACCGCGATCGCCGAGAGACCCTTGCCGTAGACGAGCAGGGCCGAGTCGCCGCCGAGGAGCCGGACGCTCGCGCGGGCCTTCCCGTCGAGTGTCGCGGGCGCGGCGAGCGTGAACGGGAGCTTCGCCTGCACGGCGGCGAGGCCGCCGACCGACTCGTGCGTCCGGCCGCTGCGCGAGGACGACGGGGTCGGGATCGTCACGATCTTCGCGCCCGGCGGCGGCGAGATCTTCACGTCGGAGGCCGGCACCGGAGCGTAGGAGATGCCCGTCGCGGTGAGCGAGACGACCGGGCCGGAGACGCCGCGGGCGTAGATCCCGATCTCGAGCGGCACGCCGTGGACGGCGTCCCAGCCGATCCGCGCCCCGTCGAGCAGCGACGACGAGTCCTTGGGGGTCACGCGCACGCTGTAGGCCCCCTGGCCGCCGATCACCGTCGAGACCGGATTCGAGAGCGTCACGGCGTCGGTCAGCTTCGAGAGGAAGCTCTGGATCTGCGCGACCGTCGGCGGGGTGTGCGGCCGGGTGTGCGTGGTCGTCGCGTGCTGCGGTAGCGCGACCTCGTACACCGTGTTCGAGGTGCCGTCGTAGATCCTCGCCCGGCTCGGCGACCAGGTGATCTCGCTGTCGTTGCCCGAGTTGGACTGCAGCTCGATCCGGCCGTAGCCGTCGCCGGTCAGCCAGAGCCGGCCGTTCGCGCCGGACAGGAGCGGCGAGACCGCCCCCTGGCCGGTGAAGCTCGAGAGCGAGGGCACCAGGTCGTTCGTGAACGAGATCCGGGCGCTGATCCCGGCGGGCTTCGACGCGGTTGCGGCGTCGTGAAGCGCGTTCGCTAGCGGTTGTGCGGGCGGCGGGCTACCGGAGCCGGTGGCTGCGCGGACGGCGACCGCGCCGACGGCGGCCAGCGCGAGCGCCACGCCCGCGAGCAGCAGCAATAGCCGACCCGTCGAGATGGTGCGGAGAATCCTCAACTGCGGCATTCCTTTCTGGGCGGTTCCTTGCCTGGATCACGGTAGCCGTCACCTAACCGCCTGCGAATGTGGGAAGGATGAGGAAGCTCAGTCGGACCAGCGCAGCCTCCACGTGAGGCCGGCGGTCGCCCCGAGGACGAGCGTCGGGACCACGACGAGGCCGCGGTAGAGCAGGACGGAGGCCACCAGCGCCGCGTGCGGAGCGCCGAAGGCGATCAGGGTGCCGGTGAGGCCGAGCTCGACGAGGCCGAGCCCGCCCGGCGTCAGCGGCAGCGACTCGATCAGCCGGGCCAGCGACCAGGCGGTGAAGCTCTCGGCGATCGAGATCTCCGCGGTGCTGATGCCGACTGCGCGCAGGGAGAGGTCGAGGACCGCGAACCCGGTGAGCTGGTTCGCGAGTGTCGCCAGCGTGAGCGCGACACCGTGCTCGCTCATCGCGCGCAACGTGTTCCTGCGCAGACGGAGGATGTCGGCCCGGCTCCACACGGGCGACGGCCTGCGCGCGAGGCGGAGCAGCGCCCCCGTCGCGGCGCGAACCGCGCCGCCGAGGATCAGCGCCCGGCGCCGCCCTGCGAGTGCGAGCACGAGCAGGACGATGGCGACGACGATCACGACGACCCCGGCGACCGCCGCCCACACGACCGGCCGGGGAAGCCGTCCACCCGCCGAGATCGCGACGACCGCGGCGACCGGGAACACGAAGGTCGACAGCTGGCTCCAGATGCCGGTCAGCGCCACCGTCAGCGCCGCCGCTTCCCGGCCGATCCGCTGCGTGCGCAGCATCGCGAACGACACCGCCATTCCGGCCGGAGCGCCGCCGGGGAGCACCGTGATCAGCGCGGTCGAAGCCTGCGTGATCCGCAACGCGGAGACCAAGCCGAGCCCGGGCAGCATGACGCGCCACGGCAGCGCACTCGTCAGGGTGTTGGCGAGCACCGCCGCGGCGAGCGCGCCGATCCAGAGCGGCGTGAGCGAGTGCAGCTCGCCCCAGACTGCGCCGTATTGGGCGATCGACGGCAGCGCGAACGCGAAGACGACGCCGACGACGGCGGCCGAGGACACCGCCGCGAGCACACGCCCGACCGCCCTCCTGCTCACGGAGGGGACGCTCATCGGCAGCGCCCGGCCGGAACGGACCCTCGAGACACGCACCGGGCCGATTCCCGGAGAATGTGTCGAACGGTGCGCCGACGCACCTGGCGGACGGGAGACATCGACGGCAACGTACTCGGGCAACGGAGAGGAGACGCACCGCTGACGAGCAGCACGGCCACGCCCTCGACTGCGACGCTGGCCTCGGGACGGCAACTGCTCGACGTCCTCGTCTGCGGCGCCCTCGCCGCGGCGGCGGCCTGGCTCGTCCTGCTCGTTGCGCCCGCCGGCGGCGATCTCGCCGCGCACGTGTACCGGACGGAGCTGGTGCGCCACGGGATCCTCGTCTGGGACAACTTCTGGTTCGCGGGCGACTACCCGCTCTCGTCCTACAGCCTGCTCTACTACCCGCTCGCCGCGGTCGTCGGCAACACCGCGCTCGCCATCGCCGGTGTGGTGGTCGCTGCGAGCTTCTTCGCCTCGGTCGTCCCGCGCGAGTGGCCGACGGCGGGACGCCTGCCGGCGCTCGCCTTCGCCGTCCTGCTCGCGGGTCAGGTGTTCACGGCCGCCTATCCGTTCGACCTCGGCCTCGCCATGCTCATGGTCACCCTGTGGGCGCTCCAGCGCGGCCGGCGCTGGCTCGCGCTGCCGGCGATGCTTGCGACCCTCGGCTTCAGCCCGCTCGCGTTCCTCTTCCTGGCCCTCGCCCTGCTCGCGGTTGCGCTGCGTGGGCGGCGGCTCAACCGCACGACGTTGCTGCTCGCGACCGCGGTCGCGGCCGCCGGCGGCGCGCAGCTCGGACTGCTCGTGCTGTTGCCGACGCCGGCGCTGGTCTTCCCCTACGGGATCTGGCGGATGCTCGCCGGCCTCGTCGTTGCCGGCCTCGGCGCCTGGCTCTCACTGCGCGGCCGCGCGGGCTGGCCGCTGGCGAGCCTCTTCCTCGTCTGGGCCGTGGCCGGCGTCGCCTTCGAGGTGGTTCCGTCACCGGTGGGTCGGAACATCCTGCGCGCCTCCGTCTTCGTCTTCCCGCTCATGCTCGTGGCGGCGGCGCGCGCAGGCTGGCGGCCGCGCTGGCTCGCGCTGACGGCGTGCGCCGTCGCGCTCGCGTCGAACGTCCTCCCCTACACGGCGATGATCCCCGACCGCTCCTCGAGCCGCGGCTCGAAGCTCTCGTTCTGGCAGCCGGTGATCCACTTCCTCGACCGCCACGAGCCGCCGCGCTTCCGCGTCGAGGTCGTCGAGACGGCCAACCACTGGGAGAACTACTTCCTGCCTGAGGCCGGATTCCCGCTCGCCCGGGGGTGGTACGTCCAGCTCGACATCGCCGACAACCGCGCCCTCTACGCACCCGGTCTGACCGCGGCGCGCTACACCGCGTGGCTGCGGGCGCGCGCCGTCCGCTACGTCGTCCTGCCGCACCTTCCCGACGAGAAGACCTACGGCGGCAGAGAGGCGGCGTTGCTCGGCTCGGGGCACTCCGGGCTGCGCGAGGTCTGGAGCGACAGCCATGCTTCGATCTACGAGCTGCCGCACGCCACGCCGCTCCTCACCGGCCGTGCGCCCGCGACGGTGACGCTGTTCGGCGCAAGCCGGATCGCCGGCCGCGTCACCCGCCCCGGCGTCTACCTGCTCCGGGTCGCGTTCAACCCGTACTGGAAGGTCGAGCGTGGCTCGCTCTGTCTCAGCCGAGCCGGCGACGGAGCAACCCTGCTGCACGCCCGCCGTGCCGGCCGGTTCGCGATCAAGGCGATCGAGGCTCCGGGGAGGCTGCTCGCGGCGATCACCGGCGGCACCTCCTCGGCCGAGTGTCCGGAGGGGAAGTGACGTAGCCCGGTTCGGGCTCGTGTCCGCTCGGAGCTGACCGCTCCCGCCGTGCCAGGAGGATCGCGCTGGCGACGAGTGTCGAGAACGCGAGCATCTGGAGCACGCCGGCCGCGGCGTTCGGAAGCTCCTCGTCGAAGAGGACGAACCCGGAGACGATCGGGACGGCGTTGGTGGCGAGCGTCGACAGCCCGGCGGTCGAGAGCGCGTTGCCGTGCTGGAAGCCCTGCTGGAGGAGGGCCGTGCCGAGCGCGTACACGACGAGCAGCGGCACGAGCGCGATCAGCCAGAGGTGGCCGAAGACGACGAGCTTCGAGCAGATGTCCCCGCCGGCGAAGAGCAGCCCCGACGCGAGACCGAGCGCGGGCCCCCGCGCGATCCGCACCCGGCTGCCGGCCAGGAGGAGCGCTCCGGCGACGCTGCCGCCGAGCCAGACCGCTACGCCCGCCGGCAGCGGCTCGGCATCGGCCTGCGTCGTGTTCACGAGCGAGAGTGCGAGCAGGAGCAGCCCGAGGACGCCGGCGACGACTGCGGCCCGCTCTCGTCGCGAGAGCCTCTCCGGGTGTCCGTTGACGCTGAAGATGGCCAGTGCCGCGATTCCGGAGGCGCCGACGCCCTGCACGAGCGAGAGCGGCGAGAGGCGCAGGGCGGCGAGATAGAGGAGCCAGCCGAGCGACTCGGCGCTGAAGCTCGCGAGCCAGATGCCGTTGCGCAGAAGCGAGGCGAGAACGTGGAGCGGTCTTCGCAGCGAGAGCGCCGGCATCTCCGACACTGCCGCGTGCTGGCGCGAGTACGCCCAGTTGATCGCGACGGCGGAGACGAACGAGAGCGCGAGGCCGGCGGCGAACCGTACGTCGATCACCCCAGCCGACGAAGGGTTGCCGAGGAACCGCGGGATGCGAACCGGCAGGCCACCAGGTGAGGCTACGGCGTAGCGCGGGGGCGGCGTGGCGGTCCGGCCCGGCCCGAACCGCCCGACCGGGCGGCTATCTCACGGCGAGCCCCTAGAGAACGCGTCCGTTGCGGGGCTCGAGCGGCAGCCCGGCGCGCCGCCAGGCGTGCATGCCGCCCTTGACGTTGAGCACCTCGAAGCCCGCCGCCCGCAGCTGCGCCGTCGCGCTGCGCGAGCGACCGCCGCTGCGGCAGACGGCGACGTACGTCCGGTCGTCCTTCAGCTCGTGGTGGCGCTCGGCGAGCGTCGACAGCGGGATGTTCTTCGAGCCGGGAGCGTGACCGGCCCTCCACTCGCGCCGCTCGCGCACGTCGAGGATCACCGCCTCGCGCCGCGAGGCGCGGTCGTGCGCGTCCTCAGCCGTGGTCGACGGCGTGAACAGGAACGAGAACAGCCCCATCACGCGACCCCGCCGGCGGCCGGCTCGAGCGGCAGCCCGTGCGCGTGCCAGGCGAGCAGGCCCCCGTCGAGGTTGACGACGTCGTAGCCGCGCTGCCGCAGCGCGCCCACGATCAGGCCGCTGCGGGTGCCGCTGCGGCAGACGGCCACGATGCGCCGGCCCGTGGGCAGCTCGTGCAGACGCTGGGCGAGCTCGCCGAGCGGGATGTGCAGCGCGTCGCGGATGTGGCTGTGCTGCCACTCGTCCAGCTCGCGCACGTCGAGCGCGAGGGCGCCTGCCTCGAGCAGCGACCGGGCCTCGGTCGGGTGGATCTCGCTCATCTCTGCGGTGCCTCCTCGATCAGGTCGATGTCGTGGTACTCGAGATCGGCGATCCCGCCGCCGGCGACGTGGATCACCCGGTGGACGCCGGCGCGGCGTAGCAGCGATGCAGCGAGCGCGGCACGGTTGCCGGCCGAGCACGCGACCGCGAGCGGCGTGCCGTCGACGGCGGCACGAACCCGCTCGAGCGCTGCGTCCTCGCGGAGCTGCTGGTAGGGCACGAGAAGCGAGCCGGGGACGTGCCCGTCTGCCCACTCGTCGGGGTCGCGCACGTCGAGGAGCAGGACGTCCTGCGCGCGCAGCCGCTGCGCCAGCTCGGGAACGGGCACCGACTCGATCGACTCGAGCGGCAGCCCCGCCGCCTGCCAGGCGTCGATGCCGCCGGCGAGGATGCCGACGACCTGCCGGAAGCCGACCGCCTCGAGCCGGCGTGCCATGTCGCGTGCGTCCTCGTCGCTCTCCGAAGCGACGACGACGGGCGACTCCGGATCGACGGCTGCGGCGGCCCTGCTGCCGACTGCAGCGCGCACCATGGTGGCGTTGAGCGAGCCGGGAACATGCGCTGCCGCCCAGGCGGCCGGCTCACGGCCGTCGATGACGACCACGCCGTCGTCGACCAGTGCCGCGACCTCGTGCGGTGGGAGCGCTTCGAGCGCGGCGGCTTCGACGAGCAGCGGGCCGCTGTTGAGAGCGACGATCCGCCGGAAGTTCGGCGGCTGCGGCTTGAGCCCGGCGGTCAGCCGGGCTGCGAGCTCGTCTGCGCCGGCCGCCTGCAGCAGCGGGTTGAAGCGGCGCTCGAAGCCGATCGTCGACGCGGGAGCCCCGCTCATCGAGGCGCTGCCGCAGAGCGAGCCGCCGAGGTGCCCGGGAAGGACCTGCACGTGATCGGGCAGGGAGAGCAGCCGCTGCAGCGTGTTCCACAGCTCGCGCGCACCTTCCTCCGCTTCGACAGCGAGGTCGGGGCGGGCCACGTCGCCGACGAAGAGCGAGTCGCCGGTGAGCACGGCCCACGGCTCGTCGCCGCGGGCGTCGTCGTGGACGAGGTACGCCGTGTGCTCCGGCCGGTGGCCCGGCGTGGCGAGCGCGACGATGCGGACGCTCCCGAGCGTGAGCTCGTCGCCGTCCGCGAGCACCTCGTGCGCGTACGCGAGCCCCGGCGTGGGAGAGACGTGCACCGTCGCCCCGGTCGCGGCGGCCAGGCGTCCGCGGCCCGAGACGTGGTCGGCGTGGTTGTGCGTCCCGAGCACGTGCCGGATCTCGAAGCCGTTCTCGGCGGCGAGGCCGAGGTAGTCCTCGACCTCCCACTTCGGGTCGACGACGGCCGCGACGCGATCGTCCGCGATCACGTACGAGGCGCAGCCGAGGTCGCGGTGGAGGACCTGCCGGAAGAACATCTATGCCTCCCGGCAGGGGTTGTGGGCGCCGAGGGTCGCCCGGCTGCGAGCGGCCGCCTCGGCGAAGGGCAGCATCGTTGTGCCGGCCGGCGTGTGACCGGTGCGACTCGTGCTCACTGGCGCATCCTTTCCTACTTGACCAACGAGTAAAACAAGGCTAGCATGAAACTCGATGGCGGTGCCCGTGAATCTGATCGAGCAGGCCGCCGAGCGCTTCCGGCTCCTCTCCGACCCGACCCGGCTGCGGCTGCTGAACGAGCTCGACGCCCACGACGAGCTGCCGGTCGGCGACCTGGCCGAGCGCACCGGCGTCGGCCTGTCCAACACCTCGAAGCATCTCCACCAGCTCGAGCGCGACGGCATCGTCGCCAGGCGCCGACAGGGAACGACGATCTACTACCGGGTCGCCGACCCGAGCCTCGCCGAGCTCTGCGACCTCGTCTGCTCCGGCCTCCGCCGCCGCTACGCGGAGCTCGCGGCACAGGTGTAGCCGGGCGAATGGCGCTGCTCGCGCTCCCCTTCGGCCTCGCGATCGGACTCTCGCTCGGGCTCGTCGGCGGCGGCGGCTCGATCCTCGCGCTGCCGGTGCTCGTCTACGTGCTCGGGGAGCCGGTGAAGGCGGCGACGACGGAATCGCTGCTCATCGTGGGGACGACCGCGCTCCTCGGCTCGCTCGACCACGCACGCGCCGGCCGCGTCCGCCTCCGCA
>DASQQF010000141.1:0-11848 GCA_035643535.1 Gaiellaceae bacterium
TAGCTCGTTCAGGCCCCGGTTGAAGGTCTGCATGCCGAGGAGCGGCGAGGCGAGGACGAGCAGCAGGGCCGCGCCGCCGAGCAGGAACGGCCAGGGCCTCCGCATCACCCGGCTCGCCCACGCCGTCCAGAACGCACCGCCGCGCTCGGTGCCGGTCGTCCACGGCAGCCGCACGCGCAGCCGGTCGACCCGACGGCCCGCGAGCGCGAGCAGCGCGGGCAGCAGCGTGACCGCGGCGAGGACGGCGATGCAGACGACGACGATCGCGCCGACGGCGAGCGAACGGATCCCGTTCACGTCGATCGCATAGAGGCCGGCGAGCGAGACGGCGACCGTCGCGCCGCTGAAGACGACCGCCTTCCCCGAGGTGACGAGCGCTCGCCGCAGCGCCTCCGCCGGCTCGGCACCGTCCGCGAGCTCGCCGCGGTAGCGGTTGACGATGAAGAGCGAGTAGTCGACGGCGACGCCGATCCCGATCATCGACGCCATGTTCGTGACGTACACCGAGAGCTCGAACGACCGCGAGAGCCAGTAGACCGCCGCTCCCGAGAGGAAGACGGCCGCGAAGCCGAGCACGAGCGGGGCGACGGCGGCGACGAGCGTCCCGAACGCGGCGAGCAGGATGAGGAGGATGAGCGGGAAGCCGAACTCCTCGCCGCGCGCGAGCTGGTGCTTCGCCACCTCCTGGAAGTTCGACCAGATCGCCGGCTCGCCGAGCACACGCGTCTGGACGCTGCTGCTCGTCTGGACGAACTCGTGCCGGAGCGCCGTCGCCTCGTCGATCGACTGCGAGCTGCCCTTCGGATAGGCCACCGGCAGCAGCGCGGCCCGCCCGCCCGAGAGGAACCGGGCGGTGCCCGGCCGCAGGTCGGGGTTGCGCCCGAGCGCCGGGAGGATCGCGGCCAGCCGCCGCTCGACCGCGGCATGGCTCTCGCCGGTGACGAAGAAGGTGAACGCCGGCGGCGTCGTCCCGGGGAAGCGGTCGAGCAGCCGCGTCACGCGAAGCGACTGGCTGCCCGGGACGTCCCAGCCGCCGCCGGAGAGGTGCGACGTCTGGTGCAGCGAGAACCAGGCGCAGGCAGCGAGGAGCACGACCCAGACCGCGACGATCGCCCGCCGCCGGCGCGAGATCGTGTCGGCGAGCCGCACGAGCAGCCGCTCGAAACCGGTTCCCGCAACCACGCCTCGAGCGTAGCCCCACTTCCGCCGGTGCAACATGTAGACTTGCCGCAACGTTTGGAGGCGACGGAGCCTCGGCAGCCACACGGTCGTTCGACGACATCGGTGGCCGCCGGGGCTTTTTTCGTTCGAGGAGGAGGAAGGAATGGCACAGGTGGAGAGCAGGAACCGGGCCACGTCGGACCCGGAGACGCGCCGGGAGGTGCTCGCGGAGATCGACGCCCGCGGCATCGAGGACGTGCTCCTCTGGTTCACCGATCTCGAAGGGCACCTGAAGAGCTTCTCGATCACCCGCGCCGAGGTCGAGGACGCGCTCGACGACGGCATGGGCTTCGACGGGTCGTCGATCACCGGCTTCAACGCGATCGAGGAGTCCGACATGGTCGCGATCCCCGATCCGAAGACGTTCCGGGTGCTGCCCGACGGCCAGGCCGCCCGGATGATCTGCGACGTCGTCACGCCCGACGGGAGTCCCTACGCAGGCGACCCGCGCCACGCGCTCCGCCGCGCGCTCGAGCGGATGGCGGCGATGGGCTTCGACACGTTCAACGTCGGGCCCGAGGCCGAGTACTTCCTTTTCGAGGACGAGCACGGCACCGTGACCCTCGACGAGGGCGGCTACTTCGCCCAGACGACGATGGACGCCGCTACCGGCGTCCGCCGCGACACGATCCGCGCCCTCGAGTCGATGGGGATCCCGGTCGAGTACCACCATCACGAGGTGGGCCCGTCGCAGCACGAGATCGACATCCGCTATGCCGGCGCGCTCGACATGGCCGACTACATGCTGACGTACCGGCTCGTCGTGAAGGAGGTCGCGAAGCAGCACGGCTACCACGCGACGTTCATGCCGAAGCCGCTCTTCGGCGAGAACGGCTCGGGCATGCACACCCACCAGTCGCTCTTCACGGACGGGCACAACGCCTTCTTCGACGGGGACGACAAGTGGCACCTCTCGGACGTCGGCAAGGCGTTCATCGCCGGGCAGCTGCGGCACGCGCGCGAGCTCTCGGCGGTGTTCGCGCAGTGGGTGAACTCGTACAAGCGGCTCGTCCCCGGCTACGAGGCGCCGGTGTACGTCGCCTGGTCGCAGCGGAACCGCTCGGCCCTGATCCGGATCCCGCTCTACAAGCCGGGCTCGGAGCAGGCGACGCGCGCCGAGATCCGCTGTCCCGACCCGGCGTGCAACCCGTACCTGACGTTCGCGGCGCTCCTGCACGCGGGCCTCGAGGGGATCGAGCAGGGCTACGAGCTGCCCGACCCGATGGAGACGAACCTCTACCACCTCACGCCCGAGCAGCGGCGCGAGCGCGGCATCGTCTCGCTCCCGGAGACGCTCGGCGAGGCGATCGACGAGCTCTCCCGCTCGGAGCTGATGCGGAAGGCCCTCGGCCCGCACATCTTCGACCGCTACGTCGAGCTGAAGCGGAAGGAGTGGGACGAGTACCGCGTCCAGCTCACCGAGTGGGAGATGAAGAAGTACCTGGCCGTCCTGTAGCTCGCGAAGCTGCGCTTCGCTCGCTCTAGCACGGAACTCGCGCGCCCGAGATCGCGGTCTCGGGCGCGCTCGTGCTGTCGCCGGCTTTCGATGCTCCGGTCGAGTCGGCTCCCTCGCGCGCTCGCTCGAGCCCGCACAGCCGTTCGCCGCAGCACGGGCCGCACCTTGCTGATGCTTCCGGGCTAGCCCGGGCGCCAGACCATGAGGCCGAGGATGGCGAGGAGCAGCAGCCCGCTCGCGTAGCTCGCCCAGAGCGGCCCGCGCGCCGCGACGAGCGCGCGTAGCTCCTCGCTCGGCGCGTCGCCCTCCGCCGCCAGCCGCCCCGCGAGGTAGCGCGCGTGCCGTGCCGTCCGTCCGCCGTAGCCGCCGAGGGCCATGCTCGCGACCCAGAGCCCGAGCGCCGCCTGGATCCACGTCGGCGAGAGGCCGATGCCCTCGTGCTCGGCGAGCGCGATCCCGAAGCCGAGCGTGAGCAGCGCGCCGAGCCCGACGAGCGCGACTCCGGCCCGCGTCAGCCGCAGCAGCGCGAGGATCTCGCTCGGGCGCTCGCGCCGGAGCGCCGCCAGCTGGAGCGTTCCCGCGACGGCGGCGCCTGCGAAGAAGCAGAACGCGCCGAGCAGGTGGAAGAAGAGGAGGACGTGGGTCAGAGCCACGGCCCTCCTACGATAGAGCGGTGACCTCGACCGAGCGCCACCTGCGGCTGCTGACCGAGACGATCGCGGCGGTCAACTCGACGCTCGACCTCGAGGAGGTGCTCCACCTCGTGGCCGACAGGGTCGCGGAGGCGCTCGACGCGGACGCCTGCTTCGTCTACCTCTACGACGAGGGCGCGGACGAGCTCGTCCTGCGCGCGACGCGCGGCACACCGCTCGACGAGATGACGCGCCGGCCGCGGCTGCGCCCCGGCGAGGGCATCACCGGCACCGCGGCGGCCGAGCGGCGGCCGGTCGCGATCGCCGAGCGGGCCGACCTCGACCCGCGCTGGCGCGAGTTCCCGAACCTGCCGGAATCGGAGTACGAGTCGATCCTCGCCGTCCCGATCCTCGCGCGCGACCAGCTCGCCGGCGCGCTCAACGTGCGGACGCGCGCGCCGCGCGAGTTCCGGCCGGACGAGATCGAGCTGCTGCAGGCGATCGCGGGCCAGGTGGCGCAGTCGATCGTCCACGCGAAGCTGTACGCGGAGGCGCAACGGCGCGTCGCCGAGCTCGAGGCGCTCGCACGGATCTCGGAGGCGGTGTCGGAGTCGCTCTACCTCGAGGAGTCGCTCGAGGCGATCGTGAAGACGACGACGGACGCTGTGCACGCGACCGGGGCCGCGCTCGTCCTCGAGGACGGTCGGGTCGCGTGGCCGGAGGGACGCGCCGGAGAACACGCCGTGCGGACGCCGCTCCGCTGGAAGCGGCGCGTGATCGGCGAGCTCGTGGCCGACCGCGACACGCCGTTCTCCGACGAGGAGCGGGCGCTGCTCGAGGCGATCGCCCACCACGCCGCCGTCGCGCTCGAGCACGGCCGGGCGGTGATGCGCGGCGTGCTCGCCCAGGAGATCCACCACCGCGTCAAGAACAACCTGCAGACGGTGGCGTCGCTGCTGCGCCTGCAGGCGCGCGCCGACGGCGTCGACCCGCGCGAGGCGCTCGAGCACTCGGTCAACCGGATCCTCGCGATCGCCGCCGTCCACGAGGCGCTGACCGAGCAGCGGGAGGAGGACGTCGAGCTCGCGGAGCTGATCGAGCGGCTGCGGGCGATGCTCGTCCAGGGGCTCGGCGGCGGACGGGACGTCGAGGCGCGGCTCGAGCCGGTCTCGCTCGCGGGCAGCCGCGCGACGGCGCTCGCGCTCGTCTTCTCCGAGCTCCTGCAGAACGCGCTCGAGCACGGCGCCGGCGCCGTCCTGATCGAGCTCGCGCGCCGGAACGGCGACGTCGTCCTCGCGATCACGGACGAGGGGGCCGGCGTCGACGGTTCGGGCGACGGCACCGGGCTTTCGATCGTCCGCGCGCTCGTCTCGGAGGAGCTCCAGGGGAGCTTCGCCTTCGAGGGTGCACGCGCCGAGGTGGTGTTCCCGGCGTGAAGGAGCGGCTCGAGGTCCTGATCCACGTCCGCCGCGGCGACGAGTTCCTCGTCACGCACCGCACGCCCGACAAGGGCGGCTACTGGCACACGATCGCCGGCGGCGTCGAGCAGGGCGAGGAGCCGGACGCGGCGGCGCTCCGCGAGCTCCGCGAGGAGACCGGCCTCGAGGCCGACGCGCTGGAGCCGATCGGCGACTTCACGTACGTGCGCGAGGGGTGGGAGGAGAAGCCCGGGCTGCGGGTGCACGTCCGCGCCTTCCTCGCCGACGTCGGGGCCGGCTGGGAGCCGGCGCTGAACCACGAGCACGACGGCTACCGCTGGCGCACGCGCGACGACGCGATGGAGCTCCTCTTCTGGCCCGAGCCCGCGCAGCTGCTCCTGTCGCTCGGCCCGTAGAGTCGCGGCATGAAGATCCTCGTGGCCGAGGACGAGACGATCATCCGCCTCGATCTCCGTGACCTGCTCGAGCGGGCCGGCTTCGAGGTCTGCGCCGAGGCCAAGGACGGCGAGGAGGCGATCGACCTGGCGCGCTCGGAGCAGCCCGACGTCGCGATCCTCGACGTGAAGATGCCGAAGGTCGACGGGATCGAGGCGGCGCGGCGGATCCTCGACGAGCGGCCGATCCCGATCGTGATGCTCACGGCGTACGGGGAGCAGGAGCTCGTCTCGCGCGCGGTCGAGGCGGGCGTCTTCGGCTATCTCGTGAAGCCGTTCCGCGAGCAGGATCTCCTGCCGGCGATCACGGCGGCGCGGGCACGCCACGAGGAGCTGCAGGCGCTGCGCGAGGAGGCGGAGTCGCTCGCCGAGGCGCTCGCGGCACGCAAGGTGATCGAGCGCGCGAAAGGCCTCCTGATGGAGAAGGAGCAGCTGAGCGAGGCCGACGCGTTCGCGCGCCTGCGGAAGGCGAGCCAGGCGTCGGGGCGCCCGCTGCGCGTGATCGCGGAGGCCGTCGTGGCGACACTCGGAGGCGAGACGTGACCCTGCGCCCGGAGCACCCGAACGCGGCTCTCACCCGGCGTGTCTTCGCCGCCTTCGGCAACGACGCGATGGCGATCTCGGCGGCGCTCGCGCGCGACATCGTCTGGCGGGTGCCGGGGGACACGGTGATGAGTGGCGAGTATCGCGGCCGCCGTGAGGTGGTCGAGTTCCTCCGGCGCACGGGCCTCGAGACCGGCGGCACGTACCGCAGCCGGCTCCACACCGTCTTCGCCGACGACGACTGGGCGGTGGCGATCTACCGTGCCACCGGCAGGCGCAACGGCATCGACCTCGACGTCGACCAGGCGTTCGTCATCCGGTGCGAGGACGGCCGCTGGAAGGAGGTCACGGCCGTCCCGCTCGACTCCGCGTTCGAGCGCTTCTGGGCCTGAAGCTCCCGTTACGCGCCCGGGAGAGCGGTTCCGCAGTAGCGGCATTTCGTCGCGGCCACCGGCAGCCCCTCCGACAGGCAGGCGGGGCACGTCTGCGCCGGTGGGGGGTCGCCGAAGACGGTGACGCCGCGCCGCCGCTGGACGGCACGGTACGGGACGACGATCAGGAAGTAGATGACGGCCAAGAAGACGACGAAGTAGATGACCGCACCGATGAACGCCCCGATGTTCACGAGCTGGCCGTTGACGTGGAAGCCGAGCCCGGTCGTCCCGCCGGTTCCCGCGGCGTTCACGAGCGGGGTGATGATGTTGTCGGTGAACGCGGCGATCAGCGTGCTGAACGCGAGGGCGATCACCAGTCCGACGGCGACGATCACGATGTCGCCCTGCATCAGGAAGTTCTTGAACCCGCGTAGCAACCCCGCGGGCCGCTCCGCACGCGCCTCCTCGGTCGTGGCAACCATGACGTCCCTCCTCGCTGGGGGTCTGGACGCCCTTAAGTATCCACCTACGCCTGCGCCTGCTCGAACAGCTGCTCCCAGCGCTCGAGCAGTGCCGTGAGCGCGTCACGGCTCCGCTTGTGCGCGGCGAGGACGTCGACGTCCGTCCAGTCCTCGGCGAGCTTCGTCTCGAGCTCGGCGACCTCGGCCTCGCGGCTGGCGATCTCCGCCTCGACCCGCTCGAGCTCCGAGGGGCGCCGCTTCGTCGCGGCCTTGGCCTTCGGCGCCGGCTTCGGCTTCGCGGACGTCCCTTGTAACAGACTGTCACGAGGGGACTTCGCCGCCGCCTCGCGCGCGGTGCGCTCCTCGCGCCGTCGCAGCATCTCCGCCCAGCCGCCGTCGTAGGCGTGAAGCTCGGCGTCCTCGATCGCGAGCGTGCGCTCGGCGACCGCGTCGAGCAGCGCCCGATCGTGCGAGACGAGCAGCAGCGTCCCCGGAAAGGCGACGAGCGCCGCCTCGAGCGCCTCCCGGCTCTCGAGGTCGAGGTGATTCGTCGGCTCGTCGAGGACGAGGAAGTTCGCACCCGACGCGACGGTGATCGCGAGCGCGAGGCGCCGCCGTTCGCCGCCCGAGAGCAGGGCGGCCGGCTTCTCGTGCTCGTCCCAGCCGGAGAACAGGAAGCGGCCGAGCAGGGTCTGCGCATCCGGCCGCGAGAGGCGCGTCATCGTCTGGACGCACTGAAGGACGGAGCCGCGGGTGTCGAGCTCCATCTCCTGCTGCGAGAAGTAGCCGATCTGGACACCGTGGCCGATCCGGACTCCCTCGCCGTGAACGATCCGCTCGAGCAGCGTCGTCTTGCCCGAGCCGTTCGGCCCGACGAGCGCGACGTGCTCACCGCGCTCGAGCGCGAAGGACGCGCCGCCTAGTAACAGTCTGTTACTTGCCACCGACACGTCGAGAGCGTCGGCCTCGACGACGGTCCGGCCGCTGCGGGCGGGTGCGAGGAACTCGAAGCCGAGCGAGCGCTGCCGCCGGGAAAGGAGCGCGACCTCGTCCGCGGCGGCGGAGCGCTCCTGCTGCAGGCGGCCGATCTGGGTCAGCTTCGCCTGCGCCTGCTTCGCCTTGTCCTTCTTCGCGCGGAAGCGCTCGACGAACCGCTCGAGCCGGGCGATGTCGGCCTCGACGCGTTCGACCTCCTTCTGCGCGTGCAGCATCCGCGCCGCCTTCTCGCGGCGCCAGGCGTGCCAGGGGCCGGGGAAGAACGTGGCGCGGCCGGCCGAGAGCTCGAGCGTCGCCGTCGTCACCGCCTCGAGGAACCAGCGGTCGTGGGCGACGAGCATCACCGCTGCGTCGAGCGACGCGAGCTCGCGCTCGAGCCACTCGAGGCTCGCCACGTCCATGTGGTTCGTCGGCTCGTCCAGCAGGAGCAGGTCCGGGTCGCCGCCGAGAGCGCGCGCGAGCGAGCCGCGCGTCAGCTCGCCGCCCGAGAACGTCCGCAGCGGCCGGTCGAGATCCTCCTCTCGGAAGCCGAGCCCGCGGACGACCGACGCGGCGCGGTCACGCCAGCCGTAGCCGCCCGCGTGCTCGAGGCGGCCCTGGGCCGCCGCGTAGCGGTTGAGCGTCGCCTGGTCGTGCGCCCCGGCCGCCATCGCCTGCTCGAGCTCGCGCAGCTCCCGCTCGAGCGCGACGAGGTCGCGCGCGCCCGAGAGGACGTACTCGCGCAGGGTCAGCTCCTGCTCGAGCGGCGGCCGCTGGTCGTGGAGCGCGACGCGCGTCCCCTTCGAGAACGCGAGGTCGCCGCCGTGCTTCTCGGTCTGGCCGGCGAGGATCCGGAGCAACGTCGTCTTGCCCGCACCGTTCGGCCCCGACAGCGCGACGCGGTCGCGCCGCTCGATCGAGAACGAGACACCGTCGAAGAGGACGGAGCCCGCGAGCTCCTTGCGGACGTTGGAGGCGACGACGACGGCCATGGCCGCCTCAGGGTATTGCGTCGGCGAGACTTGCAGCCGTGAACGTCCTCGCCCTCGACGTCGGCTCCTCCTCGGTGCGCGCGCAGCGCTTCGACCGGCACGGCGATCCCGAGGGCGAGCTCCACCAGGAGCGCTACGAGACGCTCGACGCGGCCGAGGTCGCCGCCGCCGTCCACCGCGTCCTCGACGGCCACGAGCCCGACGGCACCTCGTGCTTCGCACACAGCCTCGTCGCCGTCGACGAGAGCTGGAACGCGCTCACACCGATCCTCGGCTGGCGAGACACCCGCAGCGCCGGCGCAGCCGAGTGGCTCGCGCGGCACCTCGACGCGGACGCCGTCCACGCGCGCACCGGCGCCTTTCTCCACCCCTCGTTCTGGCCGGCGAAGCTCGCGTGGCTCGCCGAGGCGGAGCCGGAGGTCTTCCGCCGCGCCGCGCGGTTCGTCTCGTTCGCCGACTACCTGCGGCGAGCCTCCGACACCAGTGTCGGGATGGCCTCCACGAGCGGGCTGCTCGACCTGACGACCAAGACCTGGGACGAGGAGCTGCTCGCGACGCTCCGCCTCGGCGTCGAGCGCCTGCCGCGGCTGACCGAGGTCCCGCTCTGGCCGGACGCCGCATGCTCGAACATCGGCGCAGGCTGCACGAGCCGCGGCCGCGCCGCGCTGATGGTCGGCACCTCGGGCGCTCTGCGCGTCGTCTACGAGAGCGAGCGCCCGCAGCCGAAACCGGGTCTCTTCCTCTATCTCGTGGACGAGCGCCGCGTCGTCGAGGGCGGCGCGCTCTCGGACGGCGGGAACCTCTGGGCCTGGCTCGAGCGGACGCTCGCCGACGCGTCGGGCTCGCTCGCCGAGCGCGACCCGCGCGACCACGGGCTCGTCTTCCTCCCCTTCCTCGGTGGCGAGCGGTCGACCGGCTGGAACCCGGCCGCACGCGGCACCGTCCACGGCCTCACGTTCGCGTCGACGCCGCTCGACATCCGCCAGGCCGCGTACGAGGGCGTCGCCTTCCGCTTCGCGGCGATCGCCGACCTCCTGCCCGAGGTGCGCGAGATCGTCGCGACCGGCGGCGGGCTCCTGCGCGACCGCGACTGGGTGCAGATCATGGCCGACGCGCTCGCGCGCCCGGTGTCGATCTCGCGGGTGCCGGAGGCGTCGCTGCGCGGCGCCGCCGTTTTGGCGCTCGCGCGGCTGGGGCACGAGGCGGACGACGCGCCGCTCGGCGAGGTGCTCCACCCGCGCGAGGAGCGGGCGGACGCATATCGTTCGGCGCGGGAAGAGCAGCAGCGACTCTACGAGGTGCTCCGTGGCCAACTCTGAGCTCGAGCAGCGGTCGATCGACACGATCCGGACGCTCTCGATGGACGCCGTCCAACAGGCGAACGCGGGGCACCCGGAGGTGCACCACACGCCGGGCGTCGAGGCGACGACGGGGCCGCTCGGCCAGGGCTTCGCGAACGGCGTCGGCTTCGGGCTCGCCGAGCGCTACCTCGCGGAGCGCTACAACCGGCCGTACGACGAGATCGTCGACCACCGCGTCTACGTCATCTGCTCGGACGGCGACCTCATGGAGGGGGTCTCGAACGAGGCGGCGTCGCTCGCCGGCCAGTACGGCCTGGGCAGGCTCGTCTACTTCTACGACGACAACCACATCACGATCGACGGGACTACGTCGATCTCGTTCTCGGCCGAGGACAAGGGCGCGCGGCTCGCCGCGCAGGGCTGGCACGTCCAGCACGTCGACGACGCGAACGACCTCGACGCGCTGCGCAAGGCGATCGCGAACGCGCAGGCCGAGACGGAGCGGCCGAGCCTCGTCGTCATCCGCTCGCACATCGCCTTCGGCGCCCCGCGCGCGGTCGACACCGCGAAGGCGCACGGCAGCCCGCTCGGCGAGGAAGAGGTGCGCGCGACGAAGGAGGCGCTGGGCTGGGACCCCGACGAGAAGTTCGTCGTCCCCGACGAGGTGCGCGAGCACATGAACGTCGTCGAGCGCGGCATCGGCTGGCAGCAGGAGTGGCAGAGCCGGTTCGACGCCTGGGCGGCGAAGTATCCGAGGCTGCGCGAGGACTGGGACCAGGTGCACACCGGAAAGCCGCGGCCCGGCTGGCTCGAGGCGCTACCCGAGTTCGAGCCGGGAGAGGAGCTCGCGACGCGCGACGCCGGCGCGAGGACGATGGAGGCCTTCAAGCACTTCACGCCGACGATGCTCGGCGGCGCGGCCGACCTCGTCGAGTCGACGAAGACGGAGTTCAAGGGCGGCGGCGTCTTCTCGGCCACGCACGCCGGCCGGAACATCCCCTTCGGGATCCGGGAGCACGCGATGGGATCGATCGTGAACGGGCTCGCGCTCCACGGCGGGATCGTCAGGCCGTACGGCTCGACCTTCCTGATCTTCTCCGACTACATGCGGCCCGCCGTGCGGCTCTCGGCGCTCTCGTCGCTCCCCGTCGCCTGGGTCTGGACGCACGACTCGGTCGGGCTCGGCGAGGACGGGCCGACGCACCAGCCCGTCGAGCACTACGCAGCGCTGCGCGCGATCCCGAACCTCTGGTTCGTGCGGCCGGCCGACGCGACCGAGACGGTCGGCGCGTGGCGCGTCGCCCTCGAGCGGGACGACGGGCCGGTCGCCCTCGCGCTCACGCGCCAGAAGGTGCCGACGCTGGCCGAGACCCGCGCCGACGGCGTGACGCGCGGCGCGTACGTCCTGTGGGAGAGCGAGGAGGCGAACGGGCTGCCGGACCTCGTCCTGCTCGCGACCGGCTCGGAGGTGCACGTGGCCCTCGAGGCGGGGCAGCGGCTCGCCGAGGAGGGCACGAGCACACGCGTCGTGTCGATGCCGTGCTGGGAGCTCTTCGAGGCGCAGCCGCAGGACTATCGAGACGAGGTGCTGCCGCCCGACGCGAAGGCGCGGCTCTCGGTCGAGGCCGGTGTCGCGTTCGGTTGGCGGCGCTGGGTCGGCGACGAGGGCGACTGCGTCTCGCTCGAGCGCTTCGGCGCCTCCGCACCCGGCACGACCGTGCTCGAGAACCTCGGCTTCACCGTCGACGCGGTCGTCGACCGCGCGCTCGCGCTGCGGAGCCGCGTCCACGGATGACCGTCGCGGTAACACTTACCGTGACGGAAGCGTCACGGATGAACGTCGCGGTAACACTTACCGCGAGGGAAGGGTCACGACGGGCGTGAACGTCGCGGTCGCCTTCGATCACCGCGGCGTCCATCTCCGCGACGCCGTCTTCGGCGCCCTCGACGCGGACGGGCACGAGGTGGTCGACCTCGGCACCGACAGCGACGCGGTGCGGATCGACTATCCCGACAAGGC
>DASQQF010000142.1:0-9873 GCA_035643535.1 Gaiellaceae bacterium
CGGCCCCGCCGTGCGCGCGCTCGACCGCTACGAGTTCGAGATCGACAACGGCCACCTCGTCCTGCTCAGCACCTACTCGGTCGCCAGGGTCGTCGGGACGGGCGGGCAGGCGAAGATCTACAAGTACCGCCTCGCCGGCCCCGGCCAGCACGTCAACGGGCCCGAGCAGTGGTTCTATCCCGTCCAGCCGCCCCACCACTGATGCCGTACACGCGCAAACCGACCCGCGCCGAGCTCCGCCGCGAGCGGATGGAGGAGCTCGTCAACTATCCGCTCGACTGGCTCGAGGAGCGGTCGGGGCTCGTCGGCGGCGTCCGCTACTTCCTCTTCCGGAACGTCCCGGCGGACATCAACTGGATGCAGACGCTCGGCTCCGCCGCGCTCACCGCCTTCCTCGTGCAGGCGATCACCGGCGTCATCCTCGCCATGTACTACACGCCCTCGGCGGCGACCGACCCCGCCACCGGCAAGCCGATCGCGTACGAGTCGATCCAGAACATCACCGACCATCTGACGATGGGATGGCTCGTGCGCGGCATGCACCGCTGGGGCGCGAGCGTCTTCATCATCCTCATGTTCCTGCACATGGGGCGCGTCTTCCTCTTCGGCGCCTACAAGTACCCGCGCGAGTTGAACTGGATCGTCGGCGTCCTCATCCTCGTGATGGGGATGATGGAGGGCTTCACCGGCTACCTCCTGCCGTGGGACCAGACCGCGTACTGGGCGACGGTCGTCGGCATCAACCTCAACGGGACGGCGCCCTTCTTAGGACCCTTCATCGCGCAGCTCTTACGGAGCGGACAGGAGATCAGCGGCGACACGCTGACCCGCTTCTACTCGCTCCACATGCTCCTGATCCCGGGCGCGATCATGGCCCTGATCGGGCTGCACCTCTACCTCGTCATCCGGCTCGGCGTCACCTCGCCGCCGTGGTCGAAGGAGGCTGCGGGGATGGAGCCGGCCGAGGAGCCGACGCCGCTGCGGCCGGGCCTGACGCGGCCGGCGCCGCGCGGGATCGCCGCCGCGCAGGCCGAGCCGGGAGGGCAGGACTAGCTCATGGCCGTCGTCCCGAAGGAGAAGCCCTCGCGCGTCGAGGAGGCGCGCGCGGGGTTCGCGAAGTACAAGTCCGACGTCAAGGCCCGCGGGAAGCCGTTCTATCCCTACGCGATGTTCCACGACACGGTGATGAGCCTCGTCGTCGTGGGGGTGATCGTCGGGCTCGCCGCGATCTGGAAGTGGACCTCGTACGGCCCGCACCACCTCGGGACGAACCCGGGGCTGCTCGGGCCGGAGTACGACGCGCCGGCCGACCCCGGAACGACGAGCTTCGTGCCGCGGCCCGACTGGTACTTCTACTTCCTCTTCTTCCTGCTCCGGATCTTCAAGTGGCCCGAGTCGGTGTTCCTCGCCACCGTTGGCATCCCCACGATCTGCCTCATCCTGCTCTTCGCGCTGCCCTTCATGGACGTGCGCCGCGAGCGGCGGCTCTTCGCGCGGCCGGTCGCGGTCGTCGCGGCGGCGCTGACGGTGATCTCGATGGGCGTCCTCACCTGGAAGGGTGCAACCGCGCAGGAGGCGCTCGCCTCGGAGGTGATCGCCGACGTGCCGCACTGGGTCGCCGTCGAGCACCTGCCGAAGGCGGCGCTGCCCGGTGCGCGACTCTTCGCCACGGCCGGTTGCACCGCCTGCCACACGTACGCCGGCTCCGGCGGCTCCAACCTCGGGGCGCCCGACCTGACCGCGATCGGCTCGCGCCATCTCGGCATCAGCTTCCAGGTCCGCCACCTCGAGTGCCCGTCGTGCGTCAACCCGGGCTCGCCGATGCCGCACTTCGCCTCCCTCGGGCCGAAACGGCTGCACCAGCTGGCGGTCTTCCTGGAAGCCTCCAAAGGCACCGGATAGCCCCTCGCCTGCGCAGGCGAGGGGCGCCCCGTCACAATCATCGGGAATGCACGTCTTCCTCGGCATCACGGGGGCCTCCGGCGCCCCCTACGCGGCTCGCCTGCTCGAGGCGCTCGCCGCGAGCGACTGCGAGATCGGCGTCTGCGCCTCGCGCGCCGGGATCGAGGTGCTCGCCACCGAGCTGTACGGCGAGCCGTCGCTTCCGCGCGACGAGACGCTCGCCAGGCTGCTCGAGCGCGCCGAGGGCCACGCGCAGGTCTACGACCCGGAGGACTGGAGCGCGCCCTACGCCTCGGGCTCCGCCCGCGTCGACGCGTACGTGATCTGCCCCTGCTCGATGGGGACGCTCGGCACGCTCGCCTCGGGCGCGATGCAGAACCTCGTCCACCGGGCCGCCTCCGTCGCGCTCAAGGAACAGCGCCGGCTCGTGCTGATGCCGCGTGAGACGCCGCTCTCGGCGATCCACCTGCGCAACATGCTCACGCTGCGCGAGGCGGGCGCGACCATCCTGTTCCTCGCGCCCGGCTTCTACAACGCGCCGCGCTCGGTCGACGACCTCGTCGACTTCGTCGTCGCGCGGGCGCTCGACCAGCTGGGAGTCGACCACGAGCTCGCCCCGCGCTGGGGGCAGACGTGACCGTGGAGACCGGGCGGCTTCCCGCGGACGGCGTGCGGCGGATGTTCGACCGGATCGCGCCGGTCTACGACGCGATGAACCGCGTCATGACCGCCGGGCTCGACCGGCGCTGGCGTGCGGCGACGGTGCGGGAGGCGGTCCGCCCCGGTGACCACGTCCTGGACGCCTGCTGCGGCACCGGCGACCTCGCGCTCGCCGCCCGGGCCGCCGGGGCAGGGCGCGTCGTCGGCGTCGACTTCTCGGAGCCGATGCTCGAGCGGGCGCGGCGCAAGGCGCCGGAGCTCGAGTGGGTGCGGGCGGACGTGCTCGCGCTGCCGTTCGAGGACGGCAGCTTCGACTCGGCCGTCGTCGGCTTCGGCATCCGCAACGTCGAGGATCTCGAGGGCGCCCTGCGCGAGCTGCGCCGCGTCCTTCGCCCGGAGGGACGGCTCGGCATCCTCGAGATCACGACGCCGGGCGGCTTGCTCTCCCCCTTCTACCGCGTCTGGTTCGACCGGGTCGTGCCGCTGCTCGGGCGCCTGCTGCCCGGCGGCGACGCGTACACGTACCTGCCGGCGAGCGTCCGCCGCTTCCCCCGCCCCGACGATCTCGCCGAGCTCCTCGCCTCCTCCGGCTTCGCCGCGGTGCGATTTCGTCTCTTTGCAGGGGGTATCGTGGCCCTGCATCTAGGGGAGGCGAGCCAGTGACGACGACCACGCGCGGCGGAGTCCGTGCAGTGCCGGGTCTGGAGGAGTACCTCGACGCGCTCGAGGAGCGCCTCGCGCGGACCGTGGCGACCCACCCGGGTCTCGTGGCCGCGGTCGGGAACGAGGCACTCGCCGCCGGCGGCAAGCGGCTCCGCCCCGCCCTCGTCTTCCTCTCGACGCCGGAGGGCGAGGAGCCGTCGCTCGCGGCCGGCGTCGCCGTCGAGCTCGTCCACATGGCGACGCTCGTCCACGACGACCTGATCGACCGCGCCCACTTCCGTCGCGGCAAGGCGGCGGCCTGGTCGGTCTACGGGCCGGCGGCCGCGCGCTCGACCGGCGACTACCTCTTCGCGCGCGCGTTCGCGGAGCTGAGCGCGACGGGCGAGGCGCGCGCCGTCGAGATCCTCGCCGACGCCACGCTCTGTCTCGCCCGCGGCGAGGCGTTGCAGCGGACGCAGACGCGCGACCCCTCGACCACCGTCGAGGCGTACCTCGAGCGCTGCGCGCTCAAGACGGGGAAGCTGTTCGAGGCCGCGTGCCGTCTCGGCGGCGGCTCGGGCCAGTACGGGCTCGCCCTCGGCATCGCGTTCCAGATCGCGGACGACGTTCTCGACTGCTCCGGGGCGACGATCGAGACCGGGAAGATCGCCGGCACCGACCTCCGCGACGGGACGCCGACGCTGCCGCTCCTGCTCGCCGCGCGCCAGGACGCCGTCGTCCGCACGGCGCTCGCCGGCGGTCCCGTGGACGGCGCCCTCGTGCGCGTTGCCGCGACAGGCGCCTTGGAGCGGGCCAGGCAGGTGGCCCTCGACTACGCTAGGCGCGCCAGGGCGTGCCTCAACGGTGAGCTCCACCGCGACGAGCTCGAGGCGTTGACGCACGCCGTCGTCGACAGGGAGAGGTAATCGCCGGTGGCAGTTCTCGACACGCTCGACACGCTCGCGCCGATCCGGGAGAAGGTGCTCGCCGGCGAGCGGCTCGCCTTCGACGACGGCGTCGCGCTCATGGAGACGGACGACCTGCTCGCCCTCGGCGAGCTCGCCGACCTCGCGCGCCGGCTCCGCGGCGGCGGCGACGAGGTCTACTTCGTCCAGAACATCAACCTGTACCAGACGAACGTCTGCCGGGTGAAGTGCAAGTTCTGCGCGTTCGCGAAGACGCGCAAGCAGGAGGACGCATTCACGCTCACCGCCGACGAGTTCGTCGAGGACGCGGCCGCCCAGTACGAACGCTCGCGCTTCACCGAGATCCACTGCGTCAACGGCGAGAACCCGCACGTGGAGCTCGACTACTACGCGGAGCTGCTGCGGAAGCTCAAGCAGGCGCTGCCCGACGTCCACCTCAAGTTCTACACGGCCTCCGAGATCCACCACATGTCGCGGCTCGAGGGCTGCAGCCACGAGGAGGTGCTGCGCACGCTGAAGGACGCCGGCCTCGACTCGATGCCGGGCGGCGGCGCCGAGATCTTCGCCGACCGCGTGCGCGCCCTGATCGCGCCGGGCAAGGAGCACCCGGACGAGTGGTTCGACGTCCACGACACGGCGCACCGGCTCGGGATCACGACGCAGTGCACGATGCTCTACGGCCACGTCGAGACCTACGGGGAGCGCGTCGACCACCTGTTGCGGCTGCGCGACCAGCAGGACCGCTCCGGCGGCTTCCTCTCGTTCATCCCGCTCGCGTTCCACCCCGAGAACACCGTCTTCGAGCGGCGCGGCTTCCGCTTCACGACGGGGGCGGACGACCTGAAGGTGATCGCGGTCGCGCGGCTGCTGCTCGACAACGTCCCGCACGTGAAGGCCTACTGGATCATGATGGGCCTCCCGCTCGCCCAGGTCGCGCTCCACTTCGGGGCGAACGACGTCCAGGGCACGGTGGTGCGCGAGAAGATCTTCCAGGCCGCGGGCGCGAGCGCCGGCACCGAGCAGAAGATCGACGAGCTCGTCCGCTTCGTCCGCGCCGCAGGGCGCGTCCCCGTCCAGCGCGACAGCCTCTACGACGAGCTGCGCCGATGGTGAAGCTCGGCCGGATCAGCTACGTCAACATGGCGCCGGTCTTCTACCGCGTCGAGGCCGAGGTCGAGGAGGTGCAGGGCGTCCCGACCGAGCTCAACCGGATGCTCGTCGCCGGCGAGCTCGACACGGCGCCGATCTCCTCGATCGCGTACGCCCGGAACGCCGAGAAGCTGCGCCTGCTGCCGCGCCTCTGCGTCGCCTCCGAGGGCGCTGTCGACTCGATCCAGCTCGTGTCGCGCAGCCCGCTCGAGCAGGTGCGCGTCGTCGCGGTGACCCCGGAGTCGGCGACCTCGGTGGCGCTCACGAAGGTGCTGCTGCCCGAGGCGGCGCAGGTGCCTCTCGAGGCGTACGAGCGCGGCGAGGCCGAGGCGAAGCTCCTGATCGGCGACGCGGCGCTCAAGTCGGCGTTCGAAGATCCGACCCCGCACCACGACCTCGGCCGCCTCTGGCTGGAGCGGACGGGACTGCCGATGGTGTTCGCCGTCTGGGCCTGTCCCGAGCCGCTCGCCGAGGGGCTCGCGGAGCTCGAGGATGCGCTCGTCGCCTCGGTCCGGCGCGCCCGGGCGGAGCCCGAGCAGCTCGCGCAGGAGGCGGCGGAGCGGTACGGCTACCCGGCCGGCTTCCTCGCCCGCTACTTCGAGAAGCTCCGCTACCGCTTCGGCCCGCGCGAGCGCGCCGGCCTCTACACGTTCCTCGAGCTCGCGCGCGACGCGGGCCTGCTCGAGACGGTGCCCGAGCTCCGCTTCGTCCAGACGGCGGGAGCCGCCGTCGCATGAGCGTCGCGGAGGGAACACGCGTCGCCGAGATCCTCGACCGCGCCCTCTCGGGCGAGCGGCTCTCCGACCAGGACGCCGTCGAGCTGCTCCGCTCGCGCGACCTCGTCTCGGTCGGCCGCGCGGCGAACGAGATCCGCAACCGGCTGCACGACCCGGAGCAGGTCACGTTCATCATCGACCGCAACCTCAACTACACGAACGTCTGCGTCACCGACTGCGACTTCTGCGCCTTCTACCGGCCGCCCGGCGACCAGCGCGAGGGCTACCTCCTGCCGAAGCCGGTCGTCTTCAAGAAGATCGAGGAGACGCTCGAGCTCGGCGGCACCGGCCTGCTCATGCAGGGCGGTCACCATCCCGACCTCGGCGTCGACTACTACGAGGATCTCTTCCGCTCGATCAAGGCGCGCTACCCGATCCACCTGCACGCGCTCTCGCCGTCGGAGATCCTCCACGCGGCGCGCCGCTCGAAGCTGACCGTGCCCGAGACGCTCGTGCGGCTGCGCGACGCCGGGCTCGACTCGATCCCCGGCGGCGGCGCCGAGATCCTCGTCGACCGCGTGCGGGAGATCATCGCGCCGAAGAAGACGAAGACGAAGGAGTGGCTCGGCGTGATGCGCGAGGCGCACCGGCTCGGCATCTCGACGACGGCGACGATGATGTACGGCCACGTCGAGACGCTCGAGGAGCGCGTCGAGCACATGCGGCGGATCCGTGACCTCCAGGACGAGACCGGCGGCTTCCGCGCCTTCTTCTCGTGGACGTTCCAGGACGACGGCAACCGGCTCGTCTCGCTCGTCCCCGTCGAGGCGCGGCCGACCTCGTTCGACTACCTGCTCACGCAGGCGGTCTCGCGGATCTACCTCGACAACGTCCCGCACATCGGCTCGTCGTGGGTGACGCAGGGGAAGAAGATCGGGCAGGTCGCGCTCGGCTTCGGCGCCGACGACCTCGGCAGCGTGATGATCGAGGAGAACGTCGTCTCGGCCGCCGGCACGACGCATCGGACGAGCGCCGACGAGCTCGCCCACCTGATCCGCTCGATCGGCAAGACGCCGGTGCAGCGCGACACGCTCTACCGGCCGCTCAGAGTCTGGACCTGACCCCCTCGAGGCCGCTGCGGACCCAGTCCGGCTGCTCGATCCGCAAGCCGTACTCGACCTCGAACCAGGCTCCGAGACGGAAGTAGATCCGCGCCCGGCGGCGCAGGTCGTGGTCGACGTCCCAGTCCGGGAACGGCCCGTTCAGGAGCATGGCGTAGTCGATCGCGGGGTCGCCGATCCTCGCGGCGGCCCAGTCGATCACCCCGGCGAGCCGTCCCTCGCGGACGAGCATGTGCTCGGGACCGAGGTCGCAGTGCGCGAGCGCAGGCTTGTACCCGGTCAGCGTCTCGATCTCGCCGAGGAGCGCCTCCGCGCGCGATCGTTCGTCGCGGTCGAGCAGGGGGAGGACGGCCGCGCGGAAGCCCGCGGCGTTCTCGCGCCACGCCTCGATCCAGTCCTCGTGCGGCAGGTCGAGCCCCGTCGCGTCGAATGAGTGGAGCGCGTCGAGGAACGCCCGGACGCCCTCCGGATCCTCGTCCCGCAGCGGCTCGCCGCGGATCAGCCGGTAGACGGCGAAGACGGGCTCCCGCGAGACGTGCTCGTACCGCGGGACCTCCACCGGCAGGGCGGGTGCGAGCGCCGGCAGCAGCCGGGTCTCCTTGTCGAGCTTCTCGCTCCCCTCCCCGGAGCGGGGGATCCGCAGCACCCACTCGCCCTCGAGGACCAGCACCCTGAAGTCCCAGCCTTCCTCGATCTCGACGAGCGGCGCGTCCATGGCGCCGACGATAACCGGCTTCTCATCGCGGCTTCACGTGCGTCACTAGACTCCCCGCGGTGCTCGTAGCCAGCGTCTCCTCGAGCTTCACCGCGGGCGTCGCGCACCACGGCGTGTATGCGGTGTTCGGGTTGATGGCGATCGACGCCGTCTTCCCGGCGCTCAGCGAGCTCGTGATGCTCTACGCGGGCGCGGTCGCGGCGGGCGTCTTCGCGTCGGCGCACGGCGTCAGCGTCTTCGGCTGGCACATCGGGTTCGGCGCGGGCGCGTACGTCGCGCTCGCCCTCGCCGGCACGCTCGGCTATCTCGCCGGCGCGCTCGTCGGCTGGGGGATCGGCGCCTACGGCGGCCGCCCGTTGCTCGAGCGGCGGGGCCGCTGGTTCCACCTGACGCCGGAGCGGCTCGACCGGGCGGAGGGCTGGTTCGCGCGCTGGGGGAACCTCGGCGTCCTGCTCGGCCGGATCACGCCGGTGATCCGCTCCTTCGTCTCGATCCCGGCCGGCATCTTCGAGATGCGGCTCGCCCCGTACACCGCGCTGACGCTGGTCGGGTCGGCGATCTGGGCGTTCGCGTTCGCCGGCGCCGGCTACGGGCTCGGAGCGAGTTACGAGGGGTTCGACCGCGGCTTCCGCTACGTCGAGTACGCCGTCGTGGCAGGCGTCGTGCTCTTCGCGGCGTATCTCGTGTACCGATGGGCACGCACGGCTAGAGTGACCCGAAATGCAGAAGATTCCGCTCGTTGACGTCAAGGCCGAGTACAGCCCCCTGATTCCGCGGCTCGAAGCCGCCTTCCGCGACGTCCTCGAGTCCGGCGCCTTCGTGCGCGGCCCCAACTTCTGGGCGCTGCAGGACGAGATGGCCCACTACCTCGGCGTGCAGCGCACCGTCGGCGTCGCGAACGGCACCGATGCGCTCGTGCTCGCCCTCGACGCGCTCGAGATCGGCCCCGAGGACGAGGTGATCTGCCCGGCGTTCACGTTCTACGCGACGGCCGAGTCGGTCGCCCGCCGCGGCGCGACGCCCGTGTTCGCCGACATCGATCCGGTCACGCTCAACCTCGACCTCGAGGACGTCGCGCGCAAGGTCACCGACCGGACGCGCGCGCTCCTGCCCGTCCACCTGTTCGGTCGCCCGCTCGACGTGGAGCCGCTGCTCGAGCACGGCGTGCCGGTGCTCGAGGACGCGGCGCAGGCGTTCGGTGCGCCGGGGGTGGCACGGCACGGGACGATCGCGACGTACAGCTTCTATCCGACCAAGAACCTCTTCTGCCTCGGCGACGGCGGTCTCGTTGCGACGAACGACGAGGAGCTCGCCGAGCGCGTCCAGGTGCTCGCCTTCCACGGCTCGCGGGACAAGACGGACTTCGACTTCGTCGGCTACAACTCGCGCCTCGATGAGGTGCAGGCGGCGATGCTGCGGATCTTCCTGCCCGAGCTCGCCGGGTGGAACGAGGGGCGCCGTGCCGCCGCCGCGCGCTACGCGGAGCTCGGCCTCGGCGAGCTCGTCGAGCTGCCGGAGGACGAGTCCGGTCACATCTACCACCTCTTCGTTTGCCGCTCGCCCGAGCGCGACCGGATCCGCGCGGCGCTGAGCGAGGCGGGGATCGCGTCGGCGACCTACTACACGACGCCGTTGCACCTGCAGCCGGCGCTCCACTTCCTCGGCTACGAGCCGGGCTCGCTGCCGGTGACCGAGCGGGTGGCGCAGACGAACTTCTCGCTGCCGCTCTGGCCGGGGATCCCCGCCGAGACGCAGGAGCGGGTCGTCGACGTCGTCCGCTCGACGGTTCCGACGAAGGTCTGATGCGCAACCTGCTGTCGCCGCACCGGCTGTGGCAGTTGTTGGTCGACGGCGGGATCGTCGCGTTCTCGTGGTGGCTCGCGTTCGAGCTGCGCTTCGATCACGGGCTGAACGTCCCGTACACGCACCTGCTCGAGCGGACGATCCTCTTCGTGATCCCGATCAAGCTCGTCGTGTTCGTCGCGTTCGGGTTCTACAACCGCTGGTGGCGCTACGTCTCGATCCGCGACATGTGGGCTGCG
>DASQQF010000143.1:0-24482 GCA_035643535.1 Gaiellaceae bacterium
TGAGCGCGCGGCTCTCGCCGGGCCGGACGAACGCGAGCCCCAGCTCGCCCTCCTCGACGCCCTCGCCGGCGAGCACGAGCCGGGCGAGCGCGACGGCCGCCGCCTCGTCGACCTCGGAGCCCGAGCGGTTGTCGACCTCGACGTGGATCATCGGCTGCGCTGCGTCCCGGTCGATTCGGTGTGCCGCTTGTACGCCTCGACGATCCGCTGCACGAGCTTGTGGCGGACGACGTCCTGGTGTCCGAACTCGACGAACGCGATCCCCTCGACGGAGCGGAGGATGTCCCGCACCTGGATCAGGCCCGATGCCTGGTCGCGCGGCAGGTCGACCTGGGTCACGTCGCCGGTGACGACCATCTTCGAGCCGAAGCCGAGGCGGGTGAGGAACATCTGCATCTGCTCGGGCGAGGTGTTCTGCGCCTCGTCGAGGATGATGAAGCTGTCGTTGAGCGTCCGACCGCGCATGAAGGCGAGCGGCGCGACCTCGATCGTGCCCCGCTCGATGTACGCGTTGAGCCGCTCCGGGTCCATCGTGTCGTAGAGCGCGTCGAAGAGCGGGCGCATGTACGGATCGACCTTGGCGAGCACGTCGCCCGGGAGGAAGCCGAGCCGCTCCCCCGCCTCGACCGCCGGGCGCGTGAGGATCAGCCGTCCCACCTGCCGCTCGGAGAGCGCCGCGACGGCGAGTGCGATCGCGAGGTACGTCTTGCCGGTGCCGGCGGGGCCGATCCCGAACGTCACCGTGCAGTCGCGGATCGCGTCGACGTAGTGCTTCTGCGTCACCGTCTTCGGCGTGATCCGCTTGCCGCGGTGCGACCAGACGACGTCCTCGAAGATCTCCCGCACGTCCTCCGCCTGGTCGATCGCGCCGAGGATCGCGTCCACGGTGCCGGCGCCGACGTCCTGGCCCCCCTCGACGAGCTCGACGAGTTCCTCGACAACCGCCTGCGCCTCTGCGACGCTCGTCTCCTCGCCGTCGAGCGTGAGCCGGTTCCCGCGCAGGTTGACGCTGCAGCCGAGCCGGTCGCGGAGCGCGTCGAGCACGCCGTCGCCGATCCCGGCGAGCTCCGCCGCGACCTCGTTCGAGACGTCGAGCACCGTCTGCACCGGCTCCAGTGTAGGGCTGCCGGGGGCCGATCCCGGCCGCGGGAGGACTCGTCGCGCGAGCCACGAAGTTGGCGCCGACCCGCCGGTGCGGTAGCGTCTCGGCCTCCGGGTCGTCTCTCTCACGCCGTCCCCATGCGCCGTAAGGCTCTCGTCCTCTTCCCCGTGCTCGCCGTCGCCGCACTCGCCGCGACCGCCGCCGGCGCGGCGTCGACCCCGCAGATCCGGCGTGAGCAGGCACACGCGCGCGCGGTGCTCGCCCGGATCAACCGGATCGGCCGCGACCTCGAGAAGGTCGTCCAGGAGTACGACGGAGCGAAGCTGCAGCTCGCGACGGTCGACCGGAACCTCAGGCGGAACCAATTCCGGCTTCGCCTCGCCCGCCGCAACTTCCGCGTGGCGCAGAAGCGCATCATGGCGCGCCTCTACTCCCTCTACGTCGACGGCCGCCCGACGACGCTCGACGTGCTCGCGGGCGCCTCGAGCCTCTCGCAGATCATCGACCGGATGGAGACGGCGCACGTCCTGTCGAACCAGGACGCCGTGATCGGGCAGCAGGCGCTCGGGCTCCAGCTGCGCGTCCAACGGCGCGAGCAACTGCTGAAGCGGCAGCGGCAGAAGCGCGCCGCGGTCGTGCGGACGCTCACCGCGCGCCGGGCGACGATCCAGGGCGCGCTCGCCGAGCAGAAGCGGCTGTACGCCTCGGACCAGGCGACGATCCGGACGCTCCAGGCGCGGGAAGCGGCGCGGCAGCGGCGGCTCCAGGCCGCGGCGGAGCGGCGGCTCGCGGAGCAGCGAGCTGCGGCGGCGCGGGCGGCGCAGCAAGAGCAACAGCAGCAACAGCAGCAGCAGACCTTCCAGAACGCGGTCGTCGGCGACTCGTCGGGCAGCGTCGCCACCCCGCCGCCGATCGTGTCGGCGCCGGGCTCGGTCGGCGTCGGCCACCCGCAGGCGGCCCAGATCGCACTCCAGTACCTCGGCGTCCCGTACGTCTGGGGCGGCGCGAGCCCCGGCGGCTTCGACTGCTCGGGGCTCGTGATGTACGTCTACGCGCAGCTCGGCATCTCGCTGCCGCACTACACCGTCGCCCAGTGGAACGCGACGGAGCCGATCTCGCCCTCGCAGATGCAGCCGGGCGACCTCGTCTTCTTCGACGGGCTCGGCCACGTCGGGATCTACATCGGCAACGGCCAGTTCGTCGACGCGCCGCACACGGGCTCGGTCGTCAGGATCGACAGCCTCTCGGGCTGGGGCGGGTCGTTCGTCGGCGCCCGGCGCGTGCCGTAGCGCTCACGCGAGCTTCTCCCGGACGATCTGGCTGACCTGCGAGCCATCGGCGCGGCCGGCGATCTGCGGCATGACGTCGGCCATCACGCGGCCGAGGTCGGCCATGCTCGTCGCCCCGACCTCGGCGATCACGTCGTCGACGATCTCCTCGATCTCGTCCTCGCCGAGCGGCTCGGGCATGAACTCCTCGAGGATCTCGAGCTCCCGCTCCTCGGAGGCCGCCTGCTCCTCGCGACCGCCCGCTCGGAATGCCTCGGCCGCCTCCACGCGCCGCTTGCGCTCGCGCTGGAGCACCTGCAGCTCCTCCTCCTCGGTGAGCGGCCGTTGCAGCTCCTTCTCCGACCCCTTGAGCGCGTTGAGGATCAGGCGCAGCGTGTCGCGGCGCTCGGCGTCGCGCGCGCGCATCGCATCCTTCAGCTCGTCCTGGATCTCGTCGATCAGCGTCACGCCATCCTCCCGGTGAGGCCGCCGCTCAGGATGTGCCAGTGCAGGTGGAAGATCGTCTGTCCGGCACCCGGGCCGGCGTTGACGACGACACGGTAATCGGTCAGCCCTTCCCGTGCCGCGACGTCGGCGACGAACTCGAGCATCCGCTTCGCCTCGTCGGCGGGGAACTCCCCGATGTCGTGGAACGAGTCGACGTGCCGCTCCGGGATGACGAGGAGATGTGCCACCGCCTGCGGGTTGATGTCGCGGATCGCGACGAGACCGTCGGCGGCCGCGACGTGCTCTCCCTGCCGGTAGAGCTGACAGAAGAGGCAGTCGTCGGTCATGCGGCGATCACGCCCTCGTCGCCGACCGCGGCGCCGCGAACGCGCGCGAGCTCGCCGACCGGCGCCACGGGATCGAGGAGCCACGGCGAATAGTCGTCGCCGTAGCCGCGACCGGGGCGGTCGACGAGAACGGCGTCGTCCCGTCCGACCTTCGTCCGCCAGTGCTCGAGGCACGCCTCGTGCGAGACGGCGCGCAGCCGCGCGCTTCGCTCCTTCTTCGCGGGCGGCGGCACGACGTCCTCGCCGGCGGTGACGGTGCCCGGCCGCGGCGAGTACGGGAAGACGTGCACCTTCGTCAGTCCCGCCTCGCGCACGGTACGCAGCGTGTTCTCGAATGCGCCCTCGTCCTCGGCCGGGAAGCCGACGATCACGTCGCTCGTGAGGTTGAAGTCGCCGCGGAGCGGGGCGAGCCGGCGAAGGTAGGTGGCGACCGAGTAGCGGCGGCCCATCGCGCGCAGGACCGCGTCGTCGCCCGACTGGAGCGGCACGTGCAGGTGGCGGCCCGCGGTCGGCGTCTCGCGGAGCGCGGCGACGAGCGCCTCGGATACGTGGTTGATCTCGATCGAGGAGAGCCGGAGCCGCTCGAGTCCCGGCGTCGCGCCCGCCTCGCGCACGAGCCGCGGCAGGTCGTAGCCGGCACCGCGATCCCGGTAGCAGCCGAGGTTGATGCCCGTCAGCACGACCTCGCGGTGCCCCTGCTCGACGCGGCGGCGCACCTCGGCGAGGACGGCGGCCGCCCTGCGACTGCGCGAGGAGCCCCGCACGAGCGGGATGACGCAGAAGTTGCACGAGAACGAGCAGCCGTCCTGCACCTTGACGAAGGCGCGGACGCGGTCGAGCCGCGTGTCGGCCCGGACGCAGCCGATTGCACCGACGTCGCCCGCCACCCAGTCGGGCGTCTCCTCGCTGCGGCGTGCGACGACGCGGACGTTCCCGGGCAGCCCCGCGAACGCGTCGGCGGCGAGGTTCGCACCACAGCCGGTGACGTAGACCCGGCGGTGCGTGCGCGCCGCGCGAGCCGCCTCCTTGCGTGACTTCGCGACCGCCTCGTGGGTCACGCAGCACGTGTTGACGACGGCGACGTCGGCCCCGCCGTCCCGCTCGTCGTGGCCGTCCGCGAGCAGCCGCTCGCGCACCTCGTGGACGTCGACGTGGGAGACCTTGCAGCCGAGGAAGCGGACGGAGAAGCTCGCCACGAGCGCGGATGGTAATGGGCTGGCTCTCGCGGAGCTCGCGCTCGACCTCGTCGAGCCAGCGCTCGTGCGCGTCGAGGAGGAGCGCGCCGAGCCCTCCTCGTGCGGCGAGCACGCGGACGACCGCCTCGTGCTGGACGCGCGGGAGCGACGACGGCTGCGCGAGCCACGTCCGGAGCGTCTCCCGGCCGGCGTCGGTCAGCTCGTAGTGCGTCGGGATCGAGCTGCTCGGCCCTCCGGGCGCGCTGCCGGAGTAGTCACGCCCGTGCGAGCAGGTCGGCCGCCCAGCCGTCGAGCGTGCGGCGGCCGACAGTGCGCCAACCGGCGGCCCTTGGCTCGTCGCCCTCCAGATAGCCGGAGACGATCGCCGACCGGGCGTCCAGCCGCGGCAGCAGGCGCTCGACGACGTCGAGGGCGATGTTCGCGACCGCGACCTCCGCGGGCGGCGGCGGCGCCGCGAGAGCGTCGAGCACCCGGGCATCGAGCGGGCTGCCGTTGCGCACGGCGTTCTCGCGCGCGGTCTCGACCGCGGCCGGGTCGGCGTCGACGGCCGTCACGGGCGCGAAGCCGAGCCTCGCCGCCGCGATCGAGAGCACCCCGGAGCCGCAGCCGACGTCGAGCAGCGGGCCCGGCTCGAGCGCCTGGAGCCACTCGAGGGCGAGCCGCGTCGTCGGATGGGCGCCCGTGCCGAATGCGCGGCCGGGATCGATCACGACCGCGAGGGCATCCGCAGGCGGCCGCTCCCAGGGGGGCCCGACCCAGAGGCGGTCGACGCGGATGCCGTGATGGAAAACCCGCCAGGCGTCCTCCCATCCTTCGGCGACGTCCTCCGCGTCGAGCACGTCGAAGCCGGTCGGCGGCTCGTCGGCGTAGACGGCATACGCACCGTCGAGCTCCTCGACCCCCTCCGGGAAGATGTGGAGGAGCAGCGCGAGCTCGGCCTCGCCGCCGACGACGACGTAGCGCTTCAGCGGAAGGCGCTCTTCAGCCGGTCGAACAGGCCGCCGTCCTCCCGGACGTACGTCCGCTCGTCGGTGCGCTCCTCGAAGTCCCGCAGCAGCCGCTGCTGCTCCTCCGTCAGCCGGCGCGGCACGAGCACGTTGACGAGCACCCGCTGGTCGCCGCGGCGGAAGCCGCGGAGGACGGGCATGCCACGGCCCCGCAGCACGACGACCTCCCCGGGTTGCGTCCCCGGCGACAGCTCCAGCTCCTCGTCGCCGTCGAGCGTCGGAACGGTGACCGTCGCTCCGAGCGCGGCCTGCGTCATCGTCAGCTCGACCGTCGTGAAGACGTCGTCCCCCTCCCGGACGAACCGCTCGTCGTGCCTGACGCGCACGAGGACGTAGACGTCGCCGGCCTCACCGCCGAGCATGCCGGCGTGGCCTTCGCCGCTGAGCCGGATGCGCTGGCCGTCGTGGATGCCCGGCGGGATCTCGACCGAGAGCGTCCGCTCTTCGACGACCCGCCCGGCACCACGGCACTCGCGGCACGGCTGCTCGATTCGGCGGCCGGAGCCTCCGCACGTGGGGCAGGTCTGCGTGCGGACGAACTCGCCGAAGACGCTGCGTGTGACCTGTTGCAGGCGCCCGCTTCCGTTGCAGGTGTCGCACGCGGCGATCGCGGTGCCCGGCTCAGCGCCGTCGCCCCCGCAGTGGGGGCAGGCGACCGCGACCTCGTACGGGACGTCGCGCGTCGCGCCGTGCGCCGCTTCGAGCAGGTCGATCTCGACCGTCGCGGCGAGGTCGGCGCCGCGGGCCCGGCCCTGCCGCCGGCCGCCGAAGAGGACGTCGTCGCCGAAGAACGCCGAGAAGAGGTCGGCGAGGTTGCCGAAGTCGACGTGTCCGGGCTGGAAGCCGCCGCTGCGAAGCCCGGCGTGGCCGTAGCGGTCGTAGAGCTCGCGCGCCAGGCGGCGGAACGCCTTCTTGATCTCGGCGTCGCTCGCGCCGCGCCCGACGCCGAGGAGCTCGTAGTAGTCGCGGTCTGTCGTCGCCATGGTTCGGAATGTAGCGTCGGCGTCCGTCGCTCCGGCCTGCGCCGGGACGCTCAGGCCTCGTCGTAGATCGACTCGACGAAGCGCGACAGCTCGAGGGCGGCCGACCGGACGGCGCCGAGCGCCTTCTCGTAGTCCATCCGCACCGGGCCGACGAGGCTCACCGCGCCGAGCGCGCGGTGCACGAGGCCGTAGCAGGCGCCGACGAGCGCGATCTCGTGGAGCGCGGGATGCTCGAGCTCGTGGCCGAGGCGGACGAACGGGCGCTGCGACGAGCTCGGCCGGCCCAGCACGTCGAGAAGGTCGTTGCGCCGCTCGACGAGCTCGAAGAGGCTGCGGTACGCGTCGAGCTCCTCTGCGCGCACGTCACCGAGCAGGTCGGCGGCGCCGCCGACGTACAGCCGCTGCTCCGCCGACACCAGCTCCGTGAACGCGGGCCGCAGGGCGTCGAGGAACGCGCGCTCGCGCGGTGAGATGCCCTCGTCCTCGAAGCGCCGCCGCAGCAGTCCGGTGCCGAGCTGGAGGCCGGACACCGCGTCGTTCAGGTAGTCGCCCGCCCACTGCGCGAGCCCCGGGTCGACCGGCTCGTCGAAGTGGAACAGCCGCTTCGTGACCCCGCCGGCCGACGTGATCACGACCACCATCACGAGCTGCGGCTGCAGCAGCAGAACCTCGACGTGGCGAACGTGCGTCGCCTCGAGCGGTGGCGCCGAGACGAGCGCGAGCAGCCTCGTCACCTGCGAGAGCATCTCGGTCGTCGCCTGGAGCGCCGCCTCGACCTCGGTGCTCGTGCTCGCGAGATCGAGCGGGAACGGCGTCGGCTGCGGCGCGAGCCGGCCGAGCAGCTCGTCCGCGTAGTAGCGGTAGCCGTGCTCGGTCGGAACGCGCCCGGCGGACGTGTGCGGGTGCGTCAGGAGGCCGAGGTTCTCGAGCTCGGCGAGCTCCGCCCGCACGGTCGACGCGGACACGCGGAGGTCGGACCGCTCGACGAGGGTCTTCGACCCGACCGGCTGGCCGCTCCCTACGTATTCCTCGACGACGCGCCGGAGGATCTCCCGCTGGCGCTCCGTCAGCTGCGCCGTTTCCTGCATTTGCAGGAGATTTTAGCCGCCGCCGCGGCCGTCGCCCCGCTGTCGTCTAGCCGACGATCTCGGCGGTCACCGCGTCACCGAGGAAGCGCCCGCGCGGCGTGAGCCTCACCCTGCCCGCAACGGAGGTCGCCAGGCCGAGATCGCCTGCCCGCGCGAGGCCGTCGGCGTCGACCACCGCCTCCAGGCCGGCCAGTCGGAGCGGCTCATCGAGCCGGAGGCCGAGCATGACCCGCTCGCGGGCCCGGACGACCTCGTCGAGCGGCTCCACTGCACGCTCCGGCGCGCGCCCCGCGGCGAGCGCCTCCAGGTAGCGCCCGAGCCGCGGTGTGTTCCGCCAGCGCCGCTTCTCGATTGTGCTGACCGCGCCGATCCCGAGCCCGAGGTAATCGCGGCCGAGCCAGTAGGCCAGGTTGTGCCGGGCCCGCAGGTCGCTTCCCGACCCGTCGACCCGGCAGAAGTTGGCCGTCTCGTACCAGCGGTAGCCGGCACCGGTCAGGCAGGCGACGACGCGTTCGAAGTAGTCCTCCATCGCGTCCGACTGACGGACGAGCTCTGCTTCCCAGGCGTGGGTGAAGCGCGTCCCCGGCTTCGCCTCGAGCTCGTAGCAGGAGAGGTGCTCCGGCTCGAGCGCGAGCGCGTCACCGAGGTCGGCCTCGAGGTCGGAGGCGCTCTGGCCCGGGATCCCGTAGACGAGATCGAGCGAAATGTTGTCAATTCCGACATCACGCAGATGATGAACGGCACGTCGGACGTCGTCCGGTCCGGCAACACGCTCGAGGACGCGCAGGAGCTCGGGCCGGAACGTCTGGGCGCCGACCGAGACGCGCGTGACGCGGCTTCGCCGCAGCAGGCGCGCCACCTCGGGCGTCACCGTCTCGGGGTTCGCCTCGACCGTGACCTCCGCGGCGGGCGGTAGCGCCGCGAGCAGCCGCTCGAGCTCGGCGGGCTCCGTGAACGTCGGGGTGCCGCCGCCGAGGAAGACGGTGTCCAGCTCGGCGGCGAGGGTGCTCCGCTCGAGATCGAGCTCGTGGAGGAGCGCGGTGACGTACGCCGCGTGCCGGTCGCGCCGCCCGACGGCGGTGACGAAGTCGCAGTAGCCGCAGCGGTGGGCGCAGAACGGCAGATGGACGTAGAGGTGGCGGGCGCCGCTCACGACCGTCTCCCGTCGCCGCCCTGGCCGATGTTGAGGACGGCGAGGAAGGCCTCCTGCGGCACCTCGACGGCGCCGACCTGCTTCATGCGCTTCTTGCCGGCCTTCTGCTTCTCGAGCAGCTTTCGCTTGCGGGTGATGTCGCCGCCGTAGCACTTGGCGAGAACGTCCTTCCGCTTCGCCTTCACGGTCTCGCGCGCAATGACGCGCGAGCCGATCGCGGCCTGGATGGGGACGTCGAACATCTGGCGTGGGATCTCTTCCCGCAGCCGGTCGACGAGGAGCCGGCCGCGGTCGTACGCGAAGTCGCGGTGCACGATGAGCGAGAGGGCGTCGACCGGCTCCTGCGCGACGAGGACGTCGACCCGGACGAGCTCGCCGGGCTTGAAGCCGGCGACGTCGTAGTCGAAGGATGCGTAGCCGCGCGTTCGGGACTTGAGCTGGTCGTAATAGTCGAGGACGATCTCTGCGAGGGGCAGCTCATACGTGAGGTGGACGCGTTCCGGCGAGAGGTACTCGAGCTGGCCGAACGTACCGCGCCGCTCGTTGTTGAGCTCCATGACCGGCCCTACGTGCTCCTTGGGAACGATGATCGAGGCTTTGACGTACGGCTCCTCGACCTCCTCGACCTCGCGCGGGAACTCGGCGGGGTTGTGCACCTCCAGCCAGTCGGCGTTCTTCTCCTTCACGCGGTAGGCGACGTTCGGCGCGGTCACGAGCAGGTCGAGGTCGAACTCGCGCTCGAGCCGCTCTCGGACGATCTCCATGTGGAGCAGCCCGAGGAAGCCGCAGCGGAAGCCGAAGCCGAGGGCCTGAGAGGTCTCCGGCTCGTAGACGAGCGCCGCGTCGTTGAGCTTGAGCCTCTCGAGCGCGTCGCGCAGCTCCGGGTAGTCGTCGGAGTCGGTCGGGAAGAGACCCGCGAAGACCATCGGCTTCACGTCCTTGTAGCCGGGGAGCGGCTCCGACGCGGGACGCGCGACGGAGGTGAGCGTGTCACCGACGCGAAGGCGCGAGACGTCCTTGAGCCCGGTGACGACGTAGCCCACCTCGCCGGCCCCCAGCGAGTCGACGGGGGTCATGGTCGGGGAGAAGAAGCCGAGCTCTTCGGCGTCGAAGCGCGTGCCGGTGGCCATCGTCCGCAGCTCCTCCCGGGTGGAGAACGAGCCGTCGAAGACGCGGACGAAGGCGACGACGCCACGGTACTGGTCGTAGGAGGAGTCGAAGACGAGCGCACGTGCGGGTGCGGCGGCGTCGCCCTCCGGAGCCGGCATGCGCTCGACGATCGCATCGAGGACGTCCGCGACGCCGGCGCCGGTCTTGGCGGAGATGCGGAGCACACGTGTCGGGTCCTCCCCGAGCAGGTCGGCGACCTCGACCGCGGTGCCGACCGGATCGGCCTGCGGCAGGTCGATCTTGTTCGCGACGGGCACGATCTCGAGGCCGCTATCGATCGCGAGATATGCGTTGGCGAGCGTCTGCGCCTCGATCCCCTGCGCGGCATCGACGACGAGCAGCGCTCCCTCGCACGCCTGGAGCGACCGCGAGACCTCGTACGTGAAGTCGACGTGCCCCGGCGTGTCGATCAGGTTGAGCTCGTGGCCCTTCCACGCGACGCGCACGGCCTGCGCCTTGATCGTGATGCCGCGTTCGCGCTCGAGCTCCATCGAGTCGAGGAGCTGCTCGCGCATCTCGCGCGCGGAGACGGCGTCGGTGAGCTCGAGGATGCGGTCGGCGAGCGTCGACTTGCCGTGGTCGATGTGCGCGATGATCGAGAAGTTGCGGATGCGGCTCTGGTCCATCCCGCGGGCGATGGTACTGGGGCGCGACCTCGTCTCCGGCCGTCCGGCGGCGGCCGAGTCGTCGGGCGCGAGTCGCGCTCCCCACCCAAGGGCGGGGTCGCTGTTCCCTCCGCCCTCGGCGAAGACGCTAGCGTCGAACCGGTGATGCCGGAGTCGGAGCTTTGCGCCGGATCCGTCACGACGGACGGGGATAGGTGTCGACAGAAGGGGCGGAGCCGACTCTCAACGCTCGAGCCGCATCAGCCGGTGCGGTCGGCCGTCCTCCTCGACGTCGCGCACGTAGCGAAACCCCGCCTTTTCGAATGCCCGCCAGGAGCGCCGGTTCTCCTCCTCCACCGTCGCCGCGACGGCGGTCGCCGCACGACGCGCGAAGACGACGTCGCGCGCGAACGTCTGCAGCACCTCCGGGCCGAGACCGCGGCCGATGACGTCCTCCTCGCCGAGCAGCAGGTCCACCCCGGCGACGCCCGCCCCCTGCTCGACCATCGCCTCCCACTCCGGGTAGTCGACGACGAGATACGTCTGGATCATCCCCACGTCGCGGCCGTCGACGACGATCACGTACTGCTCGGTCCGGTGGTCGCGCATGTGCTCCCGCCGTTTCTCGAGAGCGACCTCGACCGGGTCGCGCCACCAGCGCCGCACGTGCTCCCGCTCCAACCACCCCTGCACGCGCTCGAGATCCGCGTCGTGAAGCGGCCGGAACTCGATCAGCGCTCGCCGTCCCAGTAGTCGAGCTGCCCCGAACGCCGCAGCATGTAGTGGGTGTCCTCGACCCAGATCCCCACCTTGTCGCTGTCCGGGTACTCCGCGAGCCCCAGTGGGCTCTTCGTCGAGAGGATCGCCACCCGGACGGGCTCGTCGGTCTCGTTCCGCACATGGTGCGCGCCTGCCGGTCCGACGGGGAAGCACACGACGTCGCCCGGCTCGAGCACGCTCTCGCCCTCGGGCGTCCGAAGCGTCGGTCGGCCGGCGATCGCGAGCAGCCACTCCTCGTCCGTCCATTCGAAGTGGTACGGGCAGATCGCCTCGCCCGGCGGGAGGCCGTAGACGCTCATGCCGAGCCGGCTCGCCCCGAGCTTCGGCCCCAGCCGGACGGCGCTGCAGAGGTAGCCCGGAGGATCGCCCTCCTGCGGGCCGGCCTCCGTCTCGACGGTGAAGAGGTTCACGGTGTCCATGGCGCGATTATCGCCGCTACGCGCGCGCCCGGCGGAGCCGCAGCAGCGTCTCGAGCTCGCCGATGCCGAGCAGCCGCGCCGAGCCGACGAAGGCGGCGATGCCCGCTCCGAGCCCGACACCGACCGACGCGATCTGCGCGGCCAGCGAGCGGCCGACTGCGACATCGACGAGATGCCACCCCCACCAGGCGACCGCGGCGAGGACGGCGGAGGAGACGGCGACGAGCACGAAGCTCCGCGCCGTCCGCGCGAACTCGACCGATCCGACCCGCCGCCGCAGCAGGACGAGGAGCGCCCACGTCGCGGCGATGTTCACGACCGAGGTCGAGAGCGGGATGCCCCAGATGCCGAATCGGTAGAAGGCAGCGTCAAGGGCGGCGTTCACGCCGAGGTTCCCCATCGCGACGCAGCTCGGGATCCACGGCGACTGGAGCGAGAAGAACGCGCGGTTGAGCATCAGCATCGTTCCGTTGAACGTGAGCCCGAGCGCGAACGCGGCGAGGCAGTGCGCCACGACCGGCGTGTTCGCAGCACTGAATGCGCCGTGCTGGTAGAGCAACCGCACGAGCGGCACCGACAGCACCGCGGCCGCGGCGCTCGCCGGCACCAGCAGGAACGAGATCAGGCGCAGCCCCGCGGCCACCGTCCCGCGGAAGCCGGTCCAGTCCGCCCGCGAAACCGCCCGCGAGAGCGAGGGGAACAGCACGGTCGCGACCGCGACCGAGAACACTCCCTGCGGGACCATGTAGAGCCGGAACGCCCGCACGATCGCCGCGGGCGCGAGGTGGGGATTCAGGAAGTGCGTCGCGAAGAGCTGGTCGACGGCCGCGTTGATGTTGATCAGTCCCAGGCCGATCGTCACCGGCAGCATCAGCGCGAACGTTCGTTTCACCGCGGGGTCGCGGAGGTCGATCACGAGCCGCAGCCGGTCGTCACGGCCGCGCAGCCAGGGCAAGGGCAGGAGGAACTGGACGATCGTCGCGACGAGAATCGCGCCTGCGTAGATGTAGAGCCTCGTCGACTTCGCGTCGGCGTGAGGCACGCCGAGGCCGAGCCCGAGCAGGATCACGAGGTTCCACGCCACCGGGCTCAGCGCCGGGACCGAGAAGTGGTCGTAGCTGTTGAGGATCCCGACGACGATCCCGCTCAGACCGAGCACGAGCACGAGCGGGAAGAGGAGGCGCGCCAGCCCTCCGGCCAGGACACCGTACTGGTCGTGCGGCCCGTAGCCGAATGCCTCCATCACCCACGGTGCGATCAGGATGAACAGCGCCGTCAGGCCGCCGAGGCCGAGCAGCATCAGCCAGAAGAGCGACGACGCGACACGCCAGGCACGCTTCCGCTCGCCCTTGACGAGCAGGTCGCTGAAGACGGGGACGAAGGCGGCGGAGAGGGCAGAGTCGGCGACGAGCGCCCGCACGGTGTTCGGAATGAGAAAGGCGATCTCGAACGCGTTGATCGGGCCGCTGATGCCGAAGAGCGCGGCCGCCACGATCTCCCGCACGAGCCCCAGGATGCGTGAGAGCCCCGTGGCGACGGAGAAGACCACGCCGGAACGGACGAGGCTGGCGCGGCGTGCTTCCGGCTCGCCCGCGGCGGCAGGCGCCGCGGCCGGCGCGACGACCTGGGTCGCCTGCGCCTCCTCGTCGATCGCGCGCGCCTCGAGCTCCATCAGCTCGCCGCTTTCCCAGCGTCGGGCGCGAATGATCGCCGTCGGCTGCTCGGCCGGATCCTGCGAGATCGGCCAGCTGTCGAGCGTCGCCTCGCTCTCGGAGTACACGGGCTTCCCCAGCTCGCGCCGCCGCCGGTCGCGCTCGCGGCGGCGCTCCTCCCGCTCCCGGTCGGGGTCCCTCACGCGACCAGCATAGGGAGGGCAGGTGCTACCATCGCGCCGCCCGCGCAGTGCGGGCCTTTCTTCGAGATGCCGAACATCAAGCAGCAGGAGAAGCGCGTCCGTCAGGCGGCCCGGCAGCGGCAGGAGAACCTCCGCTGGCGCTCGACCGCGAAGACGCTGCTGCGGCGACTCCGCGACGCGGTCGAGGCGGGAGACGCGTCCGAGACCGAGGCGCGGCTCAAGGAGCTCGCGAGCTGGCTCGACAAGGCGGCCGCGCACGGGGCGCTCCACCGGAACACGGTCGCCCGCCGCAAGTCGCAGGCCGCGAAGATCGCGGCCGGCGAGCCCGAGGCTTAGCGCGCGGCTATACGGTCCGCTCGCGCCCCCGGACGATCTCGACGAGGGTCCGCTCGAGCTGGAGCTCGACAGGGAGCCGCGAGCCGCCCTTCGTGCCTGCGTCGAGCTCCGCGAGCCGCACCGTCGCCTGCGCGAGCTCCTCGGTGGAGAAGTTCCCCGCCTGGCGTGCCGCCTTCTCGGCCACGAACGGATGCATCTTCAGCCGTCCTGCCGCTTCACGTGGGTGCACGCCCTCGTCCACGAGGCGCGCCAGCCGCCGCACGCGGCCCACATGGGAGACGAGCGACGCGACGATCCTGACCAGCTCGCCGGAGCGCGGCCGGTGCGTCCGCTCGAGCAGCGACTCGGCTGCGCGAAGGGTCGCACCCACGTCGCGGCTCCCCCATGCATCGGTGAGCGCGAAGATCGGCGTTTCGGCCCGTCCCACGGCGAGCTGCTCGACCGCGGCGCGGGTCACCGGCTCGCCGCCCGCCCAGGTTGCGAGCTTCTGGATCTCGGAGGCGAGCTCGTCGAGATCGTCGCCGACCGTCTCGACGAGCGCGCGGCAGGCTTCGCGGTCGGCCGTCGCGCCCAGGCGCGCGAACTGGTCGGCCACCCACTCCGGCAGCTGCTTGCGCTGCACGTCGTAGGCGAGGACGTCGCCGGCCTTCTTCACCGCCTTCGCGAGCGCCGAGTCTCTCTTCACCTCGTCGCCGGTGAGCGCGAGCACCGTCCCGGGGGCGGGAGCCGCGAGATACGCCTCGACCTCCTGCACGTCCGCGGCCTTCCAGGCGTTGACACCGTCGACGACCACGAGCCTCGCCTCGCCGCCGAAGAGCCCGCGCGCGTTGCAGGCGGCGACCGCCTCCGCCCCCGACGCCTCCGGCGCGTGCAACTGCTCGCTCGCATCCTCACCGATCCGCGCCCGCAGCCGCTGCAGTGCCAGGGCCACCTTCGGCCGGTCGCTCCCGGTCAGCAGGTAGACCGGCTTCAGCTCGCGAGCGGCCGCCACGGAGCCAAGCATAGGCGGCGATGCCGAGGGCGCATGCGCCGAGCCCGGCGGCCGCTGGGGGTGACGTGATCTGGGCGCCGGGGAGGCCGCCGAAGACACGCGCGCACAGCGCGACCAGCCATGCGCCCCAGCCGTTGACCTCGCCGAGGGCGGCCGCAACGGACGGCGCGACCGGCGCGACGAGCGCCGTGATCAGCGCGAGCGACAGCACCTCGACGACGATCGGCACGCCGACGACGTTCGCGGGAACCGTGACGAGCGAGATCTGGCCGAACTGGAACCACGTCACCGGCGCCGACGCGAGGCCGCACGCGATGTTGACGCCGATCAACTGGGCGAGCGTCCGCGGCACCGGGTAGCCCTCGAGCGCCCGCACGACCCGCGGCGTGACGACGAAGATGGCCGCGACAGCGGCAAAGGAGAGCTCGAAGCCGGCGTCGAGGAGGTTGTACGGGTTCCAGGCGAGCAGGAGCGCGGCGCCGAGGAGGAGCGCGTGCCAGCGGTCGCGCTGCCTCGCTGCGAGCCAGGCGAACGAGCCGAGCCCGGCCGCTACGGCGGCGCGGATCACGGACGGGTGGAGCCCCACCGCGAGTGCATACGACGCGACGGCGAGCAGCGCAGCACCCTGCGCGGCATAGCTGCCGAGGCCGGCGAGCAGCACGAGGGTCGCGACCCCACCGCCGACCGCGGCGACCTTGAGGCCGTCGACGGCGAGGCAGTGATACAGGCCGCTGGCCCGGAAGTCGTCGAGGAGCGCCTGGTTCAGCCCGGGCGAGCGGCCGAGCACGATGGCCTCGATCACCGAGCGCCGCTCGCCCTGCAGTCCGGAGGCGCTGTCCGCCGCGAGCCAGCGCTCGGCGCGGTCGCCGAGGCCGCCGATGCCCCCGCGCAGGCCGACGATGCGCCAGGTCGATGTGCGCAGGACGGCGTGGATTCCCTGCCGGCGCAGCCAGGTCGCCTCGTCGAAGCCGTTCGACGGCCCGGGCGGCGCACGGAGCTCCCCGAGCAGGGCCAGCCGCGCGCCGCGCGGCGGCGAGCGGCCGAGTGGGAGCTCGAGCAGCACCTGCTCGCGCGGTCGCAGGGTGCCCCAGCGGAGGACGACTGCGCGCGCACGCTGGTCGAACGTCCCCCGGCGCGGCTCCTCCTGGAGCTCCACGAGGGCGTGCTCGACGGTGCCGAGCCGCGGCAAGAGGACGCTGCGGTCGAGACCCCCGAGGCGCGCGCTGCCCCAGGCCCAGCCCGCGAGCGTGACCGCGGCGGCGAGGGCGGCGAGGCGGAAGCGCTCATCGGCAGCCGCCAGCGTCGCGGCGCCGCAGACGACGGCGAGTAGCGCCCCCGTGGTCGTGGGGACGCGCGCGACGGTCGCGGCGGCGAGACCGAGGCAGACCGCCGCTGCGAGAACGTGCGGGCGCCGGAGCGTCACGGGAGCACGAGGCCCTCGAGCTGCGCCATCTTCGACGGGCCGATCCCCGGTACGCCCTGCAGCTCGTCGACATTGCGGAACGGGCCGTGCGTCTGGCGATAGTCGATGATCTTCTGCGCCGTCACCGGCCCGACCCCGGGAAGCGCATCGAGCTGCTCCGCCGTCGCGCTGTTCAGGTCGAGCGGCGCCGCGGGCGAGGCTCCGGCGGCGGGAGCGGCGGCGGCCGCATCCGGAGAGCCGGAGGACGGCACGAGGACCTGCTCCCCGTCCGCGACCGGGGCGGCGAGGTTCACGAGGTCGAGCTGCGCCTTCCGCGTCGAGCCGCCGGCGGCGGCGATCGCGTTCTGGATCCGCGAGCCTGCCGGGAGCCGGTAGAGCCCAGGCCGCCGGACGGCGCCTGCGACGTCCACGACGAGGAGCCTCGGCGCCCGGGGCCGAGCTGCCTTCGCCGGCGCGAACGCAGTCGTTCCCGCTCCGCCGCCCCCGCCGCCGCTCATGTGGCGCACCGCGAGGACGAGGACGAGCGCGAGCAGCACGGCGCCCGCTGCGATGCGTCGGTGCGGGAGCGCGGGAAGGTGCCCGTCCATGTTGTCCATGCTGACGACGGAGGCGTTACGCGTGTGTGGCGGCTTCGTGCAGGCGCGTCGCCGAGTAGAGGCGCACTAGCTTGCGACACAAGATGTGGTTCCACTATCATGTGGCGCATGGCAAGCGAGAGCAGACGCAGTCAGCTCCTCCGCGGAGTGCTCGATCTCTGCCTGCTGGCGGTGATGGCCGAGGGGCCCGCGTACGGGTACGAGATGACCAGGCGGCTCCGCGACCGCGGCCTCGCGATCGTCGGCGAGGGCTCGATCTATCCCTTGCTCGGCCGCCTGGAGCGCGACGGCCTGGTCGAGACGTACCGGGCTGCGAGCGAGGGAGGGCCGCCGCGGAAGTACTACCGCCCGTCCGACGCGGGGAGGCTCGCGCTCGCGCTGGGGGTGTCGGAATGGCGAGCTGCCCGCGATGCCGTCGACGCGGTGCTCGCTCCTGTCGAGGTCGAGGTGGCCACATGAGCGAGTTCGTCGAGCAATGCCGTCGCGAGTGGAGGCGCCTCGGCGTCCCCCATCCGCTCGCCGAGGAGATGGCGGCGGACCTCTCCTCCGATCTGAACGACGCCGAGGCCGAAGGCGTCTCGGCCCACGAGTTCCTCGGAAGCAGCTACCTCGACCCGCGCTCGTTCGCCGCCTCCTGGGCGGCAGAGCGAGGGATCGTCCCGGAGCAGCCGGGCCGGGAGAGGAACCGCCGCGGACGGCCCGTGCTCGTAGCGTTCACCGCGATCGCCGCACTCACCCTGATCGTCGCGGCGCTCCTGCTCGCGACCGGAGAGCCCAAGCTGACGATCCGGACGTCACGACCGCCTGATGCGCTCGCGCCGCTGCCGCCCAAGATCGGTGGACAGGTCGTCAGCACGAGCGCGGCTGCGCCCGTCGAGTGGATCCTCCTCGTTCTCGCCATCGCGGCGCTCGCCTTCGCCGCCTGGCTGTGGTCGAGCTGGGGCCGCTCCCGGCCCGCCGCCGCCTAGACGACGAAGTTGACGAGCTTGCGCGGGACGACGATCGTCTTGCGCGGCTCGCCACCGTCGATGTAGGCACGCACGCGCTCGCTCTCCCGCGCCCGCGCCACGAGCTCCTCCTCGCTGAGGCCGGCATCGACCTCGAAGCGGTCGCGCACCTTCCCGTTCACCTGGACGACGAGCTCGAACGTCTCGCGCACGAGCTGAGACTCGTCCGCCTCGGGCCAGGGTTGCTCCCAGAGCCGCTCGTGCCCGAGCACGCCCCACAGCTCCTCCGCGACGTGCGGACCGTACGGCTGGATCAGCGAGACGGCCGTCTCGGCCGCGAAGCGTGCGTCCGGCGCGTCGGGTGCAGCTCCGAGCTCGTTCACGAGCTCCATGACCGCCGAGATCGGCGTGTGGAACTGGAAGCGGCGCAGGACGTCGTCGGTCACCTTCGCGATCGTCTCGTTCGCCTTCCGCGCCAGCGCCCCCTGCTGCGCACCGTCCGCGGGAGCCCGCTCGGCCACCTCGTGCACGACCCGCCAGAGCCGGCGCAGGAAGCGCACGATGCCCTCGACCCCGGCAGGCGTCCACTCCATGTCCTGGTCGGCCGGCCCCATGAAGAGGATGTAGAGCCGCACCGCGTCGGCGCCGTACTGCGCGACGAGCTCGTCCGGCCCCTCGACGTTGCCACGCGTCTTCGACATCTTCGAGCCGCCGAGCGTCACCCAGCCCTGGTGGAAGAGACGGGCGAACGGCTCCCGGAAGCCCACCAGCCCCCAGTCGTTCATCGCCTTCACGAAGAAGCGCGAGTAGAGCAGGTGCCCCGTCGAATGGTCGATCCCGCCGATGTACTGGTCGACCGGCATCCAGTAGTCGACGACACTGCGGTCGAACGGCGCCTCGTCGTTGTGCGGGTCGACGTAGCGCATGAAGTACCAGGACGAGTCGACGAACGTGTCCATCGTGTCGGCGTCGCGCAGCGCCTGGCCGCCGCACCGTGGGCAATCGACGCGCATCCACTCCTCGTTCGAGGCGAGCGGCGCCTTGCCCTTCGGCGCGTAGTCCTCCACCTCGGGCAGCAGGACGGGCAGATCCTCCTCCGGCACCGGGACGACGCCGCAGCGCTCGCAGTGGATCGCGGGAATCGGAGCGCCCCAGTAGCGCTGGCGGGAGAAGCTCCAGTCGCGGAGCCGGTACGAGACGGTCGCCTTGCCGCGCCCGGCCGCCTCGAGCCGCGCGACGATCGCGCGCGCACCCTCCGCCGCCGGCAGGCCGTCGAACTCTGCGGAGGCGACGAGCTTGCCGTCCTCGTCGATCACGGCGCGTACCGGCAGGTCGAAGGTCGCCGCGAACTCGGCGTCGCGCTCGTCGTGGGCGGGGACGGCCATGATCGCGCCCGTCCCGTAGTCCATCAGGACGTAGTCGGCGACCCAGACCTGGAGCCGCTCGCCGTTGACCGGGTTGACTGCGTGCAGCCCGGTGAAGACGCCGGTCTTCTCGGTCTCCGCCGCGCGCTCCTCGACCGGACGGGCGCCGGCGCGGCGCGCGTACTCCTTCGCGTCCTCGCTCGCGTGCGCCTCGACGAACGGGTGCTCGGGCGCGACGACGAAGAACGTCGCCCCGAACAGCGTGTCGGGACGGGTCGTGAAGACGGCGACGTCGTCTCCCGTCTCCTCGATCCGGAACAGGATCTCTGCGCCCTCCGAGCGGCCGATCCAGTTGCGCTGGATCGTCTTCGTCCGCTCCGGCCAGTCGGCGCCCGGGTACTCGAGCAGCTCGTCGGCGTACGCTGTCGTCCGGAAGAACCACTGCGTCATCTGGCGCAGCTCGACCGGCGTCCCGCAGCGCTCGCAGCGCCCGTCGACGACGTACTCGTTCGCCACGACCGTCTGGTCCTTCGGGCACCAGTTCACCGGTGCCTCCTTGCGGTAGGCGAGCCCTTCCCGCCAGAACTTGAGGAACAGCCACTGCGTCCAGCGGTAGAAGGTCGGCTGGTGTGCCGAGACCTCGCGATCCCAGTCGATCGCCCAGCCGAGGCGCTTCATCTGCGCACGGATGCGTTCGATGTTCCGCTCGATGATCTCGCGCGGATGGCCGCCCTCGCGGATCGCCGCGTTCTCGGCCGGCAGGCCGAAGGCGTCCCAGCCCATCGGACGCAGAACGTGCCAGCCGCTCCGGCGGCGCACGTGCGTCTGGACGTCGCCCATCGTGTAGTTGAGGACGTGGCCGATGTGAAGACTCGGCCCCGACGGGTACGGGAGCATCTCGAGCTGGTACCAGTGGTTCGCGGCCGGCGGCTCGTCCGGCCCCGGGTTCGGGACGTAGAACGCCCGCTCGTCCTCCCAGACGCGCTGCCACCTCGCCTCGATCTCGTGCGGCTCGTATCTCGGTGTCATCGAAACGTCCCCTGGAACGAAAAAGCCTCTCCGAGGAGAGGCCGTGGGGAGCCGGCGCGGCATCGCCGCGCGTGCCTCCCTGCCCTACGTAAGAAGCTGCGTCACGCGGCGGACTGTAGCAGCGCGGCCAGACCCGCAACGCCCTCGCCGCGGATGATCTCGTCCCGGTGGAGCCGGAACGGCTGGCGGGCCGACTGCGCGAATCCGGCGTGGGTCGTCACCGCGAGCAGGTAGCCGGCGCGCCGCACGAAGCCGAGCACCTGCGGGTCGTACTCGCCGGCCGGGTAGGCGAACCACGGGACGGAGACGCCGAGCCGCCGCTGGAGCGTGCGCCTCGACTGCGAGAGCTCGAGCCAGGCCTGCGACGGCGACAGCTGGGCGAGGTCGACGTGGTGGACGGTGTGCGAGCCGATCGTGAACCCGTCGCGCTCGAGGTCGCGGAGCTCGCGCCAGGTGAGGAAGCTCGAGTCGGAGCCGCTCACGCGGTCGGTGATGATGAACGCGGTAGCCGGCATGTGGAGCCGGTGCAGGACGGGCTCCGCGTTCCAGAGCACGTCCCGGTAGCCGTCGTCGAACGTGATCGCCACCGGCCGCGGCGGCAGCGGAGCCCCCCACTCGAGGCCGTCGAAGAGCTGCCGCATGCTGATCGCGTGGAAGCCGTGCGCGTGCAGCCAGTCCATCTGCGCCGCGAACGCGCGGGGCCGCACCGTCAGGCCGGCGCCGTACAACCCCGCGACCTTCGGCAGCTTGCCGACACGGTGGTACATGAGGATGGGGACGTTCACCGTCCGCGACGGCAGCCGCGCGGGGAGCCGCTGCGGCGGCAGCAGCCCACTCGTCACCGCCGCCCAGGCGGCGGCGATCGCGAGAACGATCCGGCCCACATCCTCGTGATGCTCACCACGGCGGCGGTTGAACATCGCCGCGACACCGACACGCTTTCGTAACGTGCCGTCGGCTGGCCGTCGGCAAGCCGACGGCACGGCAGGCAGACTCGCCTCGTGCTGGACCTCCTTCCCGCGAGCGCGAGGGTCGACGGCGGCGAGCTGTCAATCGGGGGCATCCCCGCCGGCGGTCTGGCGGAGGAGCACGGGACGCCGCTCCTCGTCTACTGCGAGGAGACGATCCGGGCGCAGGTCGCCGCCTACCGGACGGCCGCGCCGGAAGCGCTGCTCGTCTACGGTACGAAGGCGTTCGCGAACGTCGCGCTGCTCCGGCTGCTCGCCGCGGACGGAGTCGGCGCCGACGTCTCGACGCTCGGCGAGCTGGCGTTCGCGCGCGCGGCCGGTCTCGGCGGCGACCGGATCGTGTTCCACGGCAACAACAAGTCCGACGACGAGCTCCGCGCCGCGGCCGAGGCGGAAGCGCTCGTCGTCCTCGACGCTCCCGGCGAGGCGGAGCGCGCCGCGGCCGCGGGCGTCCGGCGGGTGCTCGTGCGGCTCACGCCGGGCGTCGAGGCGGCGACGCACAGCTCGATCCGAACCGCGCACGCGCAGTCGAAGTTCGGGCTCGCACCGGAGGCGGCACGAGCCGAGATCGAGCGGGCGCGCGGCCTCGGGCTCGAAGTGGAGGGCCTCCACGTCCACGTCGGCTCGCAACTCAGCCGCGTCGACGAGAGCGTCGTCGCCGTCGAGCGCCTGCGCGCCTTCCTCGAAGAGCTCGGCTGGACGCCGCGGGTGCTCGACCTCGGCGGGGGGCTCGGCGTCCGCCACAACCGCGACGAGCACGTGCCGCCGGTGACGGAGTTCGTGAAGGCCCTCCTGCAGCTCGTCCCGCGGGGCGTGCGGCCGATCCTCGAGCCCGGGCGCTCACTCGTCGGCCGGGCCGGCATCACGCTCTACCGGGTCGGGACGGTCAAGGAGAGCGGCGGCTTCGCGTACGTCGCGGTCGACGGCGGCATGTCGGACAACCCGCGCCCGCAGCTGTACGGCGCCCGCTACGAGGCACTGCTCGCGAACCGCACCGCCGAGCCCGCCGCCGGCGCCTACCGCGTCGCCGGGAAGCACTGCGAGTCGGGCGACGTCCTGATCGAGGCGGCGGAGCTGCCGGAGCCGCGGCGCGGTGACCTGCTCGCGGTGCCCGCGACAGGTGCGTACACGCTCGCGCTCGGCTCGGCGTACAACGGCGTCCCACGGCCGGCGGTCGTCCTCGTCGGCGGCGGCGAGGCGCGCCTGATCCGCCGGCGCGAGACGGTCGACGAGCTGCTCGCCTTCGAGACGCGCTAGTCGCCGGTCGGTCGGTCCTCCTCGAGCTCCGCGAACGCGTACTCGAGCCCGTTCAAGAGCAGGAACGCCGCGACTGCCGCGAAGCCGCCGAGCGCCCAGGCCGCCCCGCCGGACAGCAGCCAGGCGACCAACGCCGACGCGCCGACAGCCCCGAGCACCGACAGGAAGCTGATGACCGACGCGAGGAGCACGACGCTCGTCCGCTCCGCCTCCGCCTCGGGGTCGTCGAGCAGCCGGCCGAGACCTGCGACGAGCACGAAACCTGCGACCGCGCCGGCGGCGAAGAGGAACATCTCCCAGACGTGCGGCTTCGCCCCCAGCGCAGACACGGCGCCGAACGAGGACGTGATCATGATCGAGAAGGCGAACGCGCCGGCGTTCTCTCGTGTCGAGGCGCCGAGGCCGCTGCGATAGCTGGGGCCGAACCGGGGCATCGTGGGGAGTCTCTTCCCCGCTAGGCTCAGCGCGATGCGCCGACTCGCCGCCGCTCCGGGAGTCGCCCTCGTCGCGGTCGCGGCCGCCATGTGGGGAAGCGACCCGATCATCCGCAAGACGATGAGCGGGTCGACGAGCGCGACGACGATCGTCTTCGGCGAGCACGTGATCCTCGTGGCGCTCACGCTGCCGCTCCTCCTCCCCGCCCTCCGCGCCGTGCGCCGGGCGGGCCTGCGCTACATGCTCGCGGCTGTCGTCGTCGGCGCGGGCGCGTCGGCCGTCGCCACCATCCTCTTCACCGACGCGCTGATCGGTCATTCCGACTACATCACGCCGGTCGTGATCCAGAAGATCCAGCCCTTCGTCGCCGTCGGCGGCGCGGCGCTCCTGCTCGGCGAGCGGCCGCGGCCGCGCTTCGCGTGGTTCTTCCTCCCCGCGCTCGCCGGCTTCTGGCTCGTCAACCAGGCGCATCCGCTCGAGCCCTCGGCTCAGGGCGCCCTCGTGATCGCCGAGGCGACCGGAGCGGCGGTCCTCTGGGCGCTCGGGACGGTGCTCGGCCGCTTCCTCGCGCGCGAGCTCGCCTTTCAGCACGTCGTCGCGCTCCGCTTCTTCTTCGGGCTGGTCGCGAGCGCGATCGCGCTCCCCGTCATGGGGTCGAGCGCGTACGCGAACGGCCACGACAGCGTGCTCATCCTCTACCTCGCGCTCGTGACCGGGCTCCTGGCGCTCACGCTCTACTACTACGGCCTGCAGCGCACGCCGGCGGTGCTCTCCTCCCTCGCCGAGCTCACGTACCCGGCGGTCGCCGTGCTCGCCGGCATCTACGCCTACGACCAGAGCCTTCGCTGGACGCAGTGGCTCGGCGTCGCCCTGATCCTCGGTGCGGTGACACTGCTGCCGGTGCAACGGCGCCGCGTCGTCACCGAGCCGGCGCACGAGCTTCTGCCGGCCGCGGCCGCGGGGTAATCTCGGAGCATGGACCTTCGCGACACGCCGGAGGAGGCGGAGTTCCGCGGCGAGCTCCGCGCCTGGCTCGCCGACAACCTGCCGCCCGAGCAGCGCGGAGCGGGACGTGCCCGGCGCTTCGACGACCCGTTCATGCGCGGGTGGAGCCGCAAGCTCAACGACGCCGGCTACGCCGGACTGACGTGGCCGCAGGAGTACGGCGGCGCAGGCGCGCCCTACAGCTTCCAGGCGATCCTCTACGAGGAGCTCGCCGCGGCGCAGGCGCCGCCCCACATGGGCGTGATCGGCCTCAGCATGGCGGGCCCGACGATCATCGCCCACGGCACCGAGGAGCAGAAGGCGCGCTACCTGCCGCCGCTGCTCGCCGCGGACGAGATCTGGTGCCAGGGCTTCTCCGAGCCCGACGCGGGCTCCGACCTCGCGGCCGCGCGCACGCGCGCCGAGCGGCGCGGCGACGTCTACGTCGTCTCGGGGCAGAAGGTGTGGTCGTCGTTCGCGCACATCGCCGACTGGTGCATCCTCGTCACCCAGAGCGACCCCGAGGCGCCGCGTTACCGCAATCTCACGTACCTGCTCGTCGACATGCACTCGCCGGGCGTCGAGGTGCGACCGCTCCGCCAGATCACCGGCGAGGCGGAGTTCAACGAGATCTTCTTCTCCGACGTCGAGGTGCCGGTCGAGAACCGGCTCGACGACGAGGGCAACGGCTGGCAGGTCGCGATGACGACGCTCCTCCACGAGCGCGCGACG
>DASQQF010000144.1:0-3843 GCA_035643535.1 Gaiellaceae bacterium
GGTCCCGGTCGCGGCCGCGGCCGCGGCGCCGGTTCCGGCGGGGGACGGCCCTCGTCCGGCCCCGGTCAGGGCGCACGTCCGGCGTCCGCCCGTCCGGGTGGCCGTGATCGGGCGCGCGGCCAGGACAACGTCGAGAAGCCGCGCACCGACGAGACGGCCAAGTCGGCCGAGGCGCGCGAGCAGCCGCCGGTCGAGCCGCAGGTGGAGGTGACGCCGCAGGAGGTCGCCGAGGCGCCCGACACGACGACGCCGAAGAAGCAGGTCGAGGACCCGACGAAGCTCGACCAGTCGGGCGACCCGTCGCAGGAGCAGCCCAAGCGCGGCTCACGCAAGACGAAGGGCGGTGAGAGCTGATGCTCATGCCGAAGAAGACGAAGTTCCGGAAGGTCCACCGTGGCCACCGGCGAGGCACCTCGACCGGCCAGACGGCCGTCCAGTTCGGCGACTTCGGGCTCAAGGCGCTCGACGCCGGCTGGATCACGAACCGGCAGATCGAAGCCGCCCGCATCGCGATGACGCGCAAGATCAAGCGCGGCGGCAAGGTCTGGATCAACGTCTTCCCCGACAAGAGCTACACGAAGAAGCCGGCCGAGACCCGCATGGGGTCCGGCAAGGGCTCGCCCGAGGGCTGGGTGGCCGTGGTCAAGCCGGGGCGCGTGATGTTCGAGCTGGCGGGCGTCCCCGAGCCGCTGGCGAAGGAAGCGCTCCGCCTGGCGGGACAGAAGCTGTCGGTCAAGACGAAGGTGGTCAAGAGAGAGGCTGAGCTCTTTGACTAGGGCATCGGAACTGCGTGACCTGAGCGACGACGAGCTGGAGCACCGGCTCGCCGAACGGCGGCAGGAGTTGTTCAACCTGCGCTTCCAGTCGGTCACCGGCGCGCTCGAGAACTCGGCGCGCCTGAAGCTGGCGAAGCGCGAGATCGCGCGCATCCTCACGGTCGTGAACGAGCGCGAAGCGGCGAAGGCAAGGGCAAATGGCTGAGAACGAGAAGAACGAAGAGACCGAGGAGGCTCCGGTGACGGAGCCGGAGGCCGAAGCGACCCCGGCCGAGGACGAGGCGCCCGCCGAGGAGCCCCGGGCTCCGGCGGAAGAGCCTGCCGCCGAGGCTGCCGAGGCCGAGGAAGGCGGCGGTGAGGTCTCGGACGAGCCCGCCCGCGCGCCGGAGGCTTCGGCGGCGGATGTAGCCAAGCGCAAGCGAAAGCGGCTGCCGCGGCGGCTGCGCCCGCAGAAGACGCGGCCGCGCCGTCCCGCCCCGAGCGGCGAGCGCAAGCCGATCGTCCGGGAGCCCAAGCCGGAGCACGCGCGCGGCCGCCGCCAGGAGCGGCGGGGCGTCGTCGTCTCGAGCGCGATGGACAAGACGATCGTCGTCAAGGTCGACGTCATCACCTCGCACCAGAAGTACAAGAAGGTGATCCGGCGCTCGGTCCGGTTCCACGCCCACGACGAGCAGAACTCCGCGAACGTGGGCGACATCGTCCGCATCGTCGAGACGCGGCCGATCAGCGCCACGAAGCGCTGGCGGCTCGCGGAGATCGTGGAGCAGGCGAGATGATCCAGCAGGAGTCGCGGCTCAAGGTGGCCGACAACACGGGTGCGCGCGAGCTGCTCTGCATCCGCGTCGTCGGCGGTCACCACCGCCGCTATGCACGCGTGGGCGACATCATCGTCGGCACCGTCAAGACGGCGACGCCGCAGGGCGCGGTGAAGAAGGGCGAGGTCGTGCGCGCCGTCGTCGTGCGGACGCGGAAGCCGTTCGGCCGCGACGACGGGACGACGATCGCGTTCGACGAGAACGCCGCCGTGATCATCGACGGCCAGCGCAATCCGCGCGGCACCCGCATCTTCGGGCCGGTCGCGCGCGAGCTGCGCGAGAAGAACTTCATGAAGATCGTTTCGCTTGCTCCGGAGGTGCTCTGATGGCGTCCCAGACGATGAAGGTGAAGAAGGGCGACGTCGTGCACGTCCTCCGCGGCAAGGACGCCGGCAAGGAGGGCCGCGTGATCGAGGCGCGCCCGCGGGAGGGCCGTGTGGTCGTCGAGAACATCAACGTCGTCAAGCGCCACCGGCGGCCGCGGCCGATCCAGAACTCGAGCCAGATGGGCGGCCCGCAGATGATCCCCGGCGGGATCGTCGACACGCCCGCGCCGCTGCCCGTCTCGAACGTGATGGTCGTCTGCCCCGTCTGCGGGAAGCCGACCCGCGTCGGCACGGTCGTCAAGCAGGTCAAGGACAAGACCGTCCGGGTCCGCGTCTGCAAGCGCGAGGGTTGCGGCCAGGAGATCGACAGGTGAGCACCGCCGAGTACACGCCACGGCTCAAGGAGCGCTACGAGGGCGAGATCCGGCCGCGCCTGAAGGAGGAGCTCGGGCTCGACTCGGTCATGCAGGTGCCGCGCGTCGAGAAGATCACGCTCAACATGGGCGTGGGCGAGGCCAAGACCGAGGCGAAGGCGCTCGACTCCGCGATCGAGGAGCTGACGACGATCGCCGGCCAGCGCGCACAGGTTCGCCGGGCGCGCAAGTCGATCGCGCAGTTCAAGGTGCGCGAGGGGATGCCCGTCGGTGCCCGCGTGACGCTGCGCGGCGCGCGGATGTACGAGTTCCTCGACCGGCTCGTCGCGATCGCGCTGCCGCGCATCCGCGACTTCCGCGGCCTCAGCCCGCGCTCGTTCGACGGCCGGGGCAACTACTCGCTCGGCATCCGCGAGCAGATCATCTTCCCGGAGATCAACTACGACGACATCCAGCAGGTTCGCGGCCTCGACGTGACGATCACGACCAGCGCCGAGAACGACGAGCACGGCCTCGCGCTGCTGCAGGCTCTCGGCCTGCCGTTCGGCGGCGACGGCGACAGGAGGGAGATGTAATGGCGAAGACGTCGCTCGTCGTGAAGCAGCGGCGACCCCAGAAGTTCAAGGTGCGCAACTACTCGCGCTGCAACCGGTGCGGCCGCCCGCGGGCGGTCTTCCGGAAGTTCGGCCTCTGCCGGATCTGCCTGCGCGAGCTCGCGCACCAGGGCGCGATTCCCGGCATGACGAAGTCGAGCTGGTAGGAGAGAGAACGGTGCTGACCGATCCGATCGCAGACATGCTCACCCGTATCCGCAACGCCAACAAGGCCCTGCACGAGCACGCCGAGATGCCGAGCTCGCGGATGAAGGTCGAGATCGCCCGCCTGCTCAAGGAGGAGGGCTACATCCGCGACTTCCATGTCGAGAAGGGAGACGCCTTCGATACCCTGGTCGTCGACCTCAAGTTCGGCCGCAACCGCGAGCGGGTGATCTCTGGCCTGAAGCGGGTGTCGAAGCCGGGCCGCAGGGTCTACGCCCGGAAGGACCGCCTTCCGCGCGTGCTGGGCGGGATGGGAGTCGCGATCCTTTCCACCTCCTCCGGCCTCGTCACGAGCCGCACCGCGCAGGAGCGCGGGATCGGCGGCGAAGTCGTGGCCTTCATCTGGTGACCGCATGAGCAGAATCGGCAAAGCCCCCATCCCGATCCCCGACGGCGTCACCGTCACGATCGAGCCTGCACGCGTCGCCGTCGCCGGCCCGCTCGGCACGCTCCAGCAGCAGGTGCCGCAGCGCATGAAGATCGAGCAGGCGGACGGCGAGGTCGTCGTGACGCGTCCGACCGAGCGCGGCGACGATCGCGCGCTGCACGGGCTGACGCGGACGCTCGTCGCGAACATGGTCGAGGGTGTCACCAAGGGCTTCGAGAAGCGCCTCGAGATCCAGGGCGTCGGCTACCGCGCCGCGCTGCGCGGCACCGACCTCGAGCTCAACGTCGGCTACTCGCACCCGGTCGTGGTCAAGCCGCGCACCGGCATCACCTTCGAGGTGCCGGCG
>DASQQF010000145.1:0-15668 GCA_035643535.1 Gaiellaceae bacterium
CCACCCGCCGCTGGACGCTCGCCGCCTGGACGTTCCTCGGGGTCGGCCAGCTGCTCGGCGCGCACTGGGCGTACACGGAGATCGGCTGGGGCGGCTACTACGCGTGGGACCCGGTCGAGAACGCGGCGTTGATGCCGTGGCTCGCGGCGACCGCCTTCCTCCACTCCGTGATGATCCAGGAGAAGCGCGGGATGCTGAAGGTGTGGAACATGGTGCTGGTCGCGCTCGCGTTCAACCTGTCGCTCTTCGGCACCTTCCTCACCCGCTCGGGCGTGATCGACTCGATCCACTCGTTCGCGAAGAGCTCGATCGGCGGCTGGTTCCTCGCGTTCCTCGTGCTGACGATCGTGCTCTCGGTCGCCCTCATCTACTGGCGGCTGCCGCTGCTGCGCACGAAGACGAGGCTCGAGTCGCTCGTCTCGCGGGAGGCGACCTTCCTCTACAACAACCTCCTGCTCGTCGCGCTCTGCCTCACGATCCTCTGGGGCGTCGCCTACCCGATCCTCTCCGAGGCGGTGCGCGGCCAGACGCGTTCGGTCTCGAAGCCGTACTACGACTTCTTCCTGCACACGTTCGGGCTGCCGCTCCTGCTCCTGATGGGGCTCGGGCCGCTCGTCGCCTGGCGGCGGGCGTCGCTGCGGTCGCTGGGCCGGACGTTCCTCGTCCCGTTCGCGGCAGCGGTCGCGACCGGCGCGATCCTGCTCGCCCTCGGCTTCGGCAGCTCGTGGCCCGGCCTCCTCGCGTACACGTTCTCCGCCTTCGTCGCCGCGTCGATCGTGCTCGAGTTCGTCCGCGGCCGAAGGGCAGCCGGCTCGCTCGTGAAGCTCGTCTCCCGGAACCGGAGACGCTACGGCGGGTACGTCGTCCACGCCGCCGTGCTGCTCCTCGCGATCGGGATCGCGGGCTCGAGCGCCTATCAGACGCAGCGCGAGCGGGTGCTTTCGCCCGGCCAGTCGATCGACGCGGCCGGCTACCGGCTGACGTACGTGACCGCGTTCGGGACGAAGGGGCCGAACTACACCGGATTTCGTGCGCTCGTCGACGTCACCCGCGGCAACTCGCGTGTCGCGTCGCTCGACCCCGGCGTGAACGACTACCAGATCGAGGGCCCGGCCAACGAGGCCTCGATCTACCACGACCCGCGGACGCTCGGCGACGTCTTCACGACGGCGCAGATCGTGAAGGGGAACAAGATCGACCTCAAGGTGTTCGTCAAACCGCTCGTGAACCTGGTCTGGGCGGCAGGCTTCGTCTTCGTCGCCGGCTCCCTGATCGCGATGTGGCCGGACGCGCTCGAGCAGCGGCGCCTTGCCGCACGGTACGCGGCGGGCGCGGCGCCGGCCGGGATCTAGCGTGCCCTGGGCGCTCGCACTCGCGGCGGCGTTCGCGGTCGTGGCGGTGTTCTTCGTCGCCCGTCCGTTCCTCCGCGATCCGGCGCCTGCGAGCGACCGGCTCGACGAGCTCGACCCGGCCGCGCGGCGGCATCTCGAGCTCGCCGAAGAGCGCGATCGCGCGCTTGCGGCCCTCAAGGAGCTCGAGTTCGACCACCGGACGGGCAAGGTCTCGGACGACGACTACCGCGCTCAGGTCGGGCCGCTGCGGCGCCGTGCCGCAGAGGCGTTACGAGCGCTCGAGGCCCGGGAACCTGCGCGCCGTGAGCACGTTGCCGCTTCCCGAGAGCTCCTGCCCTAGCTGCGGCGAAGAGCTGCCGGAGCGCGCCCGCTTCTGTCCGGCCTGCGGCGCCCTCGTCGACGAGCCGCCGCCGATCGAGGAGGCGCACGGTCCGGTCGTGCGCGAGCGAGTCCGGCCGCGCTGGTTCGGGCTCCCGGTGAGCTTCGTCCTGCTCTGCCTCGGCTTCGCCGCCCTCGGGGCCGCGGTCGGTCTCTTCGCCACGGGCGACTGGGCCTGGGGCGCGCCGGCTCTCTTCGCGGCCGTCGTCCTGCTCGTCGGGCTCGCGATCGCCGAATCGCACGCGGACTGGGCGGCGCGGCCGTCGCGCTTCGCCGCGGGCGGGCGCGCGCAGGCGGTGAGTGCGGCAGAGGTCTGGCGGACGCGGCTCGACACGTGGCTCGCCCACTGGCGCACGCGGTCCCGGCTGGACCGGCTCGCCGGCGAGCGTGGCCCCGCGCTGCAGGAGCTCGGCGCAGCGGTCTGGCAGGGCGACGAGGCGGCCGAGGAGGAGGCACGGACGCGGCTCGGCGAGCTCGAGCGGGAGCGCGAGCGGGTCGAGGCCGACCTCGCCGAGCACCTCGCGGGTGCGGAGGAGAGGATTCGACTTGCGCGGCTCCCGGTAGAGAAGACCCTCATGGTCGAACCGAACGAGCCGAACGCGCCGAACGAACCGAACGCGCCGTATCCGCCGCCGGGCGAGGCCGACCTGCCGCAGCCCGCGCAGGTGCCGGAGCCCTATCCGCCGCCGGACGAGGGGACGCCCCCGACCCCGGCGCCGGACCCCGGCGACGAGTAGGGCGGGGCAGGGAGGCCGCAAGCGGCGCCGAATTCCCGGGGTAGATGCCCCGCCGGCTGCTGTTCCTGCTCGCGCTCGCGCTCGTCGCCGCTGCGCCTGCGGCGGCCGACAACATCCACCGCAAGAAGGCGAGCGTCGATGCGCAGCTCGCGCACGTGCAGAAGCAGCTCGCGCGCTCGAAGCAGCAGGAGAGCCACCTGGCCGGGCAGGTCTCCTCGCTGACCCGCAGCATCCGACGGATCGAGCTCCAGGTCGGCGGCGTCTCGCAGCGGCTCTCTGCGCTCGAGCGAGACATCGCCCTCCATCGCGAGCGGCTCGCGCGGCTCGACGAGCTGCTGGGCGTCCAGACCCGCCGCTTTCGCCAGCTCCGCCGCCGCTACCACATCGCCGTGGTGCGCCTCGACGAGCGCCTCGTCCACATCTACGAGCAGCCGGCGCCGACGACCCTCGACGTCGTGCTCGCCGCCAAGAGCTTCCAGGACGTCCTCAACCAGATGAGCTATCTCGATGCGATCGCGGCGCAGGACAAGAGGGTCGCCTCGGAGGTGAAGGCGGCGAAGGCGCAGGCCGCGGCCGGCCGCCGCCGCACGATCTCGGCACGGCGGAAGGTGAGCGTCGAGACGCAGGTGATCCGCGGCCGCGCGCAGCAGGTCGAGATCCTCCGCGCCCAGCTCGTCTCGAGCCGGAGCCGGCTGGCGGGGCTGCGTGGCGCGAAGCAGCAGTCGCTCGTCGCGACGCGGAGCGACATCCGGCGGGAGGTGGGCGAGTCGCAGGCGCTGCAGGCGGCGAGCGACCGCCTCGCTGCCCAGCTGCGTGCGCAGCAGTCGGTCTCCTCCCCGGCGACGACGAGCGGCTCGGGTGCCGTCGCGGCGGCGGGGGCGCCGCACTTCGTTTGGCCGGTGAGCGGGCCGATCACGAGCCCGTTCGGCATGCGGTGGGGGACGCTCCATCCCGGCATCGTCATCGGCGTGCCGACGGGGACGCCGGTGCACGCGTCCGCCGCCGGCAAGGTGGTGTGGTGCGGTTGGATGTCGGGCTACGGGAACTTCGTCGTGCTCGACAACGGCGGCGGCTTCGCGACGGCATACGGCCACAACAGCCGCATCGCGGTGCACTGCGGCGAGGAGGTGGCCCAGGGGCAGGTGATCTCCTACTCCGGCTGCACCGGCTTCTGCACGGGCCCGCACGTCCACTTCGAGATCCGCGTCGACGGCACTCCTGTGGATCCGTTGACCTACCTCGGCTAGCGCGGCACACCCGCGAACAAACGACCGGCCGCCCCGGGGGAGGCGGCCGGCGTCGTCGGGAGACGACCTCTGAGCGGGACCCCTGGTGCCGTGTCCCCCGAGCTTGTGTCACGGTTGAGCGTTGCGACTTTCAACATATAAACGTGCGGTGGGGCCGGAGAGTTACGGCTCGGATGAAAGTCAGGCGGCGCTGCCGCGCAGGTCGACGAGACGCAGGTCGGGAAGCTCCCGATAGCGCTCGTCGAGGTCGAAGCCGTAGCCGACGTACAGCTCGTCGGGCACCACGAAGCCGACGTAGCGGACCGGCAGGTCGTCGACGAGCCGCCGGTACGGCCGGTCGAGCAGCGTCACGGCCGCGATCGAGGCGGGATGCCGCAAGGCGAACGTCCGCACGAGGTAGTTGAGCGTCAGCCCGGTGTCGACGACGTCCTCCACGATCAGGACGTCGCGGCCCTGGATGTCCAGGTCGAGATCCTTCAGCACGCGAATCTGCTGGTGTCCGCCCATGCCCGCGCTCCCGTAGCCGGCGAGCTCGACGAAGTCGAGCGCGTGGAGGATCGGCAAGGCGCGTGAGAGGTCGGCCGTGAAGACGAGGCTCGCCTTGAGCGACGCGACGAGAACCGGCTCGCGTCCCGCATAGTCCTCCGCGATCTCCGCGCCGAGCTCCCGCACCCGCGCGGCGAGCTCCGCCGCGGAGAGGTAGACCTCCCCGATCCGGTCGTCCGCCGGCAGGCGGTCAGCTTGCGAGGTCGAGGTGGAAATGCTGGGCCAGGCGCTCGAGGTCGCGCCGGTAGAAGAGCTTGATCCGGACATCGGGATACCGTTCGCGGAGCTTCCGCAGCTTCCGGTTCTTGCGGGTGACGAGCGACTGCTTCATGACGGTGATCTCGACGTAGAGGTCCTGCTCGGGAAGGTAGAAGTCGGGCGTGAACGCTTCGGTTACGCGCCCGTCGTCGTCCTGTTCGAGCACGAACGTCCGCGGCTCGTATTCCCACGGAATCCCGTAGTAGTCGAGCACCTTCGCGCACTCGAGCTCCGCAGGGCTGGCGAAGCGCGGCGGCGCGGAGCCACGGTATGCCCGGAAGACCGGGAGCTCCAGCTCCATCGCGTAGCACGGTACCGGTCGCGTCGGACGCCGAAACGCTCCGCACCCGCCGAACCTGATACACATCGGCGGGGCGTGGCCAGACTCAGCCTCCTCCCGCAGAAGCGCGAGTTCTTCGAGCTGTACAACCGCGCGGCCGAGAACATCTGCACGATCGCACGGGCGCTGATCGAGCTGCTCGACCGCTTTCCCGCCGACGCCGACGACCTGCTGCGGGACGTGAAGGAGCTCGAGCACGAGGGCGACAGGCTCACGCACGATCTCGTCGATCTCCTCAACCGGACGTTCGTGACCCCCTTCGACCGTGACGACATGTACCGGCTCGCAGGCGCGCTCGACGACGTGTGCGACCACGTCGACGAGGCGGCCGGGAAGATCGTCTCGTTCGGAGTGGAAGAGATCCGGGAGCAGGCGCGCGGCCAGGCGGACGTGATCCGGCGCGCTGCCGCGAAGCTCGCCGAGGCGGTGCGCGGGCTGGAGGGGTTCCACGAGTCGCGGCGTGTCCTGATCGAGCTGCGCGAGCTCGAGGACGAGGGTGACCGCCTCGCGCACGACGGCGTCTCGTCGCTCTTCACCGGCGAGGTCGAACCGCTCGTCGTGATCCGCTGGAAGGACATCCACGAGAGCCTCGAGGAGGCGGTCGACGCGTGCGAGAACGCGGCCGACGTGCTCGAGGCGATTCTCGTCAAGAACCGCTGACCCGGCCGCTGCCGTGACGCTGCTCGTCGTCGTGATCGCGGTCGGGATGGCGTTCGACTTCACGAACGGCTTCCACGACACCGCGAACTACGTCGCCACCTGGGTCGGGACACGGGCGCTCGCCCCGCGTACCGCCGTGCTCGTCTCGGCGGCGGCGAACCTCGCGGGCGCCTTCGTCACCACCGCGGTGGCGTCGACCGTCGGGAAGGGGATCATCGACACGGCGCTCGCGACCGATCAGACGGTGCTCGCCGCCCTGCTCGGCGCGATCGCCTGGAATCTCGTGACCTGGTGGGGCGGGCTCCCGTCGAGCTCGACGCACGCGCTCGTCGGCGGTCTTGCCGGTGCGGCGCTCGTACAGTCGGGCACCGCCGGCGTCCAGTGGAACGGGATCTGGCAGAAGGTCATCATTCCGGCCGCCGGCTCGCCGGTCATCGGCTTCGCCGCCGCCTTTGCGCTGCTCGTCGTCATCTACCGGCTCTTCCAGCGGCTGACCCCCGGCGTCGCGCACCGCAGCTTCCGCCTCGGACAGCTGCTCTCCGGCACCTGGGTCGCCTTCTCGCACGGCGCGAACGACGCCCAGAAGACGATGGGCGTGATCGCGCTCGCGCTCTTCACGCACGGCTCGATCTCGAGCTTCTACGTCCCGACGTGGGTGAAGCTCTCCGCCGGGCTGACGATCGCCGCCGGCACCTATGCCGGCGGCTGGCGGATCATCCGGACCCTCGGCCAGCGGATCTACAAGATGCAGCCCGAGCACGGGTTCGCAGCGCAGATCGCGGCCGGGTCGACGCTCTACGCGGGCACGCACTTCGGCTTCCCGATCTCGACGACGCACGTCGTCACCGGCTCGGTGATGGGCGCGGGAGCGACGCGCCGCTTCTCGGCGGTGCGCTGGGGGGTCGCCGGGAACATCCTCGTGGCGTGGCTGCTCACGCTCCCCGGCGCGGGCCTCGTCGCGGCGGCCGCCTACTATCCCGTGCGCTGGATCTTCTAGCCTTCTGCGCGATGTTCCGGATCGTGCAGCTGTCCGACCTCCACTGCGGGCAGCAGTTCTTCCTGCCGCAGCAGCTCGAGCGCGCGATCGCCGAGGTGAACGAGCTTGCGCCGGACGTCGTCGTCGTCTCGGGCGATCTGACCTCGAACGGCTTCAAGGACGAGTACGCGCTCGCCCGCGAGTACCTCGACCGCGTCGAGTGCCCGTCGCTCGTCGTCATCCCCGGGAACCACGACTCGCGCAACGTCGGCTACGTCCACTTCGAGGAGCTGTTCGGCGACCGCAACTCGGTGCTGCACACGGACGGCGTCACGATCGTCGCCGTCGACTCGACGGAGCCCGACCTCGACAACGGCCAGATCGGCCGCGGCCGCTACCGCTGGCTGGAGGAACGATTCGCAGAGCCTGCCGACCTGCGCATCTTCGTCCTCCACCACCATCTGCTGCCGGTACCGGGGACGGGCCGCGAGCGGAACATCGTCCACGACGCCGGCGACACGCTCGAGACGCTGCAGCGCGCCGGGGTCGACCTCGTGCTCTCGGGGCACAAGCACGTCCCGTACGCCTGGCGGTTGGAGAACCTGTTCGTGGTGAACGCCGGCACGGTCTCGTCCTCCCGGCTGCGGGGGAACGGGCGCCCCTGTTACAACGTCATCGAGGTCGAGGGGACGCACGTCGACGTGTGGCGTCGCTACCCGTTCCACGGGCAGGAGCGGATCATCCAGTTCTCGACCGACACGAAGACGTACGAGAAGTACACGGCCCGCATCGAGGACGAGGTGCGGCCGGCGTGAAGGCGATCGCGCTGATCGACGGCGAGCACTACGCGCCGGTCGTGCGCGACGCGCTCGCCACGCTGCCGTACGAGGTCGTCGGGGCGCTGCTCGTCGGCGGCACGGAGAAGCTCACCGGCACCTCGGCGGGCGACGACTACGGCGTGCCGCTCGTCGACGGGCTCGATGCGGTGGAGGCGGACGTCGTCGTCGACCTCTCGGACGAGCCCGTGCTCGGGCCGCGCGAACGGATGCTGTGGGCGTCGCGCACGCTCGCGCGCGGCCTGCCGTACGTCGGCGCCGACTTCCGCTTCGACCCGCCGCCGCTCCACCCGGTCGAGGGATCGTCGCTCGCGGTGATCGGCACCGGCAAGCGGATCGGCAAGACGGCCGTCGCGGGGCACGTCGCGCGGCTGCTCGCACGGGAGCGGCGCGTGGTCGTCGTCGCGATGGGTCGCGGCGGGCCTCCCGAGCCCGAGCTCGTCGAGACGCCGCCGTCCGTCGAGGATCTCGTCGCGCTCGCGCGGTCGGGCCGGCACGCGGCGTCCGATCACCTCGAGACCGCCGCGCTCGCGGGGGTGCCGACCGTCGGTTGCCGTCGTGCGGGCGGCGGCCTGGCGGGAGCCCCCTTCGACTCGAACGTGCTCGAGGGAGCCGCGCTCGCCGGCGGGCTCCAGCCCGATCTGCTCGTCTTCGACGGAAGCGGCGCCGCGCTGCCGCCGGTCGCGGCCGACGCGCGCATCCTCGTCACGAACGGCCGCCACGACATCCACGCGGGGCTCAACCCGTACCGGGTGCTCGTCTCCGACCTCGTCGTCGACACCGGCGGCGCGGATCGTGCCGCGATCGCCGGGATCGCCGACGTGCCGGTCGTCGGCGCCGAGCTCCGCCTCCGGCCGTCGGAGCCGCTGGAGGGGCGCCGTACCGCCGTCTTCACGACCGGGCCGGCGCCGACGGAGCACCTCGACGCCGAGGTCGTCCACGTCTCCCGTAACCTCGCGCGGCGCGATCTCCTCCGGGAGGAGCTCGCACGGCTCGAGGCGGACGTCTACCTCGTGGAGCTGAAGGCGGCGGCGATCGACGTCGTCGCCGAGGCGGCGGTCGAGCGAGGTGCCGCGGTCGTGCTCGCCGCGAACGACGTCGTCTCGGACGAGCTCGACGAGCGGGTGCGCGGCCTCGTGGCGGAAGCGAGCCTCCGCTGAACGAGCCGCGGCGGATCATGCCGCTCCCGCTCGGCGGCGGCGAGCTCGGGCTGCCGTACTCGCGCGGGCTGATGGCCCGGTCGCTCATGGCGGCCGGTGTCGCCGCCCACCGGGCGTACGCGATCGCCTCTCGCGTCGGCGACGAGCTCGCCGAACGGGGGCGCGGCCGGATCGAGCTCGAGCGGCTCGAGGCGCTCGCCGTCGAGGTGCTCGGCGAGGAGCAGGGCAGCGAGACGATCTTCCGCCTCCGCCGCTACCAGCAGCTGCGCGAGCTCGACCTGCCGATCGTCGTCTTCATCGGCGGCGCGACCGGCACCGGCAAGTCGACGGTCGCGAGCGAGCTCGCGTACCGGTTCGGCATCACCCGCGTCACGTCGACGGACTTCATCCGGCAGACGATGCGGGCGTTCTTCTCGAGTGACTTCATGCCCTCGATCCACCACTCGAGCTTCGAGGCCGGCGACGCCTTCCCCGACGCCGACGACCCGCTCGAGTTCGGCTTCCTCCAGCAGGCCCGGAACGTGCTGGTCGGCGTCCGCGCCTCGTCGGAGCGGGCGCTCGAGGAGGGCTGGTCGCTCGTGCTCGAGGGCGTCCACCTCGTGCCGGGGATGGTCGAGCTGCCGCCGTCTCGGCTCGCAGCCTCGGCGTTCGTCGTGCTCACGATCCCGGACGAGGAGGAGCACGCGCGCCACTTCCACACGCGCAACGAGGACTCGGACCGGCCGGACTCCCGCTACCTCGAGCGCTTCGGCGACATCCGCCGGCTGCAGGAGCTGCTCGTCGACCGCGCGCTGCGGGCCGGCGTACCCGTGATCGAGAACGAGGACGCCGACGCGGCGGCGCGTGTCGTCGCCGACCTCGTGCTCGACGCCGCCGAGCGGATCGGAGCCCTGCCGTGAGCGAGGGCGAGGAGCGGGTGATCGAGCATCAGCAGCCGTGCCAGTGCCAGGCATTCCTGCGGGCGACCGAGCGGGCGGCACTCGTCTCGGCGCGGTGGCTAGGGCGCGCCGACGAGGACGCGGCGGAGGAGGAGGCCGCGACGGGCATGCGCGCGACGCTCGACCTCCTCCCGATCCGGGGGCGGGTCGTCTTCGGCTCGATCGACGACTCGGGCGGCCTCGCGCCCGGCGCGATCGTCGGCGGCGGCGGGGCAGAGGTGGACCTCGCCCTCGACCCGCTCGAGGGGCGCGGCGTCGTCGCCCGCGGCGGGTACGGCGCGATGTCGATGATCGCCGTCGGCGAGCCCGGGCGCTTCACGACGCTGCCCGACATCTACATGCGCAAGATGGCGGTCGGCCCCCGTGCACGCGGCGCGATCGATCTGCTCCGGCCGGTCGGCGAGAACATCGAGGCGATCGCGGAGGGCTTCGGACGGCGTGTGAACGACGTGACGACGATCGTCCTCGACCGGCCGCGGCACCACGACCTGATCGAGGAGATCCGCAACTCCGGTGCGCGGATCAAGCTGATCCAGGACGGCGACGTCACCGCGTCGATCTCCGCGGCGATCCGCGGCACGAACGACCACCTCGCGATCGGGATCGGCGGCACGCGCCAGGCCGTGCTCTCCGCCGCCGCGCTCCGCTGCCTCGGCGGTGAGCTGCAGGCGCAGTTCTGGCCGACCTCGCGCCGCGAGATCGACGAGCTGCGGGAGGCGGGGATCGACGACTACGACCGCGTCTTCCGCACCGAGGACCTCGCGCCGGGCGACGTGATCGTCGCGGCGACCGGCGTCTCGAACGGCGACCTGCTGCGCGGCGTCCGCTTCCTCGCCGACAGCGCCCGCACGCACTCCCTCGTCATGTGCACGCGCTGCAACTGGGTGCGCTTCGTCGACGGCATCCATTTCTTCGCCCGCGAGCGCCGCGAGGAAGTCCGTCTGCTCGGGTTCTGACTGTCGCTCGCCCGCTTCGCTGGCGCAGGCACGTACACTGGCGCCATGGCCACGAAGGACGAGGTGCTCGAGGTTCTCCGCCAGGTGGAGGATCCCGAGCTGGGCATGGACATCGTCGACCTCGGCCTGCTCTACGACGTGGCGGTCGAGGATTCGACGGTCAAGGTGATCTACAGCCTCACCTCCATGGGCTGCCCCGCCGGGCCGCTGATCGCTCAGGACATCGACAGCGCCGTCCGCCAGGTCGAGGGCGTCGAGGACGTCGAGCTCGAGCTGACGTTCGACCCGCCCTGGACGCCGGAGAAGATGTCCGACGACGCGAAGTTCATCCTCGGCTTCGGCTGAGCGACTCGCGACGTCCGGGACGCAACTTCGGCGGCCGGATGTAAAACGTGCTATCAGTTACAAGTCGAGACCCCGGCGCGTCCGTATCACTGCGGAGCATGCCCGGGCAGTAGGCGGCCCTACGTGCCCGGGCGCCAATCCAAGGCGCAGAGCTCAGCGGGCGGCGACGAACGTGCTCTTTCCGATCATCGGCCCGTAGCGGTGCTTCTTGCGCGGTCCGTATCCCGGCCAGACGTACCAGGTGTAGCGGCCCGGCGCGAGCCGTTCGCGCCGGCCGAGGTACGTCCACGTCCGGCGGACCCGGAAGCGGGAGCGAGTCGGCCAGACCGAGAGCACCTTCGCTCGCCGATGCCAGAGCTGGACGTTGTAGTAGGCAGCCTTCGACACCGGCCGCCAGCGAAGCGTCGTCCTGCCGTGCACCTTGGCTCCCTTCCGCGGCGTCAGCAGGGGCGGCGAGGGCCGGACCGCGACGTGTCGGTCGACGGTGTATCCGACGGCGTCCGTCGCGGTGACCATGTACCTGTACCTGACGCCGTTGCGAAGCTTCGTGTCCCTCCATTCCGACCTCGCCTTGCCGCTGTAGAGCGTCGCCGCCGGCTTCGCGCCGGCGGCCCGGGACACCGTCACCGCGACGGCGTTCTTCGACTCCTTCCAGGCGAGCGAGGCGCCGCGGTCGAGCGGCTTCGCCCTGAGCCCCGTCAGCGTGGGGGGCGTGGAGTCGTACTCGAGCGCGAAGGAGGCCGAGGCGGTGTTCCCCGCCTTGTCGGTGCAGCTGCCCGCAACCGAAGCCGAGCGGGAATTCGGGCCGGAGTAGGTCGACGACGTGCAGGAGGCGATTCCCGAGAGGGCGTCGCTGCCCGAGAACGAGACGGCGACCGGATGGTCGTACCACCCGTTCGTGTCGGGCGCCCGCGCGGCGTGCGGCGAGACGTCGGGCGGAGTTGCGTCGTATCGGAACGAGAGGGTCTGCGGCGCCGAGACGTTCCCAGCGTTGTCGGTGCAGGTGCCGGTCACCGAGGCGGATGCGGAGTCCGGGCCCGAGTAGGTCGTCGTCGTGCACGAGGCGATGCCGGAGGTCGCGTCGGAGCCGGTCAGGGAGAAGGAGACGGCGTGGTTGTACCAGCCGTTCGAGTCGGGCGCGCGCGACGGTGAGAGCGGGTTGGCGGTCGGCGGTGTGGCGTCGCGCTTGATCGTGACGTTCTTGCCCGTGATCGTTCCGTCCGTGAGAGTGACCGTGCACGACACGTCGGTTCCCGCAGTGTCGGTGCCGATCGTTACGTCGGGACTCGAGATGCCGGGACAGTTGATGGTCTTGATGTTGCTGCCGGACACGGTGAACGCGACGGTGACGTCCATCGTGTACCAACCCGAGCCACACGGCCCGCCGTTGCAGGCGGCAACGATCGTGACGGCATCAGCGTTCGCCGCGGCAGGAAGCGCCAGGACCGCGACAGCCGCGCATACGACGAGCACGAGGACGCGCGCTCTCACGACGCAGCCTCCCGGCCGAGGCGGAGCACGAGTGCTCCGCTCGCCAGGACGACGGCGGCCACGGCGAGCGCCGCCCAGACGGGCACGCGTTCGCCCGGCGCGACCTCCACCGCGGCGGCGGCGGGCGGTAGGCGCCGCAACGGCCAGAGGTCGCGTACGAGCCGGGCGAACACGTGCTCCTGGGAGACGCGCGAGGGGGAGGGCTGTCGCCGCGCTCCCGGCGGGGTCTTCCGGGGCGGCGTCCTTCTCGACGCGTGCCGCGCCGCAGTAGCGGCCGGCGCCGGTCCCGTCGTCGTTGCAGAGGCCGCCGGACTGCCGACCTGCCGGGCCGTCGTCGGGGCGCCGCGTGCCGGCGACGCGGATGTCCGGTCCGGATACGGGTCGGGTGCGGGTTGCCCCGTCTTCGGGCTCGGATCGGGCCCGAGACCGGCCGCGCCCGCCGGTCCCGCCGCGACGAACGAGGCGGACGCCAGGACGCCCAGCACGACTCCCAGCACCGTGACCGAAGCAGCCCGGCGGAAAGGTCCTCCCGGGCTCCGGTACGGCCGCAGCAACGAGTCACGAACACCCACTCGAGCCCCCACTCGTTGCGAACAGCACGAGTATAGACCTCTGCACGTGCACCGCCCACCTACCCGTTCGGCCAGGATCGGGGGCCCCGCGGGCTGCGGCTCCCACGGGGCCCCGTGCCGAGGTGGCGCTATTCCATCTGCACCCCCATCTGGATCGTCCGCGCCAGGTTCGGCGCGGCCGCGACGCTCCAAGCCCCGTTCGACTGCCAGGTGCCGCCGCCGTCCGCCGCGCTCCAGAGGACGGTCGGCTGCACGGTGTTCGCCGCCCCGATCTGCAGGGCGCCGCTGTAGGCGGCACCGAGCTGACCGGTCGCCGCCCGCTGGCCGAGCGCCTGGACTGCCGGGCCGGAACAGCCGCAGCCGGACGAGCCCTGGATCTGGCGGCCCGTCTGCGACGTCGAGGTGCCGTTCGCCGAGAGCGCGCCCGAGATCGCGTCGTTGGACTGCCCGACCGAGCCACCCTGGCCGTCACTGCCGATGCGGCTCGGGTCGTACGTGTTGCCGAACGACCCGCCGGAGCAGCCGCACGAGCTCTTGCCGGGGAGCTGAGCGGCGAACGACGCAGCCCGTGCACCCTGCCACGTGGAGGCGTCCTGCCCGAGTGCCTGGATGCCGCTGCCGGACTGCTGCTGGCCCGCGTCCTGCTCGGTGCCGGCCGCGTTCGCGGCGAGTGCGCCGGAGGACGCGTCGTTCCGCTGCGAGACGCTCCCGCCGTCGCCGTCGCTCCGGACCCGGACCGGGCCCGAGCTGTTCGAGGCGCCCGCCTGCAGCACACCGGAGTGGGCTTCGCCGAGCTGCCCCGTCTCGGCCGACTGGCCGATCGCCTGCACGTCGGGGCGGCCGCTGCACCCGCACTCACCGGTGGAGCCGAGCTGCCCTGCGTCCTGCTTCGTCGAGGCGGCGTTGAGCGCGGCCGCCTGCGACGAGGCGTCGTTCGACTGGTGCAGAGAGCCGCCGTCGCCTTCGCTCCAGACGCGGACCGGGTCGTTCGTGTTCGAGGCGCCCAGCTGCGCCGTGCCGGAGGCGGCGCCGGCCGCCTGCCGGGTCGAGCTCGTCTGGCCGATGGCCTGGACGAGGGGGCTCGCCTGCTCGCAGCCGCACGACGTGCCGCGAGCGTCCTGCATCGCCGTCTGCGAGACCGGGGCGAGGTTCGCCGCGGTCGCCGACGACGAGGCGTCGTTGGACTGCCGGACGGATCCGTCGTTGCCCGGGCTCAGCACGCGCACCGAGATGTTCGAGTTGCTCGGGTCGACCTGGACGGCCTGCGACTTCGCCCCTGCCAGCTGCTGGGTGCCGGCCGACTGGGTCGCCGACTGGACGCCGCTGCCCGACTGCGCCTGCTGTGCGTCCTGCGCGGTTCCCGCCGCGTTGCCGGCGGCAGCCGAGGAGGAGGCGTCGTTGGACTGCTGGACGTTTCCGTCGTTGCCCGGGCTCAACACACGCACCGAGATGTTCGAGTTGCTCGGGTGAGACTGCGTCGCGGACGACGCGGCTCCCGCCGCCTGCCCCGTCGAGGCCGACTGGTCGGACGACTGGACGCCGCCGCCGGACTGCGTCGCGGACTGGCCCGTCGGGGCCACGTTCGCGGCGCCGCCCGTCGAGGAGACGTCGTTGGACTGGCCCGTTCCGCCGTCGCTGCCGGAAGACGAGACGGAGGCCGGGGCGGCCTGATTCGCCGCGGCCAGCTGCGACGCTCCCGAGAGGACTCCCGAGAGCTGCCCCGTCTCGGCGGCCTGGACCGTCGACTGGAGCGGCGAGGACGAGCAGCCGCAGCCGGGCGCCTGCGCCTGGCTCGCATCCTGCTTCGTCGCCGCGAGGTTCGCAGCGGTGGCCGACGACGATGCCGTATTGGACTGGTCGACGGCGCCGTTGTCGCCAGGGCTGAGCACGCGCACCGAGTAGGCGGTGTTCGTGGGTTGCACCTGGGTGGCGCTCGACGCCGCGATCGCGCCCTGGTCGGTGGTCGACGACTGTGTCGCCGACTGCACCGGATTCCCGGCGAACGCGGCGCCGGCGGTCGCGGCGAAGACCGCGAGCACCGCGCCGAGCGTTATCAGTATGCGTTTCATCGCTTGAAACTCCTTGGTATCGGTGGTATCGCGCGCCTCCGGCGCGCGTCCGACGACGCAACCACCGCTACCCGGGCCGGCCCCGCGGGTCGTCGGAGCGTGAGCGCGGACCTCGATGCCGCTGCGTCCGGCGGCGCAGGGTGAGACCCGGAAGCTGGAAGAGGAGCCAGAGCGCGAGCGCGGCCGGCAGACCCGCGCTCGATGCCGCGCCGCTCGTGCCGCCGCCGGCAGGCGGCGCACCTCCGTCCGTCAGGAATGCCGGAAGAGGCAGAGGGACTCTTCCGGGGGACCCGTTGCCCGCATGCCGGCGGTCGCCGCTCTCCCGCCCGGCGGCCCGCGGCTGCCGGGCGGCGGCCGGCCGGCTCGTCGGCGGGTCGCTCTCGACGGGTGAGGCGAGCGGCCGGGTCCGCGGTGCGGCGACCGACGCCGTCTCCGGCGACTTCCGCTCGGCGCTCCGACCGGCTGCGGCAGGGCGGAGAGGGTGGCGATCCGCGGGCGAGGGCGGAGCAGGCGGCTGCGCAGCCGCCTCGGTCGTGGGTGTCGGCCCGAGCACGGTGGCGGCGAGCGGCGGAGCCGGCGCTGCGACGTCGACCGGCGGCAGCGCAACGGGCGCGACGGCCGTGACGGCTGCCCGAACGGAGGGCGGTATTGATGGATACTCCATCGACGGCGGATTAAGGTCGAGATTCGCGGTACTTTCCGATGTGCTAGCGCACGATGCGCCGATGTTCCACGTCCAGTTCCACCCCTGGATCGCGATATCGGGCGCGTGTGTGATACCAGCGGAGCCGATATCGCCGCAGCCGG
>DASQQF010000146.1:0-4267 GCA_035643535.1 Gaiellaceae bacterium
CCCTCGGCCGACACCCACGCACCTTCGTCCGGGTCGACCGCCGCAACCGCCGCAGCCAGCCCCGCGCGGTCGCCTCGTGCACTCCCGCCCGGGCCGCGGCGGGCCGGTGGCCGCGGCCCCGCGCGGCCATCTCGAGTGCCCCGAAGATCATCTCCGCGAGGTCGGTGCGCCGGGCGTAGAGGAAGGAGGGCAGCAGCGCGTGGGTGCGCCGACAGCTCTCGCAGATCGCCCGGGCGACGCGCAGCAAGCGCGTCTCCTCGCGCCGGCGCGCCCAGCGCCGGTAGGAGCCCCAGCGGCCCAGCCGACCGCCGCAGGACGGGCAGCGGGCGCCGGCCGGCAAGCCGGGGCCGACCCCCTCTTCCAGCGCAGGCTCGACCTCGGATTCTGGAACCCCTACGATCAGCAAAGCGACGCAAGCGACGTCGTGGGCGAGGGGCTTTCTGATCGCGAAATCTGTGGGCCTCTCGCCCTTTTCTCTTTCGGCGGACGGCGAAGCCTCCCAGGAGCGACCGGTAGGCGCTCGCCCCCGCCGCTCCGCCTCGTCCTTCGTCCTCGGGTCGGCTACGCGGCGGGGGCGATCACCAGGACGTGGCGAAGAGTGCCTTCGACCAGCAGCTCTGCCTCGCGCAGGACCCGATAGCTGGTGGTGATGCTCGTCCTGCCGAGGCGGGTGACCGCGACCTCGAGCCTCAGCTCCTCGTCGAAGTGCGCCGGCTGACGGTAACGGAGCCCTGCCTCGGCGACCACGAAGTCGACGCCCCGGTCGACGATCGCCTGGTAGCCACCCAGCGCCGCCCGAAACAGCTCGGTGATGGCGATGTCGAAGTAGGCGAGGAAGTGGGCGTTGAACACCACGCCCTGCGGGTCGCACTCCCCGTAGCGGACGCGCAGCTTGCAGGTGAGGGGGGTCGCCACACCTGTGCTGGCCACATCTTGCCCTGCCACGGCGTCACCTCGCTCGGTCGGACTTTGGGGGCTCAGACGAAGTCCGTACCTTACCAGTTCAATACGTTTACTGGTAATCTAAGTCAATGCCCATGTCGCGGAGTCCCGAGACGGTCCACCTATGGGGAGAGACGCTCTGCCTGAATTTCGCCAACAGCGTCGACTGGTCGCCCGAGGACGAGCACTTCGCTCCCGAGCAGACCGACGTGCTGCGCGCCGAGGACATGCTTGGTCGCTGGGGCCGGCGCTGCGATCTGCTCGACGAGGACGCTAAGCGAGCGAGCGCGGCTGAGCTGAGCCGCGCTCGCTCGCTGCGCGACGCTGTTTATCGTCTCTTCTCCGCGATCAGCCAGGGCCGACCCCCCGCGAGCAGGGACCTCGACCTCCTGATGAGCAACTACGCCGAAGCGGTGAGCCGTGCCTCCCTGCGGGCCGGCGAGGACCTCTACGAGCTCGACTGGCCGCGGTGGGATCCTCGGAGGATCCGCTTCGCGGTCGCCACCGACGCGATCGCGCTGCTTCGGGACCCTGGCCGTCTAGGGCGCGTCGGCCGCTGCCCAGGCCGGGGCTGCGGATGGCTGTTTCTCAACCTCAGCGGACGCCGCCGCTGGTGCTCGATGTCCACCTGCGGCAGCCGCGAGAAGATGCGGCGGCTGCACCAGCGCCGCAAAAACACCCCGGCTGAGTGTCGCTGACGCGGGATGGTTCGACGAGGCCGGCGCGTTTACCGGTCGGTCCAAGGAGACCGCATCTCGCGCGAAGGAGGAGCGACGCAAGCCGCCCGCCGGGTACCTCCCTTCACATCCGGTGCGGGGTCAGGGCCAGTGGGACACGCAAACCGCTCTCAGTTTGACCGTCGCCGACGACTATTTGCCGGCAGCCATCTCAGCGAAACTCGTGAGCCATGTGAGCGCATGGGCATTGATCCAATCCGTCGCATCGCGGATCGCCTCCTCCTCCTCGACCGAGCCAGCCTGCACGGAGCGGCGCTCGCTCCGGTCGGTGGTGGTCTGTGAGCCATCCCGGCTTTCACGGAGGTTCTCCTCTCGCGAGGACGCGAAATCCTCGCTTCGAGGTCTCCGTGAAAGCCGGGATGGCTCAATCTCGGAGATCCCAGAGGACGAACTGATGCACGGTTTCGGCGCGTGATCCGGGTCCTCGCAGAGGCGCACGTTGTCGCTGCATTCGAGCCCGCGCGGCTCGCTGACTTTGACAGGCGGATGAAGACGGCGGTGCTTCGCGGGCGCAGCGTTTCTTACGACATCTGACGAGAAAGTCGTAAGAATCCGATTCCGTCCGGCACTGTTCTATCTTCTCGATGTGGGAGGTTGTCCGAATCCCCGTGGAACTTCGACGGCGATCCCCACGGTTTGACGATCACACCGTAACGGCCTCGGCGACCTCCTGACGGTCGACGCCGGGCGGCGTGGTGTGCAGGGCGTGACGTTCGATCGCGATAACCAGCTTGGCGAGGTCACCGTAGCCGATGATCCTTCGGAACTGCTGCTCGGCGACGAGCATCCCGGCCGCGGTCCAGCGCTTGCGCATGTCGCCCTCTCGCCAGCGCTTCACGTTTCGCTGGGTGTGGCGGACGATCTCGATCATCGACTCGATCGGGTTGGTCGAGGAGAGCGTCTTGGCGAGGTTGCCCGTGATCCCGAGGCCCATCAACGTCAGCGTCTCGACCATCCCCTCGCGCAGTGAGGAGGCCGCGTCGGGCCAGGAGCGCTCCAGCTCGCCGGCGAGCAGCTCCAGGCGCTGGCGGGCGAGCTCGGCGTCGGTGAGCGCCCAGGCGGCCCGCATCTGTGACCGGGTCCGGTCGCGGTCTGCCTCGGGCAGCAGGTCGGTGACGTTTCGCTCCTTGTGGCGATGACAGCGGTGGATCAGGGCGTGCTCCCCGAAGACCTCGCGGATCGCCTTGGCGAGCGCCTTGGAGCCGTCGATCACGAAGAGGATCGCCTGCTCGGGGTCCAGGCCGCGGTCGGTCAGGTCGGCGAGCAGGGTGCGCGCCAGGGTGGCGTTCTCGGTCGAGCCCTCCCAGAGGCCGAGCGGGACCTTCACCCCCTCGGTGGTGATCCCCAGCGCCACCACGTGGGTGCGCTCGGCGATCTCCAGGCCGTCGAGCATCATCGCCGCCAGGCGCACGTCCTTGAGGCCGCGGCTCATCAGCTCCTCCAGGCCGGTCTTGGTGCGCTCGACGAACATCTCCGAGACCGAGGACTTCGAGGTCGCCGATGCTCCCCGTTCGACCTCATCTCCGACCGGCTCGCCGACGCCGGCGAAACGGCGGGTCGAGACCCCGGCCAGCATCCGATCCATCACTGCTCTGGTCAGCGGGTCGCGGTCGGCGAAGTGCTCGTAGGTGCCGAGCGCCAGCTCGCGCTCGTCGTCGGCACTGCGCATCCGCGGCCGGCTGACCTTGACCCGCCGACCGCCGAGCGTCATCGAGCCGTCCTCGTGGCCGTGGCGCTTCGCCGTGCGGTCGGGGTCGTGCTTGCCCTTCGGGCCGACGACCTCGGTCACCTCTGCCTCCATCAGCTCGTGCACGACCGAGAGGCCGACACCGACGCTCAATGCCAGTAGGCCCTCCTTCGCTGCTCCCACCAGCTCTCCCAGCGCCTCTTGGATCTGCGGTGGCAGCGGGCTCTCAGGCGCCTCGGCGCTCGCGGCGACCTTCGCTGCGGGTACTTTCTTCATGGCGGTTCCTCCTGTTTCGAGTGGACTTCGAACACCCCGCACGCTTCCAGTGGAAGCGGACGAGGCGGGAGGGACCGCCGTTCAAAGTTCTACGAGGTCTCGGACAACCTCCGATGTGGCCTCGCATAGCTTGCCGACCCTGTACCCCAATGGGTTTGTGGAGCTTCTGGATGACTCCGAGCTACTGGACGACCTAGGCGCAGCTCCGGAGTTGAGCGATCTCGGAGTGCGTGTCCATCGCATCGCTGAGCAGCCAGAGGGCAAGCTGATTCACGACGAGGCGGCGGTCAGGTACGTGCTCGCGACTTGAGCCTCGTGGCCGGCGAGAATCGACCTGAACGCCGCCGTTAGGGCTGCTAGCTGACCCTAACGTTTTTGCGGCTATTCGTTAGGATGCGATAGGCTTGCGACATGGACGCCGCCAGCTACCGCTCCACGCAGTTTGGAAGCGCCGGCCGGGTCCTCGGGCGCCACGGCTACGTCGCCTACTTCCCCAAGCCGATTCCCCGTGCGCTGGCACTGCCCACCTCGAGCGTCGTGATGCTCGCCGACGCGGAGGCCGCGCTCGGACGGTTGGCTGCGGTCGGCGGCCTGCTGCCCAATCCGGACATCCTTGTTCGTCCTT
>DASQQF010000147.1:0-46464 GCA_035643535.1 Gaiellaceae bacterium
GAGCTTCGCGCGCCGCACCGCCAGCTCCTGCGCCGAGAGGGTCGCCGTGCGCGAGGTCGCGGCTGCGGCGCCGAGTCGCACGGTGTGAGTCGCCGCGCTGACCCCGGCGACGGCGGCGCCGCCGAAGAGGAGCGCGATCAGGGTCGAGTGCAGGCGGGCCATCATCTTCTCCGGTCTCGTGGAAGGAGGGTTTCGACAGACAAGGAGGAGATCCGGCGGAGAAACTTGCGCCGCCCGCGCAGGTAATCGGCGGTTTCGGCCTCCTTACCGATGTGACGACCGCCGCACAGCCCGTGCTGCTCCGCCGCCGCTTCCGCGCCATGGGCACGGAGGTCGAGCTCCTCGTCGACGCTCGCGAGGCGTCGGCGGCGCTGGCCGCCGCGGAGACGGAGTTCCACCGGCTGGAGGCGATCCTCACCCGCTTCCGCCCCGAGTCGGCGCTCTCGCGCCTCAACGCGACCGGCGGTCCGGCGAGCGACCCCGACCTCGTGCGAGTCGTCCGGCTCGCACTCGAGGCGCACGGGCGAACGGACGGCCGCTTCGACCCGACCGTCCACGACGCGCTCGTCGCAGCGGGCTACGACCGCTCGTTCGAGCTCGTCGCCGCCGAGGACGAGGGGCCTCTCTCCATCGCGGCGCCCCGCGTCGCGGGCGCCACGGGAGTCCGCCTCGAGAGCGGCGCCGTGAGGCTCGAGGAGGGCGTCCGGCTCGACCTCGGCGGCATCGGCAAGGGCCACGCGTGCGAACGCGCGGCCGAGATCCTCGCCACCGCAGGACCTTGCCTCGTCAACGCCGGCGGCGACATCGCGACACGGGCGGGCTCGTGGACGGTCGGAATCGAGACGGGCGGCGACCCGCTCGTGCTCGAGCTCTCCGCCGGCAGCGCGCTCGCCACCTCGGGGCGCGACCTCCGCCGCTGGCGGCGCGGCGGTCGAGAGCTCCACCATCTGATCGACCCCCTGACCGGCCTGCCGGCGGAGGGCGACCTGCTGCGCGTGACTGCGGTCGCTGCCGACGCCGTCACGGCGGAGGTCGACGCGAAGGCGCTCTTCCTCGCCGGCGATGCGGAGGCCGCCGCTGCCGAGGCCGCCACGCTCGGCATCCCCGCTGTGCTCGTCACCGAGAGCGGCCGAACGATCCTCGCCGGCGGGCTCGGATGAGGAGCGACCCGACCTTCTGGCTCCTCGCACGCGCCGGCGGGCTCACCGCCTACACGTTGCTGACCGCCTCGGTCCTCGCCGGGCTCGTCCTCAAGGCGCGCCCGCTCGGGCGCGCACTCAGGGCGGGCGCCGTGACCGACCTGCACCGCTTCCTCGCGACGCTCGCCCTCGCGGCGCTCGCCGTGCACGGGGTCGCCCTGCTGCTCGACCGCACGGTGCGGATGCCACTCGCCGGGCTTCTCCTGCCGGGCGCCTCGCCGTACCGGCCGGTCTCGGTCGGGGTCGGCGTCGTCGCCGCCGAGCTGATGGCCGTCGTCGTGGTGTCGTTCTCGGTGCGCCGCCTGATCGGCCGGCGGAGGTGGCGGCGGCTGCACTGGACGACGTACCTCCTCTTCGTCCTCGCGACCGTCCACGGTCTGCTCGCCGGTAGCGACTCGGCGCAGCCGTGGGCGCGCGACCTCTACCTCGGCGCCGTCGGCGCGGTCGCGTTCGCCACGGCCTGGCGCGCCGCGTACCGCCCCGCCCGCCCCGTCCCCGCAACGAGAAGGAGTGCGTGATGTACCGGATCGTGATCGACGGCTCGCTCTGCAGCGGCTTCGGCGACTGCGCCGACCTCGCCCCCGACGTCTTCGCGCTCGACGCGCAGGGAAAGGCGCTGCTTCGCGTCGGAACGAGCGCCGACGCGGCCGTGCTCGAAGCAGCGAGCGCGTGCCCGATGGACGCGATCAGCGTGGTCGAGGAGGACGCCGCCTAGCGAGCGTGGCCGGGAGCGACGACACGCCCTCAGGCATCGTCGCGGAACCAGAAGACGGCGACCGTGCCTGGCCCGGTGTGCGTCCCGATCACGGCGCCGAGCTCGACCACGAGCTCGAGCTCCGCCTGTGGCCGCCGCCCGCGAACGAGCCGCTCGAGCTCGGCCGCCCGCTCCGCCGCCGCGCCGTGCGCGAGCGCGAAGCGCCAGCCGGGCTCGTCGTCCGTCCCGGCCGCGAGACCGTCGACGAGCTCTGCGAGCGAGCGCTGCCGGCCGCGCACCCGCTTCACCGGTACGACCTCGCCGTCGACGATCGAGAGGATCGGCTTGACGTCGAGCAGCGTCCCCGCGAACGCGCGGGCCTTGCCGATCCTGCCGCCGCGCAGGAGGAACTCGAGCGTCTCCACGGTGAAGAGGAGGCCGCGTTCGCGCCGGTAGCGCTCGACCAGTGCGTCGACCTCCTCGTCGCTCGTGCCGCGGCCGAGCCGCCGCTGGATCCCGAGCGCGAGCATCGCGATCGAGGCCGACGCGGTCTGGGAGTCGACCGCCCGCACCCGCCCGTCGCCCAGCTCGGCCGCCGCGGCCTCCGCGCTCGCGAGCGTGCCGGAGACGCGACCCGAGACGTGGAGCGAGAAGATCCGCTCGTAGCCGGCGAGCGCGCGGTAGCACTCGAGGAACTCGGCCGGCGTCGGCTGCGAGGTCGCGGGCGGCTCGGCCGCGTCGCGCAGCCGCGCGTAGAAGGCGTGCCCGTCGAGGTCGACGCCGTCGCGGAAGGTCTCGTCGCCGAAGCGGACGCGGAGCGGGACGACGCGCCAGTTCGGGAACCGCTCGGCCGCGTCGGGCAGGTCGGCGGTCGAGTCGAGCACGATCGCCGTGTTCTCCGGCGTCAACCTCACGCTGCGGCCGCGGCCTGCTGGACCGCGGCGATGATCGCGTCGAGCTCCTGGTCCTTCGTCAGGCAGGCCACGGCTCCGGCCCCGAGCAGCGCCTCGCGCTCACGCTCGTTCGCCGAGGCGGTCAGGCCGACGACGGCGACGCCGGGGACGGCGGCCGAGAGCGCCTCGGTCGCCTGGACGCCGTCGAGCCCGGGCAGGCGGTAGTCCATGAGGACCACGTCGGGGCGGTGCTCCTCGGCGGCCCTGACCGCCGCGGCGCCGTCGCCGACCGAGGCGACGACCTCGACGTCGTCCCGCATCCCGAGCAGCAGCTCGAGAGCCTCGCGAAAGACCTCGTTGTCCTCGACGAGCACGATCCGCACCGGCCGCATCGGCCAACCCTATTCCGCCGCGAGGAGCAGCGGGTAGTGCGGCTGCCCGCCCTCGTGCACCTCGACTTCGAGCTCGGGGTGGGCGGCGCGGATTCGCTCGACGAGCTCGCCGAGCGGCGGTGCGTCGGCCCCGGTGAGGAGAGTCAGGAGCGAGCCGCCGCCGAGACGGAGCCGCGCGACCACCGCGAGCGCGACCTCTTCGAGCTGGGGGCCGCCGGCGACCACCTCGCCGCCGACGAGGCCGAGCCAGTCGCCGCGGTGCACGGTGACCCCGCCCACCGCCGCGTGGCGAGACGCCACCGTCACCTCCGCCGTCGTGACCGCAGAGGCCGCCTCGCCCATCTCCGCCGCGTTCTCCGCGGCCGAGCGCGCGCCGTCGAAGCGAACGAGCGCGACGAGCCCCTCCTGCATCGAGTCGGCGGCGACGACCTCGACCGGCCGGTCGGCGTGCAGGGCGGCCTGCTCGGCGGCCAGCCGCACGTTCGGGTTGTTCGGGAGCAGGATCGCCTCGTCCGCGTCGAGCTCCTGCACCGCCGCCACGAGCTCGGCCGTCGCCGGGTTCATGCTCTGCCCGCCCTCGACGATCCGGATCGGCCCCACCGGCTCGGCGAGACTCTCGAAGAGGCGCCGGTTCCCGTCGCCGGCGACGACCGCGACGACGCCGCTCCGGCTGCTCGGCGCCGAGACGAGGGAGAGGCGCCGCTCCCGCCGCTCCTGTTGCTCGTGCATGTTCGCGATCTCGACCCCGTCGATCCTCCCGGCTCGCGTTCCGAGCGAGAGCGCCGCGCCCGGATCGTCGGTATGGACGTGCACCTTGAGCGCGGCGGCGTCGCCCACGACGAGGAGCGAGTCGCCGAGGGAGTCGAGCTCGGCTTCGAGGCCGGCGCGGTCGAGGTCCTCCCCCTCGACGAGGAAGACGGTGCAGTAGCGGTAGCGTGACGGCTCGAGATGCACCGATTCGATGGTGCGGAGCCGATCGGCGACGGCGTGCTCGGGAACCGGCTCGCCGGCGACCGTGGCCGCGATCCCGCGCAGGAGCTCGACGAGCCCGGCGCCTCCCGCGTCGACCACGCCCGCCTCGCGCAGGACGGCGAGCTGCTCGGGTGTGCGCGCCACCGCCTCCTCGCCGCGGCGGACGAGCTCGACGAGGAGGCCGCCGACCGAAGCTCCGGCCTCGGCGCGGAGCTCCGCCTCGTCCGCGAGCTCGCGCACGACGGTCAGCATCGTCCCCTCCACCGGCCGCCGCACCGCCCGGTAGGCCGCATCGGACGCACCCCGTAGCGCCCGCGCCGTGAGCTGCGGGTCGATGCCGTCGGGCGCCCCGGCGAGCACGTCGGCGGCACCGCGCACGATCTGGGAGAGGATGACTCCCGAGTTGCCGCGTGCGCCCATCAGGGCCGCGCGGGCGACCTCGTGGCCGAGCGTCGGGCGATCCTCCGCCCGTGAGCCGTCGACCGCCTCGGCGACGGCCCGCACCGTGAGCGTGAGGTTCGTCCCGGTGTCGCCGTCGGGAACGGGATAGACGTTGAGGTCGTCGATCCGCGCGCGGCTCGCCTCGAGCGACGCGAGGGCGGCGCGGACGAGGCCGCGGACGCGCTCGAGGTCCGCCGTCTCGCTCACGGCCCGGCCGGCCGCACGTCGTCGACGTGGACCTCGATCGCGCGTACCGGGAGCCCGGCCAGGCGCTCGACCTCGTACGCGACCCGGTTGCGCACGGTCGACGCGACCTCGGCGAGGTTGAGCCCGTACGCGACGACGACGTGGAGATCGATCGTCACGTCGTCGCCGTCGCGGCTGATCTCGATCCCGCGCGTGCTGCGGCGCGCGAGCCGTCCGCGCAGCGGCGCCTTCATCCCGACGACGCCGTAGCACTCGAGCGCCGTCTCGGCGACGATCTGCGCGATCGCCTCGCTCGCGATCGTGATCCGGCCCAGCGGCGAGGAAAGCGCCTGTCCCGCCTCCATCGTCGGTATTCGACCGCGCGGCGCCCAGGGCGGTTGCGTCCTATGCTCCGGCGATGGCCGGCGAGTCCGATGAGGGCGAGTCGGGAGAGGACGTCTTCGCGGAGCTGCCGGAGATCGGGGACGGGATCCGGGGCAAGCGCCTCGTGCGCGAGGAGGGCCGGCCGCTCGCGGCCGCGGTGTGGGAGCTGCCGCCGGGCTCGAGCGGCGTTCCGTACCACTTCCACCACGGCACGGAGGAGTATCTGATCGTGCTCCGGGGGACGGCGACGCTGCGCACGCCGCAAGGCGAGCGCGAGCTGTCGGCGGGGTCGGTCGCACACTTCTCCCCCGGCCGCGAGGGGGCGCACACCGTCATGAACCGCGGTGACGAGCCCGTGCGCTACGTGATGGTCGGCGCGCACACCTCGCCGGACATCGTCGAGTACCTCGACGAGGGCACGTTCGCCGCGGTGGCGAAGACGCTCTCGCAGCGCGGCGAGCCGTTCTTCGTCCGGCAGGAGCTGCCGGACTAGGCTCGGGCCGCGAGCAGCTGCGCCCAGGGCTCGCGCCACGCGATTCTCGCGTCGCGGAGCCCCGCTGCGCGGGCGAGCTCGACAAGCTCCCTGTCGGCGTGAAAATGCCCGCGGGTCGCGAGCGGATACGGCGCCGCATCGGTTCCCCTCGCCTCGGGCGCGGTCGTCATCACGGCGATCCTCCCCCGGTCCGGATCGAGCACGCGCCGCATCTCGCGTAGCGCAGCGACGGGATCGGGGAAGAAGAAGAACGCGACGAGACAGGAGACGGCGGTGAACTCGCCGTCGGCGAAGGGCATCGCGGCGGCGTCGGCTTCGGCGACTCGCAGCCCGGGGCTCTTGCCACGGGTGAGGCGCACCATGGCGCGGCTGTGGTCGAGACCGGCGGCGTCGCAGCCGACGGTCGCGAGCACGTGGCGCAGGAAGGCGCCGCCGCCGCAGCCGACGTCGAGCAGCCGGTCCGAGGGAGCGAGCGCGAGGGCTTCCAGCGCCGGCTGCCACAGGAACGCGTGCGCGTCGTCGGCGCCGTACGTCGCGCGTGCCCGTCGGCCATGCGGGCGACGCGCCATCCGGTCGGTCTTGCGGTCGATCCGCCACTCGCGCAGGCGTGCGACGGCGCCCACGGCGAACCGTCCTAGAGCGCCTTCTGGACCTTGCCGGCCTTGAGGCAGCGCGTGCAGACGTACGCCCGCGTCGGCTTGCCGCCGAGGAGGACGCGGACGCGCTGGAGGTTCGGGTCGAAGCGCCGCTTGGTCGCCACCATCGAGTGGCTGCGGTGGTGGCCGAAACCGGGCTTCTTGCCGCAGATCGCGCAGACCTTGGACATCGGCGCCGCACGATAGCCGAACGGAAGCCCCCGCCGTGCCGTCGGCACGCCGACGGCAAGCCGACGGCAGGTTACGAGTGTGAGACGCGAGAAGGCCGGTCCGCGCCCAGCGCCGACGGGCTCAGCCCGCCACCTTCGCCTGCTCGCGGAGGCCCGCGAAGAGGTCGGCCATCTCGAGCGCGGCGCGAGCCGCCTCGGCACCCTTCCCGGTCCGGGCCCGCGCCTGCTCGAGCGTGTCGGCGGTGAGCACGCCGAAGGCGACCGGGACTCCCGTCTCGAGCGCTGCAAGCTGGATCCCGGAGGCAGCCTCGCCCGCGACGTAGTCGAAATGCGGCGTCTCGCCGCGGATGACGCAGCCGAGGGCGACGACGCAGGCGTAGCGGCGCGTCTTCGCGAGCGCCATCGCGCCCAGCGGCAGCTCGAACGCCCCCGGCACCGGTACGACGGTCGTCCGCTCGGGTGAGACCCCGGCACCGGCGAGGGCGGAGAGCGCAGACTGGAGCAGCGCGTTCGTGATCTCCCCGTTGAAGCGCGACACGACCACGCCGACGGAGCGGCCCGCGCCCGAAGGACCGCCCTCGAGGACGGCGACGCCGTCGGGGACCTCGAGCTCGTCCGGCGCATGCTCGCGTGCCGCGACAGGCTCGGGCTTCTCGCGCTCGGCTTCCGCCGGCGCGGCCTCGTCCGCCTCGTCGCGCGCGGGTTCGTCCGCCTCGGCAGGCTCCGGTCCGGCAGGTTCCGCGTCCGGCTCCACCGCCCGCACCGGGGCCTCCTTCGGTTCCTCCTCGTCGCCGTCTTCCTCGTCGACCACGGGCTGCTCGCCCGGCCAAAAGCCTCCGTCGCTCACGCGTCCTCCACCTCGACTGGTTGCGAACCGAACTTCAAATCCTGGTGGTGCAGCTTGTGCCCGAGCTTATCCCGCTTGGCGGCCAGATAGCGAGCGTTCTCGGGCCGCGGCGCCACCTCGATCGGCACCTGTTCGACGACCTCGAGCCCCCACGCCTGCAGACCCGAGACCTTCTTCGGGTTGTTGGTCAGAAGCCGGATCGTCGTGACACCGAGGTCGGCGAGGATCTGGTTGCCGATGCCCCACTCGCGCTCGTCGGCGGCGAAGCCGAGCGCGAGGTTCGCGTCGACCGTGTCGAGTCCCTGCTCCTGGAGCTCGTATGCCCTGAGCTTGTTGAGAAGGCCGATGCCGCGCCCTTCCTGTGCCATGTAGAGGAGGACGCCGCGGCCCTCGCCCGCGATCGCGGCGAGCGCAGCATCGAGCTGCTCGCCGCAGTCGCAGCGGAGCGAGTCGAAGACGTCGCCGGTGAGGCATTCCGAGTGGACGCGAACGAGCATGTCGTCACCGACCTCGCCCAGCACGAGCGCGAGATGCTGCCGTCCGGTCAGCGCCTCGCGGAAGGCGCTTGCCGCGAACGTCCCGTGGGGGGTCGGCAGCTGGACGGTGACGACCCGCTCGACGAGCTTCTCGGTCCTGCGGCGGTACTCGATCAGGTCGGCGACGGTGATCAGCCGCAGCCCGTGGCGCTCGCAGTACGGGACGAGGTCGGGGATCCGGGCCATCGTCCCGTCCTCGTTCATGATCTCGCACACGACGCCGGCCGGGATCAGCCCGGCGAGTCGGGCGAGGTCGACGGCGGCCTCGGTCTGGCCGGCCCGCACGAGAACCCCGCCGTCGCGGGCGCGCAGCGGGAAGACGTGCCCGGGCTGGACGAGGTCGCGCGGCGTCGACGCCGGGTCGATCGCGACCTGGATCGTGCGCGAGCGGTCGGCGGCCGAGATCCCCGTCGTGACGCCCTCCCGCGCCTCGATCGAGACGGTGAAGGCCGTGCCGAGGCGCGCCTCGTTCCTCGGCGTCATCGGCGGCAGGCCGAGCTGGTCGCAGCGCTCCTCGGTCAGGCAGAGGCAGACGAGCCCGCGCGCATGCGTGGCCATGAAGTTGATCGCTTCGGGTGTGGCGAACTGCGCCGCGACCACGAGGTCGCCCTCGTTCTCCCGGTCGGGATCGTCGACGACGACGACCATCTTCCCGTTGCGGATGTCGTCGAGCGCCTCCTCGACGCCGGCGAACGGGCCGTTCACGACGCGATCCTCGCCCTGACGAGCCGCTCGACGATCTTGCCGAGCACGTCCGCCTCGAGGTTGACCGCGTCGCCGGTCTCGAGCCGGCCGAGGGTGGTGACCTCGAGCGTGTGCGGGATCAGGGCGACCGCGAACCCGTCGCCGTCGAGGCCGGCGATCGTGAGCGAGACGCCGTCGACCGCGATCGAGCCCTTCTCGACGCACGTGCGGAGGAGGTCCTCTGGTGCGTCGACCCAGACCCGCCGGCCGAACTCCTCGTCCACGGCGCTGCGGACGCGGCCGACCGCGTCGACGTGCCCCTGGACGACGTGGCCGCCGAGCGGTTCCCCCATGCGGAGCGCGGGCTCGAGGTTCACGCGGTCGCCCGCGCGGAGCGCGCCGAGGGTCGAGCGGGAGAGCGTCTCGGAAACGACGTCGAAGGCGACGCGCCCGTCGCCTGCTGCGACGACTGTGAGGCAGACGCCCGCGAGCGCGACCGAGTCGCCGGGGGCCGCCTCGGCCGCCGCCCGCGGTGCCTCGACGACGAGGCGGCCGTCCTCGGAGGCGGCCACGGTCGCGAGCTCGCGCACGATGCCGGTGAACATGCTCGAAGACTACGGCTCCCGGAGATATGCCTCGACGAGCACGTCTTCGCCGAAGGGCTCGCTGCGGAGGTGGAGGAGCTCGAGCGGCTCGGCGAGGTCGCCGAGGAAGCGCGGCCCGGCGCCGGCGAGCGCCGGTGCGACGAAGAGGAGCAGCTTGTCGACGAGCCCGGCTGCCAGGAAGGCCGTCGCGAGGGTCGGCCCGCCCTCGAGCAGGAGCGACCGGACGCCCTCCGAGGCGAGCGTCCCCAGCTCCTGTTCGAGCGGGCCGCTGCGAAGCTCGAGCTCCGACCCCTCCGGCAGCGGGCCGCGACCGAAGGCGAGGCGGCGCGGCTGGCGTTCCGCCCCGACCTCCCGCGCGTCGAGGCGCGGCGCGTCGGCGCGGACGGTGCCCATCCCCACCGCGACGGCATCGGAGCCGGCACGCAGCTCGTGGACGAGCCGCCGCGACTCCTCGCCCGAGACCCAGCGGCGGCCGGGGACTGCGACCCTGCCGTCGAGGGTCACCGCCGCCTTGTACGTCACGAACGGACGGCCGAGCGCCTTCCACGTCCGCCACGCCTCGTTCTGCCGGCGTGCGGCCAGGTCGTCGAGCAGCGAGACCTCGACACCCGCCGTCCGCAGCCGCTCGAGGCCGCGGCCGTCGACGAGCGGGTTCGGATCGCGCGCGCCGACGACGACGCGGGCCACCCCGGCCTCGACGACGGCGTCGGCGCACGGCGGCGTGCGGCCGTGGTGCGAGCACGGCTCGAGCGTCACGTAGAGCGTCGCGCCCCACGCCCGCTCCCCGGCCTGCTCGAGCGCCGCCACCTCGGCGTGGCGTACGAGGTCGTACTCGTACCACCCCTCCCCCACGACCTCGCCGTCGCGGACGACGACCGCACCGACGAGCGGATGGTCGCCGACCTTGCCGCGGCCCCGCTCGGCCAGCTCGAGCGCCCGCTGGAAGGCGCTCATGCCAGCGTCTGCACGAGGCGCCGGTAGGCCCGCGGCAGTCCGTCGCGGCCGAAGATCGCCGAGCCGGCGACGAACAGCGAGGCGCCCGCCTCGTAGGCGCCGCGAATCGTCCCGTCGTCGATGCCCCCGTCGACCTGCACGTGGACGCCCTCGGGCAGCGCCTCGCGCAGGCGGCGGATCCGGTCGAGCGCCTCCGGCATGAACTCCTGGCCGCTGTAGCCGGGATGGATGCTCATGCAGAGGACGAGGTCCGCGTCGGCCGCGACGGTGGCGACGTCCTCGGGCTCGCTCTCGGGCACGAAGGCGACGCCGACCTGCAGGCCGTGCCCGCGCGCGGCCGCGATCGTCGCGGGGACGTCGTCGACGACCTCGTAGTGGAAGGTGGCGCTGTCGCCGCCGGCGCGGGCGATCTGCGGGAAGTGGCGGGTAGGATTCTCGACCATCAGGTGACAGTCGACGACGCCGCCAGCCTCGTGCACGAGCGGCGCGATCGACTGGAGGACGATCGGGCCCATCGTCACCGGCTCGACGAAGTGGCCGTCGCCGACGTCGAAGTGGAAGACCCGCACGCCCGCGTCCAGGAGCACCCCGATCTGCTCGCCGAGCCGGGTGAAGTCCGCCGCGTACAGGGACGGCTCGACCTCGACCGTCCGGATCCAGTCCCGCCACGCCATCCCGCCGACCGATCGTACGTGGCCGCTCAGACGGGCGGCGCCAGGCGTGCGACGAAGAAGCCGCTCGTGCCGTGGACGTGCGGCAGCGTGAGCAGGAACTCGGGCCGCGACGGATGGACGAACCGGGGCCACGCGTCGCCGAGCGGGAGGACGCGGAGGCCGCTCCCGTCGACGACCGCCTCGCACTCGTCCGGGTTGAGCGTGCAGACGGAGTAGACGATCGTCCCGCCCGGCCGCACCCGCTCGGCGGCGGCGCGGAGCAGCGCGAGCTGGAGCTCGGGAAGGGCGTTCGCCCGCCAGCGCAGGTCGGGACGCTGCGCGAGGACGCCGAGGCCGGAGCACGGCGCATCGACGAGCGCGCGGTCGAAACGGTCGAGCTCCGACGGGAGCGCGGTGCCGTCCGCCTCGACGACCGTCACGTCGCCGCGGCCCATGGTCACGAGGTTCGCGCGCAGCTCGCTCGCCCGGCCGGGGTCGATCTCCACCGCGGTGACCTCGCCGTGCAGCTGTCCCGTCTTCCCGCCCGGTGCGGCGCAGAGGTCGAGGACGCGCTCGCCGTCCCGCGCGCCGACGCAGAGGCCGGCGAGCTGCGAGCCACGGCTCTGCGGCCACACCAGACCGGCCGCGACCGCGGGCTCGTCCACGCGCTCGACGCGGTACGCGCCGGGGACATCCGTGGGCTCGGCTCCGGGCGGGGGCTCGCCGCGGACGAGGCGGACGACCGTCTCGAGCGGCTCGTTCATCGCCCGCATCAGCGCGGCGGCGCCCTCTCGGCCGAGGACGCGCACGAAGGTCTCGTGGATCCAGTCGGGATACGACTCCTTCAGCGGCCCCTCGGGGAGCGAGTCGAGAAGCGGGCGGATCCCTTCCGCGAGCCGGCGCATCACCGCGTTCGCGAACGGAACCGCGCGCTCGAGGCGCGCCCCGCGGACGAGCTCGACCGACTCGTTCACCGCGGCGTGGGGCGCGGTGTCCGTGTACGCGAGCTGGTACGCGCCGAGGCGCAGCGCCGCACGGACCGGAGGATCGAGCTTCCGCACCGGCCGCCGTCCGAGCGTCTCGATCGCGTGGTCGAGCGTGCGTACGCGCTGGACGGCACCGTACGCGAGGCGCCGGGCGAACGCCCGCTCCCGCTCGTCGAGCCCTTCCGCCGCGCTGCGGAAGGCGCGGTCGGCGTACGCGTCCTGCTCGAAGACGCGGAGGAGCACCTCGTACGCCGTGCGGCGAGCCGGGGTGATCACGAGCGGCAGACGAAGATCGCCCAGCCGAGCACGTCGCGCTGCCGGCGGAGGTAGCGGTCGCGGTGGGCGGCACCCCGCGCTCGGAACTCGTCCGCCTGCGGGTGGCCGGGGTTCGCGAGCAGCCAGTCGTCGAGCGTCTGCCAGTGCAGCGACTCGAAGCGGTCCCAGTCCTCCTCCAGCCAGTCGTCTTGCGGCGCCGCCTTCCGCAGGCGCCCGAGGGTCGGCACGAGGCCGCCGTAGACGAAGGTCGCGCCGAGGCAGAGGGCGGCGTCGTAGCGGTTCTGGATCTCGTGCCGCGCCTCGACGACCGCGTACCACCAGGTCATCTGCGGCCCCGCAGGTACGCGTCGTACGGCATGCGCCGGCCTCCCGCCGGCTGCACCTCGAGCGGCTCGAACGAGCCGTCGGCGCCGACGCGGGCCCGCCAGACGATGAGATCGCCGAGGCGCGCGCCGATGTGCGGCGAGAGCGCGCGCACGCGGTTCACCGACTCCCACGCCGGCATCGCGGGGTCGAGCTCGCGATCGGCCGGCCCGATCTTCTCCGCATACGTCGCGCCTTCCTCGGACTGCGGCACGAACCGCGGCTCCGGCCGTGCGAGGACGTCGCGAAGCAGCTCCACCGCGACCGGAGCGGCCCGCGCGTACACCATCCCGGCGTCGTCCTCCGACGCAATCGCGAATGCCTGCTGCGCCGCAACCGGTCCCGCGTCGAGCGCCGCGACCGTGCGGTGGATCGTCACACCCGTCTCGTCGTCGCCCGCCAGGAGCGCCCGCTCGACCGGGGCGGCTCCGCGCCAGCGCGGCAGGAGCGACGGGTGGACGTTGAGCCAGAGCGCGCGCTCGAGCAGCGCGTCCGGGATCAGCAGGCCGTACGCGCAAACGATCACCGTCTCCGCTGCGAGCTCGACCGAGTCGTCGAGCCGCTCCGGCTGCAGGACCGGGATCCCGTGGCGCTCGGCGGCCTGCTTCGCCGGCGGGGGAGCGACCTTCCGGCCGCGCCCGCGCGGCCTGTCGGGCCGCGTCAGGAGCTGCACGACCTCGTGCTCCGACGCGAGCCGCACGAGCACGTCGGCGCCGAACGGCGCGGTCGCGGCGACCGCGATCCGCCGGGCCACGGCTACCCCAGCACGATCCGGGGCCGCAGCGTCGCGAGCGCCTCGCGCCGCGCCTCGGGCGTCGTCCGGTCGAGGATGAGGACGCCGTCGAGATGGTCGGTCTCGTGCTGCGCGACCCGCGAGTACGGCTCCTCGAGCTCGTAGCGCACCGCGCCGCCATGCTCGTCGCGGCCCTCGATCGCGATCGTCGCCGGCCGCTCGATCGGAAGCAGCACGCCCTGGATCGAGAGACAGCCCTCGTCGTCGACGATCGTCTCGTCGCTCCGCTCGACGATCTGCGGATTCGCGACGACGGCCACCTCCTCGTCCGAGACCTGGAAGACGAAGAGCCGCTGCAGGACGCCGAGCTGGGTCGCGGCGAGCCCGATCCCGTTCGCATCGTGCATCAGCTGTTTCATCCGCTCGGCGAGCCGGGCCAGGTCGTCGTCGAACTCCTCGACGGGGCGAGCCGCCATCTTGAGCGCCGCGTCCGGATACTGGCGGATCTGGGCGAGGGCGACCCGCCGGCGCGCCTCGCGCTCCGGGTCGAGCTGCTCCTCCTTGATCTGACCGTCGATCTCCGCCATGGACCGGAGGGTACCCTCGCACCATGGATCCCCGGACGCTCCGCGAGATCATGAACCAGGGCGCGACGCGCCCCGAGACGCCGCGCGAGCGGCGCGAGCGCGAGCTGCTCGAGGCGGATCTCGAGACGAGCCCGGTGCGCGGCCGTCCGCTGCGGCAGCGGCTCCGGAACTTCCGGCTCGACGCCGACTCGGCGATCCGCGCGCTCGGCGGCCCGACGATCTGGATGCGGCGGCTGCGCGCGATCGAGGACGAGATCGACCAGCACGAGGCGCAGCTGACGGCGGCCTGGCGGACGCTCGCGGAGGAGCTCGACGATCCCGACGCGTTCGAATCGGCATGGCGGGAGCTTGCCCGCAACTGGAGCTTCGCCCGCGTGAACGAGCTGATCGCACGCCACAACCGCAACTTCCCCGCCGAGGCGCGGCTGCCGATGGATCCTCGGACGCGCGACTTCGTCCGCCTCAACGGCCGCTCGTACGAGCGCGAGCCGCTCGGCGCCGACTGGATCCTCGAGCGCTACCCGCCCGACCGCGATGCGGCGCTGAGCGGGAGATGATCCGGCCGCTGCAGCCGGAGGATGCGGACGAGCTCGCCGCGCTCTACCTCGCCAACCGCGAGTTCCTCGCACCGTTCGAGCCGCCGCGGCCGGACGGGTTCTTCACCGCCGACGGCCAGCGTGAGCGGCTGGCGGAGCCGCCGCCGACCGAGACCCACCGCTACGCGATTCTCGACGGCGACGCGATCGCGGGGACGATCAACGTGGCCAACATCGTCCACGGGCCGTTCCGGAGCGCCAATCTGGGCTACTTCGTCGACCGTGCGCGGAACGGCCGCGGCCTCGCGACGGCGGCGGTCGGCGACGTCGTCGGGGTGGCGTTCGGCGAGCTGAGCCTGCACCGGCTCGAGGCCGGGACGCTGGTCGACAACGTCGGCTCGCAGCGCGTGCTGGAGAAGAACGGCTTCGAGCGGATCGGGATCGCCCGCCGCTATCTCCTCATCGGCGGCGACTGGCGCGACCACGTGCTCTTCCAGCGGGTTGCGGATTAGCTGCGCTCGACGCGCAGCGCCTCTACAGGCTCTGCGGATCCACATCCACCACCGCAGTGAGGCCGGCACGGCGCATCGCGGGAGCGGCGGCGGCGAGGAGGGCCGCAGCGCGCGAGGCGAGCGCCCGCGGCCGATCTGTCTTCCCGACGAGCTGCGCCCGGTGGCGCCCGCGTAGGCGGAGGAGCGGCGCCGGCCCGAGCAGCTCGTGGCCTGCCAGGCCGTCCTTCACCTCCTCGAGCGCGCGCGTCGCGTCGGCGAGCTCGGGGCCCCCGACCACGATCCGGACCAGGTGCCGGAAGGGCGGATAGCCGAGCGCCCGCCGCCGCTCGAGCTCTCCCGCGAGAAAGCCTGCCACGTCGTGGCGCGCCGCGTGCTCGACCGCGCGCGACTCCGGCTGGAACGTCTGGACGAGGACGCGGCCGGGTGCATCGCGGCCACTGCGGCCCGCGAGCTGGGTGAGGAGCTGGAAGGTGCGCTCCTCGGCCCGGAAGTCGGGCAGCGCGAGGCCCGTGTCGGCGTCGACCACGGCGGCGAGCTCGACGCCCGGGAAGTGATGGCCCTTCGCCACCATCTGCGTCCCGACGAGGACGGCGCGGTCGGCGGCGGCGAAGCCCTCGAGCACCGCCCGGAGCTGGTCGGGCTTCTCGACCGCGTCCGCGTCGAGGCGGATCCGTTCGAGCTCCGGGACGTGCTTCTCGAGCTCGCGCTCGAGGCGCTGCGTGCCGGCGCCGATCCGCGCGAGCTCGGCCGAGCCGCACGCGGGGCAGGTCTCTCCCACGGGCTCGAATGCACCGCAGTGGTGGCAGCGGAGCATCCCGTCGGCGTGCAACGTGAGCGCGACGTCGCAATTGCGGCAGCGGCGGGTCACGCCGCAGGCGCGACAGTGGAGCGCGGGCGCGACGCCGCGGCGGTTGAGGAGGAGGATCGCCTTGCCGCCGCCCGCGGCGAGGCGGCCGAGCTCGCCGAGCAGCGGCGTCGAGAGCGGATAGCCTCGCTCGCCGCGCAGGTCGACGACCCGCACGGTCGGCAGCGGCGCCGCGATCCTGCCCCCGAGCTCGAGCCGCTCGAGCGTGTGCCACGACTCCGGCCGCGGCGTCGCCGACCCGAAGACGGCCACCGCCCCCTCGAGCGCCGCACGCTTCGCGGCGACGGTGCGGGCGTCGTAGCGCGGATCCGACTCCTGCTTGTACGACGCGTCGTGCTCCTCGTCGACGCAGATCACGCCGAGCGACGCGACCGGCGCGAAGACGGCAGAGCGTGCGCCCACGACGACCGGCGCCTCGCCCGAGGCGACGCGCTCGCGTTCGTCCCGCCGCTCGGCGTCGCTCAGGCCCGAGTGGAGGACGGCGACACGGTCGCCGAAGCGGGCGCGGAAGCGGCCCAGCGTCTGCGGCGTGAGCGCGATCTCGGGGACGAGCACGATCGCGCCGAGGCCGCGCGCCAGAGCCGCCTCGCAGGCGCGGATGTAGACCTCCGTCTTGCCGCTGCCGGTGGCGCCCTCGAGCAGGACATTGCCGCCTCCGGACCCGTCGAGCAGCTCCTCGATCCGCGCGAGCGCGCGCTCCTGCGGCCCGGAGAGCGCCGCCGGCGGGGGCTCGGCCGGAAGCGACGCGCGGCCGGCCACCTCGCGCCGCTCACCCCGCCTGGCCGGCTGGTGGGGCGCCACGAGGGCGAGCGTACGCGCGGGGGTCGAGCCGTAGTAGTCGGCGAGCCAGAGCGCGAGATCGACGAGCGCCGCCGGCAGCTGCTCCACGACCCGTTCCACCGCGGCGGGCTCGACCCCCTCCGGCGGCTGGACGCCGACCTCGGTGACGACGCCACGGCGACGGGCATTCCCGAAGCGGATTGCCACGACCGCGCCCTTCTCGGCCCCGTCGGGGACCTCGTACGTGAACGGCCGCGCGACCGCACGGGCGGTGACGAGCGGGTAGACCGAGGCGAGCGCGGACATCGGGCGAGCGTAGCCCGGGGTATGGTCGGCGCCGGCGATGTCGCAGTTCCATTTCGATCCCGTGACATACCCGTCGATGATCCGGGAGGACGTCGCACGCTACGACGAACTGCAGGACGAGACGGCGCACGCAACCGTCGGTGTCGCTGCGGCGGCCGTCCTCGAGCTCGGCACCGGCACCGGCGAGACGGCGCGGCGCGTGCTGGAGCGGCATCCGGAGGCGCGACTCGTGGGCGTCGACGAGAGCGAGGCGATGCTCGCCGTCGCGAGAGAAGCGCTGCCGGGAGCCGACCTCCGGGTGCGGCGGCTCGAGGATCCGCTGCCGGAGGGACCGTTCGGGCTCGTCGTGTCGGCGCTCGCCGTCCACCACCTCGACGCGGCGGCGAAGCGGGGTCTCTTCGAACGGGTGGCGGCCGTGCTGGCCCCGGGTGGCCGGCTCGTGCTCGCCGACGTGATCGTCCCGGAGGATCCGGCGGACGCGCGAATCCCGCTCGACGCCGGCTACGACCGGCCCGACACGCTCGCCGACCAGCTGGCATGGCTCGGCGACGCCGGACTCGAAGCGCAGGCTGTCTGGATCGCCGGCGACCTCGCGGTCGTGACGGCCGATCTCCCGGGCTGAGGGTTCAGCCGAGCTCGAGCGCGAACGTCGCGTCGACCGCGGCCGCGACCTCGTGCTCACCCGGGGACGAGATCCCCGAGCGAGATCGGCCGGCGCGGCCCGAAAACGCCGAAACCCGCGAACCGCTTGCGCAGTCCACGGGCTTCGACGGGGCGTAGCCTCCCACAGTCGGGCCGGTCCGTCAAGGGCACCTCCCCGGGGATCGGGATCCGCCGATCGGCGGCAAGTCGTTCAGAACGTCTCGAGCGCGGCCGAGCGGCGGCCGCTGTACTCGAGGACGCGGAGCAGGGCGATGCCGACGACGAAGTAGACGGCGCCGACGAACGCCTCCGTCAGGAGGAGGTGCCGCGCGCTCGCCACCGAGCCGCCCGCGGCGAGGATGCGCCCGGCCGCGATGCCGTGGGTGAGCGGGATGACGCTGCCGATCGCCCGGATCGCGGCCGGCAGCCGGTCGAGGGGGACGTTCGCCCCCGAGACGAGCAGCATCGAGCCGCCGATCATGTCGGCGAAGAGCGAGACGCTGCGCCCGCGCAGGCCGAGCGATCCGAGGCAGAGGCCGAACGACGTGCAGGCGAAGGACGCGGTCAGGCCGGCGAGCGCGAGCCCCGCGAGCTCGCGTGCGGCGAAGTGGGCGTGGAGCACGAAGCTGCAGATCGTGAACGCGAGGGCGGCGGTGACGAGCCCCGTGACGATCGACGGGACGGCGCGCCCGAGGAAGAGGGCGAACCGATTCGCGGGCGAGGCGAGCAGCGTCGCGAGCGTCTGCGAGCGGCGCTCGCCGCCGACGGCGTTGCCCATCCCGAAGAAGCCGGTCATCGCGATCGAGATGAAGGCGTTGCCGACGAGGAAGAACTTGTCCGACTGGACGTTCGCGAACCGGCCCAGGTAGGCGAAGAAGAGGATCTCGAAGACCGGGTAGGCGAGCATGTGCGGCACGTAGACCCACGGGTTGACCCAGTTGAAGAGCGCGCGGTAGCTCGTGAGCCCGCCGACGAAGAAGATGCGGAGCGCGTTCCTCATGTCAGCTTCAGCGAGCCGGTCGAGCGGGCGACGCGGACGAAGAGCCGCAGGCACAGCGCGCCGATGACGACGTACGCGGCGCTCACGACGAGGCACATGCCCATCTGCGGCCAGGGCCCGCCGCCGAGGGCGGCCTGGCGGATCGCCCGGAAGCCCCAGTACGGCCCGAGCAGCCAGCCGATCTTGCCCACGAACGCCGGCAGCACCGAGAGCGGCACGAGCAGGCCGGTCGCGATCCAGACCGGGTACTGGAGCCCGATCCCGAGGCTGAACGCCGCGCGGTAGAGGACGAAGGTCGAGGCCATCACGAGCCCGAGCGTCCCGATCGCGAGTACGCAGCAGAGGATCGCGAGCACGAACGCGAAGGGATCGTCGATCGCGATCGGGACGTGGAAGAGCAGCCGCCCCCACAGGAGCGTGGCGACGAAGCCGTAGGCGCCGACGAAGCCGCTGGCGACGGTGATCGAGGCGATCGCCGCCGCGAACGGCGCGGGCGCCGCGACGAGGAGCTCGAGCGTGCCGAGCCAGCGCTGGTTCTCGAGCGCGTTCGAGGAGCCGATGACGACGAGCGACCACATCAGCATCACCGCCGCGCCGAGCGAGGCGGCGAGCATCAGCCGCGGATCGTCCTTCGAACGGAGCAGGTAGTAGGCGATCGAGGCGTAGAGGATCGGCCAGAGGAAGACGCCGCTCAGGTCGAACGGATTCCGCGAGAACTGGATCACGTGGATCCGCATCCCGCCGAGGAAGGCGCGGATCACGACGCCTGCACCAGCGAGACGTAGGCGTCCTCGAGCGTCGGCTCGCGGGTGATCACCCGGCCGACCTTCGTGCCGTCGAGCTCGCCCAGGAGACGCTGGACGAGCTCGGAACCCCGCTGCGACTGGACGAGCACGACGACCGCCTGCTCGCGCGTCTCGGTCGCGACCGAGGCCACCCCCTCGACGGCCCGCAACCGCTCGAGAACGTCGTACTCCACGCCGAACGTCTCGATCTCGACGATCGTGCGGTCGCGGACACGCGCCTTGAGCTCGCTCGGAGTTCCCGCCGCGGCGAGCTCTCCCTCGGAAATCACCGCGATCCGCTGGCACAGCTCGTCGGCCTCGTACATGTAGTGCGTCGTGAGCAGGATCGTCTTCCCCTGCGTCCGCAGCGTCGCGACCGTCTCGCGCACCTCGCGGGCGCCGACCGGGTCGAGGCCGATCGTCGGCTCGTCGAGGAAGAGGATCTCCGGGTCGTGGAGCAGCCCGCGCGCGATGTGGAGCCGCTGCCGCATGCCGCGGGAGTACGTCTCGACGCGTTCCCGCTCGCGGCCCGCGAGGCCGACGAGCTCGAGGAGCTCGCCGATCCGCGCCCGCTTCTCGCGCACCGGCACGCGGTACAGATCCGCGAAGTAGCGGAGGTTGTCGAGCGCCGACAGCCGGTCGTAGAGGCCGCGGTCGCCGCCGAAGACGTGACCGATCCGCGGCCGCACCTTGCCCGGCTCGCGCGCCGGGTCGAACCCGAGCACCCGCGCCGACCCCGCGCTCGGCAGCAGCAGCGTCGCGAGGATCTTGATCGTCGTCGTCTTGCCCGCGCCGTTCGGCCCGAGCAGCCCGAACAGCTCTCCTCGCTCGACCTCGAAGCTGATCCCGCGCAGCGCCTCGACGTCGTTCCGACGCCGCCGTGCGATCCCGCGGCGCGATCGATACGTCCGGCAGAGCCCGTCCACCTCGATCGCGGCCACTCCGGGAACCTAACGAGCGAAGCGAGCGGCAGCCAGGGCGGGAACGAGGAGAGGCCCCGCGGCCGGGGCCTCTCGTGACTTCGCCGCCCGGGAAGGGCTGCGGCTCCCGTTCCCGTGGCCGACTATGTCGGAATGGTCGGAGCGGGCTGCGGCCCACCGCTCCTCCCGGGTAGGGAATCGGCGCTGCGCTCGTGCGCCGCGAGCCTCATCCGAGTGAACCGATCGAGTGAACCACCGATCAAGCGATCGGAGAAGCAGCGGCCCGCGCGCGATGATTGCCGTGCGAGCCCCGATGCGGCGGGGGCTCGCGACAGGGTGGCGGCGGCGGGTGAGCCAGCGCGGCCGGACTAGACGCCGGCCGCGCTGACGACGAAGTCGGTCGCGAAGCCGAGCAGGATCCCCGCCAGTAGCAGCCAGGTGACGAGCACCGGGTGCCCGTACTTGCGGTTGACCGCGAACAACTCGCGCACGACGTAGAGGATCGAGCCGCCGGCGACGGTGAAGAAGACGACCGAGACGGCGTCGCTCGCCCAGGCCTGGCCGAGGACGGTGCCGAGGAAGGTCGGGCCGCCGCCGATCAGGCCGAGGAGGCCGAGGAGCCGCCAGCTGGGCCGGATCCCGGCGCCGCTCAGCGGGCCGCAGATCCCGAAGCCCTCGGTGGCGTTGTGGAGCCCGAAGCCGATGATCAGCGTCATGGCGAGGCCGATCTCGCTCGCGGCGGCCGCCTGGCCGATCGCGAGGCCCTCGCCGAAGTTGTGGACGCCGATGCCGATCGCGATCAGGAAGGCGAGTCGCACGGGCGGATTCGTCAGGTCGAGGTGCTGCCGCGCGACGAACTCGTCGACCGCAGCCGCGCCCGGGCCGACGAGCGGCGAGGCGCGCCGGCTCGCCCGCCGCTTCATCCAGGTGTCGTAGTAGACGAGGCTCATCAGGCCCCCGGCGAACCCGGCGGCGCCGAGGACGCTCAGTTCGGAGAAGCGCCCCCAGTGGTGGGCGTTCAGGGACGTCTCGATCGGGTCGACCGCGTTCGAGAGGACGTCCCAGAGCAGGAAGACGAGGATTCCGGTCGCGAGCGCGGACAACCCCGAGCGCGTGCCCGTGCTCAGGCCCTGCATCCTCCCGACCGGAAGGCCGAGGAAGATCGTCGCGCCCGCGACGGCGCCCAGCAGGAAGATGTGTCCGGTCGACATCAGGCTCTGTCGCGCATCCCCGTGTAAGGCAACCCTTACACGCCACGCGAGGGGCAATATAGCGGCATGGCCGCGCCGGGCCACTCCGTCGACGACTACCTCGAGACGATCTACTTCCTCGCCTTCCCGATCGGCGAGTACACGCCGCGCGGCGCCGGGTCGCCGCCGCTCGCGTCGCGCGTGGCGGAGATGCTCCACGTCTCGCGCGCCTCCGCCGGCGAGATGCTCAAGCGCCTCGAGGGCGAGGGCCTGATCGAACGGGGCGAGCGCAAGGAGGCGCTCCTCACCGAGAGCGGCCGCGAGCGGGCGGAGCGCGTCGTCCGCAAGCACCGGATCATCGAGCGGCTGCTCACCGACTTCATGGGCTACACGGGAGCGGAGGCGCACGAGCGGGCCGACGAGCTCGGCGACACGTTCGACGAGGAGATGATCGAGCGGATCGACGAGCGGCTCGGCCATCCCGACCGCTGCCCGCACGGCTGGCCGGTCGACCCGGCGGCCGAACAGGCGGAGAACGCCGAGCTCGCGCCCCTTGCGACGCTCGGCGCCGGGGCGCGCGCGACGATCGTCCGGCTCGCCGAGCACGACGGAGACCTCCTGCACTGGTTCTACGACCAGCAGCTCGTGCCGGGGGCGGAGCTCGTCGTCGAGCGCGCCGACCCGGCCGCCGACCAGTTCGTCGTCCGCCTCGACGGTGGTACGCGCGCGATCTCGGAGAAGGCGGCGGCCGGGCTGTTCGTCAGACCGTCGTAGGCGCTGCGGCCGAACCGAGCCCCGCCGCTGCGCGCAGCGCCTCGGCGCGGTCGGTCCGCTCCCACGTGAAGTCGCGGTCCTTGCGGCCGAAGTGGCCGTACGCGGCCGTCTTCGCGTAGATCGGGCGGCGCAGGTCGAGGTCGTGGAGGATCGCCGCGGGGCGCAGATCGAAGTGCTCGCGGATCAGCTGCTCGATCTGCGGCACCGGGACCTTCTCCGTCGCGAACGTGTCGACGAGCACCGAGAGCGGGTGCGCGACGCCGATCGCGTACGCCACCTGGATCTGGCAGCGGTCGGCGAGGCCGGCCGCGACGACGTTCTTCGCGACCCAGCGGGCCGCGTACGCGGCCGAGCGGTCGACCTTCGTCGGATCCTTGCCCGAGAACGCGCCGCCGCCGTGCGGGGCGGCGCCGCCGTACGTGTCGACGATGATCTTGCGGCCCGTGAGGCCCGAGTCGCCCATCGGGCCGCCGATCACGAACTTCCCGGTCGGGTTGCAGTAGACGAAGTCGCGGTCGTGCTCGAGCCGCTTCGGGTCGTACAGATCCTTCGGGAGGATCGGCTCGATCACGTGCTCGATCAGGTCGGGCCTGAGCAGCGTGTCGACGTCGAGCCCGTCGCGGTGCTGGGTCGAGACGAGCACGCGCTCGATCTCGGCGGGGGCGATGCGGCCGTGATCGTCGACGTCGTAGCGAACGGTCACCTGCGACTTCCCGTCCGGGCGCAGGTACGGCAGCACGTCCGCCTTCCGCACCTCGGCGAGCCGGCGGGCGAGCCGGTGCGCGAGCATGATCGGCAGCGGCATCAACTCCTCGGTCTCGTTCGAGGCGTAGCCGAACATCATCCCCTGGTCGCCGGCTCCGAGCCGGTCGAGCGGGTCGGCGTCGCCGTGCTGGTTCTCGTAGGACGCGTCGACGCCCTGCGCGATGTCGGGCGACTGCTCGTCGATCGCGACGACGACCCCGCACGTGTCGGCGTCGAAGCCGAACTTCGCGCGCGTGTAGCCGATCTCGCGGACCCGGTTGCGCACGAGGCGCGGGATGTCGACGTACGTCTCGGTCGTGATCTCGCCCGCGACGACGACGAGGCCCGTCGTGACCAGCGTCTCGCAGGCGACGCGCCCGTCGGGGTCGTCGGTGAGGACGGCGTCGAGAACGGCGTCGGAGATCTGGTCGGCCATCTTGTCGGGATGACCCTCGGTGACGGACTCGGACGTGAAGGAGAAGGAACGGGCGGGCATGCCGGGAGGCTAGCGAACCGGCCCCCACTCCTCGGTCGGGTCCCTGGTCATGAGGCGCCGGACGAGGTCGGTCAGGTCGTGGCCGGAGAGGACGGCACAGACACCTTCCGTGATCGGGAGCTCGACGCCGAGCCGGTGCGAGAGGTCGCGCAGGACCGGCGCCGTCACGATTCCCTCCACCGTCTGGCCGATCTCCGCGACCGCCCGCTCGGGCGTCAGCCCCTGCGCGATCAGCTCGCCGGCGTGGCGGTTCCGGCCGTGGCGGCTCCAGCACGTGACGACGAGGTCGCCGATCCCGGCCAGCCCGGCGAACGTCTCCGCCTGGGCGCCTGCCGCCTCGCCGAGGCGCGTCATCTCGGCGAGGCCGCGGGCGATCACCGACGCCTTCGCGTTGTCGCCGAGCCGCAGCCCGTCGACGCCGCCGGCGGCGAGCGCGATCACGTTCTTCGCCGCGGCGCACAGCTCGACGCCGACCACGTCGGGGTTGACGTAGGCGCGGAAGAGCGACGAGTTGAGCGCGTGCTGCAGCTCCCCGGCGAGGAAGCCGTCCTCGCTCGCGATCACCGCCGCCGTCGGCAGACCGGATGCGATCTCCTCCGCCATGTTCGGCCCGGAGAGGACGGCGACCGACCGGCCGCGGACGCGCGCGGAGAGCCGCTCGCCGGTCTCCGGGTCGAGTCCTTTCGCGAGGCTCAGCACCGGGGCGGCACCCGGCAGCGCGTCGATCACTCCGCCGAAGGCCCGGCTGGGCACCGCGACGACGATCGCGTCGACGTCGCCGGGGGCATCGGCGAGCGCGACCGGCTCGGCTGCCCGGAGGTCGACACTCTGCAGGTAGCGCGGATTCCAGCCCGTGCGCGCGATCGCCTCCGCCTGCTCGGCCGAGCGGCACGCGAGCACGACCTCGTGGCCGCGGTCGAGCAGGATCCGCGTGAACGCCGTCCCCCACGAGCCCGCACCCACGACCAGGAAGCGCATGGTCAGGAGCGTTTCACAAAGTCGATCGAGACCGGGACCCCCTCGAGGCCGAACCGCCCACGCAGCTCGTTCTCGACCCAGTAGCCGTAGTCGCGCGTCACGAGCCCGGGGTCGTTGACGAAGAGGCGGAAGCGCGGCGGACGCACACGGGTCTGCGCGCCGTAGAGGAGGTTGAGCTTCCGGCCGCGCGGGCCGCTCGGCGGCTGGCGGGCCTCGCGGAGCTCGGCGAGCGCCCGGTTCAGCTCCGGGGTCGCGACGCGCGCGGTGTGCCGGTCGAACAGCGCCTCGACACCGTCGAGCAGCCGCTCCAGACCCCGTCCGGTGTGGGCGGAGACGGCGACGAACGGGGGCCGCTGGCGCAGGCGCCGCCGCAGCTCGCCGCGGACGTCCTCGACGCGGATCGCCGTGATGTCCCACTTCGAGAGGACGACGAGCGTCGAGCAGTCCGCCTTGCGCGCGACGTCCGCGACGGCGATGTCCTGCTCGACGATCCCTTCCGACGAGTCGATGAGGACGAGCGCGACGTCTGCCCGCTCGGCCGCCTCGAGCGCGCGCAGCTCGGCGTAGTACTCGATCCCCTGCCGGTGCCGACGCTTGCGGCGCAGCCCGGCGGTGTCGACGAGGACGAGCGTCCGGTCGCCGCGCTCGAGCACGGTGTCGACGGAGTCGCGGGTCGTGCCGGGAACCTCGCTCACGAGCACCCGCTCGCGGCCGAGGAGCGCGTTGACGAGGCTCGACTTGCCGACGTTCGGGCGGCCGAGGATCGCCACGCGGATCGCTTCCGCGGGCAGCTCCGGTCGCTCGGCCGGCGCGAGCCGCTCGAGCTCCGCGACGACCGCGTCGAGCAGGTCGCCGGTGCCGCTGCCGTGGAGGCCCGAGACCGGGATCGGCTCGCCGAGGCCGAGCCGGTGGAGCTCGAGCGCGAGCGTCTCCTGGGATGGGTCGTCGATCTTGTTCGCGAGGACGAGCACCGGCTTCCGCGACTTGCGGAGGATCTCGGCGACCTCTTCGTCGCCCGGCGTGACGCCCGCCCGCGCGTCCGCGAGGAAGAGCACGAGGTCGGCCTCCTCGACCGCCTCCTGCGCCCGCGCCGCGATCGCCCTGGTCAGCGGCGCCGGATCGGCGAGATCGACGCCGCCGGTGTCGACGAGCAGGAAGCGCTTGCCGCCCCACTCGCAGACGAGCTCCTTCGAGTCGCGCGTCACCCCGGGCGTCTCGTGGACGACGGCGGCACGTGTCTCGGTGAGGCGGTTCACGAGGGTCGACTTGCCGACGTTCGGAAAGCCGACGATCGCCACGCGCCCGAGCAGCGGCGCCGGCGGTGTCTCGTCGAGTTGCTCGACGTCGTCACTCATCGCGGCGCGAAGCCTAGAGACCGCCGTGCCGCCGGCAAGCCGACGGCGAGCCGACGGCACGTTACGGGAGCGTGACGGGCGCCGCGTCGCCGCGGGACGGCGGCACGGCGACACGAGGCCGGCCTGCCTCGTGGAGGTCTCGGAGCCACGCCCAGAGGCGGTGCAGCTCCTCCTCGATCTGCTGCGACGCCTCGCGGTAGCCCTTCGCACCCCTGGCCACCCCGTGGAAGCGCATGGGCTCGCCCCAGGCGATGGAAACGGGCGCGAAGTTGCCGAGCCGCCAGTGCTGCGAACCGTGAATCGCCGCGCACACGACCGGAACGTCCTCCTGCAGCGCCGCCATCGCCGCCCCCGGCTGCACCCTTCCGGGGACCCCCGCGCGCTGGCGCGTCCCCTCCGCGAACACGCCGAGCACGTTCCCGTCGCGCACGACCTCGCGCATCCGCCGCACCGCCTCGCGATCGGACTCGCCGCGGCGCACCGAGAAGGTGCCGAAGCCGCGGATGAGCTGCCCGAGACCGGGCGCGCGGTGCGCCTCGATCTTGGCGAGGAAGTAGATGTTCCGCGGCGACTGGTAGCCGAAGCAGGGGATGTCGATCCACGAGAAATGGTTGAAGGCGAGCACGATCCCGCCGGTCTGCGGGACGCGCTCCACGCCGTACGAGCGGAGCCGCGTCGCGAGCGCGGTCGGGATTCCCAGCAGCGGCCGACCGGCGGCCCAGACGGCGTCGACCCTGTTCAAGCCGCCTGCGAGCGGTCGCGCACGAGCGACTCGATCCGGTCGACGACGTCGTGCACCTGCAGGTTCGTCGTGTCGATCTCGACCGCGTCGGGGGCCGGCTGCATCCGGGCCGCATCGCTCTCGTCGCGGAGCCGCATGTCCGTGGCGAGCGCGTCGGCGCCGATGCCGGGCCGCTCGGCCATCCGCCGCCGCGCGCGTTCGTCGCGGTCGGCGACGAGGTAGACCTTCACCTGGGCGTCGGGGACGACGACGGTGCCGATGTCGCGGCCCTCGATCACGACGTCGCCTTCGCGGCCGAGCTGCCGCTGCCGCTGCCGCATCACCTCGCGCACCGCCGGATGACGCGCCACGACCGGAACCATCCGGTCGACGCGTGTCTCGCGAATCGATGCGGTGACGTCGGTGTCGGCGATCCAGACCCGCTCCTCCTCGTCGAACACGACCGGCTCGTCGCGCGCGAGCTCCGCGAGCGCGTCGGCCGCCGACAGGTCGAGGCCGCGGAGCATCGCGAGCCAGGTGATCGCGCGGTACATCGCACCGGTGTCGAGATAGCGGAAGCCGAGACGCTGTGCGAGCGCGCGCGCCACGGTGCTCTTGCCCGCGCCGGCAGGGCCGTCGATCGCCACGATCATTCCCGGGGCCCCCGGAAGATGCGAAGTACGTCTTGAGGTGTCGTCACCGTCTCGTCACCGACTCCAGCAGGTCGTAGAAGCCGGGGAAGCTTATAGCCGCCGTGTCGGCCCCCTCGATCGCCACGCCCTCCCGTGAGGCGAGTCCGGCCACGGCGCCGAGCATGGCGATGCGGTGGTCGCCACGCGCGTCGAGGCGCCCCCCGCGCAGTCGGGCGGGGACGCCGGTGATCGTCCAGCCGTCCTCCTGCGAGTGGATCCGCGCCCCGAGAGAGCGCAGGCCGTCCGTCACGGCCTCGATCCGGTCGCTCTCCTTGACCCGCAGCTCGCCGGCGCCGCGGACGCGCGTCTCCCCTCGCGCGTGGGAGGCGAGGAGCGCGACGAGCGGCAGCTCGTCCACGAGCGCGGGCACCTCCTCCGCGCGCACCTCGGTCGCCACGAGCTCGCCCGGCTGGACCTGGACGGAGGCGACGGGCTCGCCGCCCGCGCGGCGCCGCTCGAAGACCGAGACGCGCGCGCCCATCCTCTCGAGCACCTCGAGAAGACGCGTGCGGCGCGGGTTCACGCCGAGGTCGTGCACCGTGACGTCGCTGCCCGGGACGAGGGCGGCGGCGGCGAGCAGCGGCGCGGCCGACGAGAAGTCGCCGGGAACGGCGATCTCGCCGAGCCGCAGCGCGCCGGCCGGCTCGACGGTCACCGAGGAGGGCCGGCGCCGCACCCGCGCTCCCGCCGCCTCGAGCATCAGCTCGGTGTGGTCCCGCGTCGGCACCCGCTCGACGACGGTCGTCGGGCCGTCGGCGTTGAGGCCGGCGAGGAGGATTGCGGACTTCACCTGTGCGCTCGCCACCTCGGGCTCGAGCTCGACACCGCGCAGCGAGCCCGACCCGCGGACGGTGAGCGGCGCGTGCCCCTCGGTCGTCTCTACATCCGCCCCCATCCGCCGCAGCGGCGCGGCGACCCGCTCCATCGGACGCGCCGAGAGCGACTGGTCGCCGGTGAGCGTGAACTCGGCCTCCTGGCCTGCACAGATCCCGGCGAGCAGGCGCATGAGCGTCCCCGCGTTGCCGCAGTCGACCGTCCCCGCCCGCAGCCCGCGCAGCCCGACGCCGTGGACGACGAGCTCGTCGTCCGCGACGTCCTCCACCTCCACCCCGAGCGTCCGCACCGCCTCGACCGTGGCGAGCGTGTCGCCCGAGCGGCCGAAGCCGCGGATCCGCGCCTCTCCCTCGCCGAGCGCGCCGAGCAGCACGGCGCGGTGCGAGATCGACTTGTCCCCGGGGACGACGACGTGCCCGACGAGCGCCGCCGCGGGCTCCACACGCATCGCTTCAGCCGATCGTGCGGCCCATGAGGGACGCGAGGGCGCGGATCTCGTCCGCGAACTCGTGGAACTCCGAGGTCGGAATCTGCTGGGCGGCGTCACAGAGCGCCTCCTCGGGGTGCGGGTGCACCTCGACGATGATCCCGTCCGCGCCGGCCGCGACCGCGGCGCGCGCGAGCGGCAGGACGAGATCGCGCCGCCCGGCGGCGTGAGACGGGTCGACGATCACGGGCAGGTGCGTCTCCTGCTTCAGCACCGGGATCGCGCCGATGTCGAGCGTGAACCGCGTGGCCGTCTCGAACGTCTTGATCCCGCGCTCGCAGAGGATCACCTCGGAGTTGCCCTCCTTGACGATGTACTCGGCCGCCATCAGGAGGTCCTCGACCGTCGAGGAGAGGCCGCGCTTGAGCAGCACCGGCTTGGGCGCGCGCCCGACCTCGGAGAGGAGCGAGAAGTTCGACATGTTGCGGGCGCCGATCTGGATCACGTCGGCGGCCGCGACGACCGCCTCGACGTGGCGCGGGTCCATCAGTTCGGTGACGAGCGGCAGCCCCGTCTCCTCGCGCGCCTCCTCGAGGATCTCGAGCGCCTCGTCGCCGAGCCCCTGGAACGCGTACGGCGAGGTGCGCGGCTTGAACGCGCCGCCCCGCAGCATCGTCACGCCCTCGGCGGCGACCGCGCGCGCGGTCTCGAGCGTCTGCTCGCGCGTCTCGACCGTGCACGGTCCTGCGACGAAGCCGAAGTAGCCGTCGCCGATGCGGCGCCCGCGCGCCTCGATCACCGTCGGGTCGGGCGAGAGCTCGCGCGAGACGAGCTTGTACGGCTTGAGGATCGGCAGCACCTGCTCGACGCCCGCGTACCCCTCGAGCGGCAGCGTCGCGAGCAGCTCGCGCTCGCCGATCGCGCCGATCACGGTCGCCTCTCGCCCCGGCGTGACGAGGGCCGAGCACCCGGCCTCCTCGAGGCGCGCGACGACCTCGTCGACCTGCTCGGAGGTCGCGTGCGCGCCCATCACGATGAGCAGCTCGGGTGCGCCGGTCACGGCCATCGCGGAAGCTTAGGCAGAATCAGCGTCGATGAACGACGAGCCGCGCGTCTTCTCGGGAATCCAGCCCACGGGCACGAAGACCCTGGGCAACTACAGCGGCGGCTTCCGGCAGTACGCGCAGACGCAGGAGACGCATGACGCGTTCTTCTGCATCGTCGACCTCCACTCGATCACGGTCGAGTACGACCCGCAGGAGCTGCGCGAGTCGACGCTCGACCTCGCCGCGCTCCTCTTCGCGACGGGTCTCGACGCGGAACGCTCGACCGTGTTCTGCCAGAGCCACGTGACGGCGCATGCCGAGGCGGCGTGGCTGCTGAGCGCGGTGACGAGCTACGGCCAGCTCGGCCGGATGACGCAGTTCAAGGAGAAGGCGGACCGGCACGAGTTCGTCTCGGCGGGCCTCTTCACGTACCCCGTGCTGATGGCGGGAGACATCCTCCTGTACCAGACCGATCTCGTGCCGATCGGCGACGACCAGCGGCAGCATCTCGAGCTGGCGCGCGATATCGCCGAACGCTTCAACTACCGCTACGGCGAGACGTTTCGCGTGCCCGACGGGAAGTTTCCGGAGGTCGGCGGGAGGATCATGGATCTGCAGGAGCCGGCGAACAAGATGTCGACGACGCTCTCGTCGGAGCAGGGCGCCGTCTACATCGTCGACCCACCCGACGCCATCCGGAAGAAGTTCCGCTCCGCCGTCACCGACTCGGGGCGCGAGGTGCGCCACGACCCGCAGGAGAAGCCGGGCGTGTCGAACCTGCTCGAGATCATGAACGTCGCCACCGGTGAGCCGATCGAGGCGCTCGAGCGGCGGTTCGACGGGGCCGGCTACGGCGAGTTGAAGGAGGCGGTCGGCGAGGCGGTCATCGAGCTGCTCGCCCCGATCCGCGAACGATTCGAGGCGCTCCGCGCCGACGAGCGCGAGCTGCAGCGGCTGCTCGCGATCGGCGCCGAGAAGGCGCGCCGGGCGAGCGAGCCCACGCTCGAGGAGATCTACGACCGCATGGGCTTCGTGAAGGCGGAAGCCGGGCGGCTCTTCGGAGCGGCGCGGCCCCGCCGTCTGTAGGTGGAACCGGCCGCGCGTTCGTTGTAGCCTCGCGCCGAGCGTCGGGTCACAGCTTCGTATCAGCCGCGCAACCAGCACGACGCCCATGCGTGCCCACGCGGCGGCGAGGCTCCCGGCGACTGCGACGGAAACGTCAAACAGAGGGGGAGGTAGATGAAGAAGCTGTCAGCTCTCGCCGCGCTCGCGGCCGCGGGCATCGCGGCGCTCGTCACCGTGCAGATCGCGGGCGCGACCGGCGGACACAGGCACGACGAGCATCACGGCCAGAACGTCCGCCACATCTTCGTGATCATGCTCGAGAACCACTCGCAGCAGAGCGTGATCGGCGACCAGTACGCGCCGTACATCACCTCGCTGGCACAGAAGTACGCGAGCGCTTCCGACTACTACGGCGTCACGCACCCGAGCGAGCCGAACTACGTCGCGCTGTTCTCCGGCTCGAACTGGTGGATCAACAACGACAGCCCGGACAACCGGTACGACCACGTCAACCTGGTCGACGAGCTCGAGGCGGCTCACAAGACGTGGGGCGCGTACATGGAGGCGATGCCGGCCGACGACAAGACGGTCGACTACTGGCCGAGCTCGGGCAACGCCCTCTACGCGTCGAAGCACAACCCGTTCGTCCTGTTCGACGACGTCCGGAACAACCCGGCGCGGATGGAGAACGTGAAGCCGTACACCTCCTTCGCGAGTGACCTCTCGAAGGAGCGCACGACACCGGACTTCTCCTTCATCGTCCCGGACCAGTGCAACGACATGCACGGCGGCGTCTACACCGCGGTGCCGGGCCACCCCGAGACGCCGTGCCCGTACAACTCGACGAACGACGATCCTGCCGACATCGAGCTGAAGCAGAACGCCGATGCGTTCGTGAAGAAGACGGTGCAGACGATCATGGCCAGCCCGTCGTGGCACGAGGGGCAGGACGCCATCTTCGTCGTGTCGGACGAGGGCGACTACACCGGTAACACCCAGACAGGCGGGTGGGCATCCCCCGCCGGTTGTTGCGACTCGCCGGTGGTCCCCGCGGGCGCTCCGGACATCAGCGCGTCCTGGCCCGGCGGCGTCTACGGCGGCGGGCTCGTCCCGGCGGTCGTGGTCGTCAACCGCGGCGGCAAGACCGGCGGCTACGTCAGCGACACGCCGTACAACCACTACTCGCTCCTCGCGACGATCGAGGACGTCTGGAACCTGCCGAAGCTCGCCTATACGGCGGACACCGCGCAGGTCGAGCCGATGACGGAGTTCTTCACGAAGTAGGCAAGGCAAGTCGCCGGCCCCGCTCCGCCGTCCCGCGGCGGCGGGGCCGGTGCCCCTGCGGCGAACGACCCACCACAACCCAGGGAGGAGGATCGATGAAGAGAGGCACCGCAGCGACACTACTCGCAGCCGCAGCACTCGCCGCGCTCGTCGCCGTGCAGGTGGCGGGCGCCACCCGCTCTCGGGGCGCGAAGCCGGCCTCCAAGGCGGCGTCGTGCAGGCTCGGGAACGGGATCGAGCACGTGATCAACATCGTCTTCGACAACGTCCACTTCTCGCGGGACAACCCGAACGTCCCGTCCGACCTCGAGCAGATGCCGCACCTGCTCGACTTCCTGAAGCAGTACGGCACGGTGTTCTCGAACTCGCACACGCCGCTGATCGCCCACACGGCCGATGACAGCCTCACGATCTACACGGGCCTGTACGGCGACCGGCACGGGCAGCCGCTCACGAACTCGTACAAGGTGTACAACCCGGACGGCTCGACCGATCCGGCTGCCTCCTTCGCGTACTGGACGTCGCCGGTCGTCGACACGACGACCAACCCGCCGAAGGCGAGCACCGTCGACAGCGCTCCGACGATGGCGTACGGCGGCGGCGGCGTCACACCGGCGCCGTGGGTGCCGTTCACGCGCGCCGGCTGCTCGGTGGGCGACTTCTCGAGCGCGAACATGGTGCTCGAGAACGCGGGCGTCGACATCCCGACGGTGTTCGGCCCGAACTCGCCCGAGGCGAACCAGACCGCTGCCGACCCGAACCCGTACAAGGACGCGGAGGTCGCCCAGTACATCGGCGAGGCGATCCACTGCGCGAAGGGCGCGGCCATCTGCGCCGGCTCGTCGCGTCCGGTCGCCGACGCACTACCGAGCGAGCCGGGCGGCTACCACGGCTACCAGGCGCTCTTCGGCGCCAAGTACATCGCCCCCGCGATCGGCGGCGGCCCGAACCAGTTCCACGACGGCTACCGGGTCACCGACGCGAACGGGAACCTCGTCGACCTGAACGGCAACACCCTCGGCGAGCCGTACGGCGGCGGGCCCGGCTTCACGGGCTTCAACCCGACGGCGACGCAGACGCTCGCCGTGCTCGCGGACATGCAGGAGGCAGGGATCCCGGTCACGTACGGCTACATCTCGGACCTGCACGAGCGCAAGTCCGACACGACGACCGGGTGCACGTCCGACACGTCGTCGAAGGGCGTCGGCAGGCCGCTCGGCCCGGGCGACGCGTGCTACGTCGCGAACGCACGGCACTACGACCAGGCGTTCCAGACGTTCTTCGAGCGGCTCCAGGCCGACGGGATCACGCCGGCGAACACGCTGTTCGTGATCAGCGCGGAGGAGGGCGATCAGTTCGCGGGCGCGAACGTCGGCCGGGCGACCCAGCCCACGCCGGCCGGCTGTGACGGCGTCACCACGCCGTGCAACTACGCCCCGGGCCAGATCGGGGAGCTCCAGGCGAACATCAAGGGCCTCCTCTCCGGCACGGCGAGCGCGGGCACGCAGTTCGACATCGAGCCGCAGGGCGCGTCGATCTACGTGCACGGCAACCCGCCGGCGAACGACCCCACGGTCCGCCAGCTCGAGCGTGACACGGCGGCGATGACCAACCCCCACGACCCGTACTCCGGCGTCGACAACGAGAAGATCGTCCGCTACCAGGCGGGCGCGCTCGAAGAGCGGGTGCTGCACATGCAGACGATCGACCCGCTGCGCCTGCCGACGTACACGATGTTCCCGAAGCCCGACTACTACTTCTCGACGTCGGGCCCGAACGTCGGCATCAACGACTACTACGCCTACGACCACGGCTACTACAGCCCGAACATCGACGTGACCTGGGTCGGCGTCGCAGGCAAGGGCGTGGCTGTCCGAGGGGTCGACGGGCCCGACCCGGCGCACGGGAACCAGCCGAGCGACCCCGAGTCGACGAACACGGTCCCGCAGGCGAGCACGGTCGGCACGTGGGTCGAGGAGACCGACATCCGGCCGACCATGCTCTACCTGCTCGGCCTGCGCGACGACTACCAGTCCGACGGCCACGTGATCACGCAGGCGCTCGCGTCGGCGCCGCGGGCGCTCGCCGCGACCGAGCAGCTCGCCGCCGGCTACGACCAGATCGAGTCGAGCGTCGGGCAGTTCGGAACGGACACGCTCATCGCCGACACGCGGGCGCTCGCATCGGGCTCCGGCTCGAACGACCGCGTCTACAGGAGAGAGCAGGCGAAGCTGCGTGCCCTGGCGAACGACCGGGACAGGGCGGCCGCCAGGATCGAGAAGGTGCTCTCGGCCGCCGCGGCCGGGAGGATGCCGAGCCACGGCGAGGTGCGGAGCGGGCTCTCACTGGTGCGGGAGCTCCTGCGACGGGCCGACCGGCTCGCCGCGTCGTAGTCGCCGGACTTCGGAGGGCTCGAGCTCGCGCCACGCGCCGGGCTCGAGCCCTTCGAGCGTCAGGCCGGCGTAGGCGGAGCGGTGCAGCCGCGCCACCGGATGGCCCACGGCGGCGAGCATCCGCTTCACCTGGTGCTTGCGTCCTTCGTGGAGGGCGAGCTCGACGCGGCCCGCGCCGAGGCGCCGCGCGCCGGCGGGTGCGGTTCGGCCGTCCTCGAGCTCCACCCCCTCGCGCAGGCGCCGGAGCGCGTTCTCGTCCGGATCGCCCTCGACCTCGGCGACGTACGTCTTCTCGACGCCGTAGCGCGGGTGCGCGAGGCGGTGCGCGAGCTGCCCGTCGTTCGTCAGGAGGAGCGCACCGGTCGTGTCGGCGTCGAGGCGGCCGACCGGGACGACGCGCGGCTCGTGCGGGACGAGCTCGACGACCGTCGGGCGCCCCTGCGGGTCGCGCGCGGTCGTGACGACGCCCGCCGGCTTGTGCAGGAGCACGTAGGCGAGCGGCTGGCGGGCCACCTCCTCCCCGTCGAGCGCGACGCGGTCGTGCGCCCGCACGACGGTGTCGAGCCGGCCGGGCTCGCCGTTGACGGTGACGCGCCCGGCCTTGATCAGGTCGTCGGCCCGCCGCCGTGAGGCGACGCCGGCCCGCGCGAGATACGCGTTGAGGCGCATCCTGGGAAGATATGAGCACCGCCGATGCCGCACTACATCTCGCTGATGCGCTGGACCTCACAGGGGCGGGCCGGCCTGCCCGCCTGGCGCGACCGCATCGAGGACGGGGAGCGCGAGATCGAGGCTGCGGGCGGGAGGCTCGTGGGCGTCTGGGTGACGTTCGGCCGCTACGACGTCGTCGAGGTGTTCGAGGCGCCCGACGACGCCACCGCGCTCGAGATCATGACGCGGCTCGGCCGGCACGGCGCCGAGCAGACCGAGACGCTGCGCGCGTTCACGCGCCGGGAGGCGGAGGAGATCATCAAGAAGCTCTAGACCCTCGCGAACTCCTGCGGAGTCCGCTCGGCCGATGAGGCGCTCCGCGCGGGCGAGACGCGGAGCGTCTCGCCCGAATTCAGGCGGAGCGCTTCTCGGCGACGGTGTGGAGCCGGTCGCGGATCTGGGCGGCGTCGGCGCCGACGTCCTCGAGGCGCGGCAGTTCGGAAAGGCTCTCGAGCCCGAAGACGCGCTCGAAGAGCGGCGTCGTGCGGTAGCGGACGGCGCCGCCGGTGCCGTCGTCGCGGCCCGCCTCGGCGACGAGTCCGCGCTCGACGAGGTTCGCCACGGCCGAATCGGCGGCCACGCCGCGGATCCGAGCGATCTCCGGCCGCGTGCACGGCCCGAGGTACGCGACGATCGCGAGGGTCTCGAGCGCCGCCTGGGACAGGTTCCGCTGCGCCGGCCGCTCGAACAGCCGCCCGCAGGCCTCTGCCGCCTCGCGTGCGGCCCGCAGCGCCCAGCCGCCGGCGACGTGCTCGAGCACGATCCCGCTCCGCCCCTCGGCGAAGCGCTCGCCGACGAGCCGCAGGGCGTCCTCGACCCGCTCGGGTTCGTCGTCCGCCGCCGCCGCGAGCTCGTCGGTCGCAAGCGGGGCCGAGGCGACGACGAGCAGCGCCTCGAGCGTCCGCGCGAGCTCGTCGAGCGGGTCGCCCTCGTCGACCGGATGAGTCGGGATCAGGCGGAGCGGACGGTCCATGCGCCATCGGTCCTTTCGTCTCGAGAACGGTTCTCCTCCCGGCGACCCAGCACCCGGATCGGCGCGAAGGGCGCAGCCTGCTCGAGTGCGACCTCGCCGCCCCGTCGCAGGTCGAGCAGCGCGAGGAACGCGACCGCCTGCTCGACGCGCGAGAGACCGGCGACCTCGCCGTCGAAGTCGAAGCGGGAGCGGCGCCGCAGCACGGCGCGGAAGCGCTCGAGGAACTGCGAGACCGGCGGGAACCGGAGCGCCATGTGCGCGAGCGAGACCGCCGGCGGCTCCTGCGCGAGCAGCCGGAGCGCCTGCGCGAGCGCGGCGGGATCCTGCGGCGCGAGCGGCGTCTCGACCTTCGGCGCGAGCGGCGCCGGCCCGAGCCGGAAGAAGCGGTCGCCCTCGGCGGCCAGACGCTCGCGCAGCCAGCCTGCCGCCTCCTTCGCGCGCCGGTACTCGGCGAGCCGCCGAGCGAGCTCCTCGGCCGCCTCCTCCGGCTCGAGCTCGGCGAGCTCGGCGGCCTCCTCGGGGAAGAGCGCGCGCGCCTTCAGCTCGAGCAGCGCCGCGATCAGGACGAGGAACTCCCCGCACGCCTCCAGGTCGAGCTGCTCACGTTCGTCGAGCCGCTCGAGGAAGGCGGACACGATGCCGGCGAGATCGACGTCGCGCAGGTCGAGCTCCTCCTTGAGGACGAGCGCGAGCAGCAGGTCGAACGGCCCCTCGAACGCGTCGAGGTCGAGGGCGAGCTCCCGGACGATCACCGTCGGGACGCTAACGGCGCTACCGGACGCGGCCCTTGGGGACGGCCATCCGCGGCCCTGTCGGCACCGCACGCGATTGCCTCGCCGGCACCGCCGACGGCCGGCGGAGGAACTGCCACCAGACGAAGAAGGCAGCCGAGATGATCCAGATCCCGAGCGAGACCCAGAAGTTGATCCGCATCCCGAGGAAGTAGTTGGACGGGTCGATCCGCAGCACTTCCTCGTACGTGCGGAACGTCGTGTACCAGACGACGTAGAGGGCGAAGAGCGCAGGCCGCCGCAGTTTGAAGCGGCGGTCGAGCCACACGAGCAGGGCGACGCCGATCCCGTCCCAGAGGAACTCGTAGAGGAACGTCGGCGTGTAGTAGCCGAAGGGGCTTTGCCGGTAGCGCGGGAAGATCCCGAACTGGTGGGCCCGGTCGATCCGCAGCGCCCAGGGCAGGTTCGTCGGCTTCCCGTACAGCTCCTGGTTCCAGTAGTTGCCCCAGCGGCCGATCGCCTGCGCGAGCAGGAGGCCGGGAGCCACCGCGTCCATGAAGAGCCGGATGCTGTTGCCGGAGCGGCGGACGATCCACGCCCCCGCGAAGGCGCCGAACGGGATCGCCCCCCAGATTCCGAGCCCGCCGTCCCAGACCGCGGCGAACCCCCACCAGGGATGCGAGCCGCCCGGCTGGCCGAGCAGCGGGTCCTGGTTCCAGCTCGTGATGTCGTGGTAGAGGCGCGCCCCGACGATGCCGCCGATCACGCCCCAGAGCGCGACGCGGTAGACGAGATCCCAGTCGCCGCCCCAGCGCACCCAGCGCCGCCCGGTCAGCCAGATGCAGCCGGCGATGCCGAGCAGCAGCATCACGCCGTACATGTGCAGCGTGAACGGCCCGAGCTGGAAGGTGCCCGTCGAGGGCGACGGGATGTACCCGAGCAGGTCGGCGCTCACGGAGCCATTGTGCCGACCGGCGGCCGGGCCGGGCTGCGCCTACCGGAGGATGAGGACGGCGAGGTCGGCCGGGCAGCCGCGCTCGAGCAGCGAGATCGCGTCGTGCAGGTCGACGTCGAGCCGGCCGGCGAGCTCGACGGCGTCGTCGTGCTCGTAACCGGCGCGCTCGAGCTCCTCGGCGCGCCACCGCTCCACACGCTCCACCTCGGTCTCGACGATGTCATTCGCCACAGGCATCCGCAGTCTCTGTCTCCCCATCTCGGGATAACGCGACACGCCCCACTCCCCTTCCTGGGTGATCTTCACGGAATGGAGAAGGTTTCGGCGCAGGTACGCGCTACTGGACCGCCGCCTCGCCGAGCAGGAGACGCATCTCGGCGAAGAAGTCGGGGCCCGGATCGACACGATAGTCGGGCCCGAGCTCGAGCAGCTTCGAGCCGAGCGACGTGACGAGGTCGACGTACACCGGTGCGTCCCCGGGGAAATCGCGCACGACGTGCGCGAGCTCGCGGATCACGCCCGCGGGCGCGCTGCGCGCGTCGACCCTGAGCCGCACCTCGCGCCGCTCCGCACTCGCCGCGAACGGCGTGATCTCGAGCGCGACGAGCTTCGTCTCCCCCTGCTGCTTGTGGTCGACGCGGCCCTTGACGACGAGCACGGCGTCGGCGACGAGCAGGTCACGAGCCGCGGCGTAGGTGGAGTTGAAGACGACGACCTCGATCCCGCCGGTGACGTCCTCGAGGCCGGCGAACGCCATCGGCTCGCCTCTCTTCGTCGTCGTCTGCCTGAGCGAGGCGACGATCCCGCCGACGACGACCGTCTCGCCGTCGCGCCGCTTCTCGACCTCGGCGAGGCCGCAGTCGGTCCTGCGGCGCAGCTGGTCGCGGATCGCGCTCAGCGGATGCTCGGAGACGTAGAGGCCCAGGCTCTCCTTCTCGAGCCGCAGCAGCGTCTGCTTGTCGGCCTCCACGACCGGGATCCGCGGCTCGTGGTCGCTCGAGGACGTGTCGGCGTCGCCGAGGTCGAAGATCGACGCCTGGCCGAGCAGCCGGTCGGCCTGGTGGCGCTGCGCGTACGCGAGCAGCTGGTCGAGCGTGCGCTCGTCGATGACGCCGAGCCGCGACGGCGTGATCCGGTCGAGCGCGCCGCATTTCGCGAGCGCCTCGAGCACGCGCCGGTTGAGGAGCTGGGCGTCGACGCGCGTCAGCAGGTCGCCGACCGACGCGAACGGCCCGCCCTCCTCGCGCGCGGCGACGATCGCGCGGCACGTCGCCTCGCCGACGTTCTTCACCGCGTTCAGCCCGAAGCGGATCTTTCCCTCGACGACGGCGAAGTCGACCTGTGAGGAGTTCACGTCGGGTGGCAGCACCTCGATCCCGAGCTCGTGGCACGCGTTGACGTAGAACGGCACCTTGTCCTTCGTGTTCATCACCGAGGAGATGAGCGCCGCCATGTACTCGCGCGGATGGTTCGCGCGCAGCCAGGCGGTGCGGTACGAGATGAGCGCGTAGCAGGCGGCGTGCGACTTGTTGAACGAGTAGTCCTGCGCCTGCTCCATGTCGGCCCAGAGCTGCTGCGCGACCGCGGCGGCGGTGCCGGTCGCGGCGCAACCCTCGAGGAACTTGCTCTTCAGCGACGCCATCAGGTCGTGCTTCTTCTTGCCGATCGCCTTGCGCAGATCGTCGGCCTCGGCGGGCGTGAAGCCGGCCAGGTGCTTCGCGATCTCCATGTACTGCTCCTGGTAGACGCAGATGCCGTACGTGGAGGCGGTGATCGGCTTCAGGCGCCCGTCGGGGTAGGAGACCGGCTCCTGGCCGTTCTTCCGGCGGGCGTAGACGGGGATGTAGGCCATCGGGCCGGGACGGTAGAGGGCGCCGAGCGCGATCAGGTCCTCGAACTCGGTCGGCTTCACCGAGCGGAGGGCGTCGCGCATCCCCGAGGACTCGAACTGGAAGACGCCGGTCGACTCGCCGCGCGCGAGCATCTCGTACGTCTTCCGGTCGTCGAGCGGGATCGTCGAGATGTCGAGGCCCGGCACGAGCTCGACCGCCTTCTCGATCACGTCGAGATTGCGGAGGCCGAGGAAATCCATCTTCAACAGGCCGAGCGCCTCGATCGTGACGCCGTCGAACTGGGTCACGACCTCCTGCTCGGCGCCCTTCTGCTGGACGGGGACGACGTTCGTCAGCGGCTCGGCGCCGATCACGACCGCCGCCGCGTGGATCCCGTCCTGCCGCGTGAGCCCCTCGAGCGGCTTCGCGAGATCGACGATCTCCTTCGCGGACGGGTCGGCGTCGTAGGCCTGCTTCAGCTCGGCCCCGGGCTTGAGGCACTCGTCGAGCGTCTGGCCGGGGCCCTCGGGGATGAGCTTCGCGATCCGGTCGACGACCCCGTACGGGTGCTCGAGCACGCGGCCCGCGTCACGGACGGCGGCGCGGGCGGCCATCGTCCCGAAGGTGATGATCTGGGCGACCCGGTCGCGGCCGTACTTCTCCCGGACGTAGTTGATGACGCGCTCGCGGCCCTCGACGGCGAAGTCGATGTCCATGTCCGGCATCGACTTTCGGCCCGGGTTGAGGAAGCGCTCGAACAGGAGCTCGTAGCGGATCGGGTCGAGGTCGGTGATCTCGAGGCAGTACGCGACGAGCGAGCCGGCCGCCGAGCCGCGGCCGGGGCCGACGGCGATCCCGTTCCGCTTCGCGAAGCCGACGAAGTCGGCGACGATCAGGAAGTAGTCGGAGAACCCCATCTCCCTGATCGTCTTCAGCTCGTACCGGAGCCGCTCGCGGAGCTCGGGCGTGACCGTCCCGTAGCGCCTCGCCGCACCGGCCTCGCACAGCTCGACGAGGTACTCGAACGCGTCGCGGCCCTCGGGGGTCTCGAACCTGGGAAGCAGGATCCTCCCGAGCTCGATCTCGACGTTGCACCGTTCCGCCACCTCGAGCGTCCGCCGCAGCGCGTGCTGGAGGCCGGGGAAGTCGGCGGCCATCTCCTCGGGCGTCTTGAAGTAGAAGTGGTCCGTCTCGAAGCGCCAGTGGTTCGGGTTGCGGAGCGAGTCGCCCGACTGGATGCAGAGCAGCGCCTCGTGGGCGCGCGCATCCTCGTGGCGGAGGTAGTGGACGTCGCCGGTCGCGACCGTCGGCAGGCCTCGCTTCGCGGCGAGCTCGACGAGCTGGGGGTTGATCCGCTGCTGGACGTCGAGGTGCGCGTTCTGGAGCTCGACGTAGACGTTGTCGCGGCCGAACACCTGCTCGAGCCGCTCGAGCTCCGCCTCGGCGTCGGCCGGCCGGTTCTCCTCGAGCGCCTTGCAGACGCGGCCCGAGAGGCAGCCCGACAGCGCGACGAGCCCCTTCCCGTAGGTCTGGAGCAGCTCCCAGTCGACGCGCGGCTTGTAGTAGTAGCCCTCGAGATAGCCGAGCGAGGAGAGCTTGATCAGGTTGCCGTACCCCTCCGTCGTCTCCGCGAGCAGGGTCAGGTGCGCCTGCCCCTTCTGCTGCGCGTGCCGGTCGTCGGTGACGTAGACCTCACAACCGAGGACGGGCTTCACACCCTCGGCGCGCGCCGACTTGTAGAGGTCGACCGCGCCCGCGAGCGAGCCGTGGTCGGTGAGCGCGACCGCCGGCATCCCCAGCTCCGCCGCCCGCTTCGCGAGGTCCGGGATCCGGCAGGCCCCGTCGAGGATCGAGTACTCGGAATGAACGTGGAGGTGGACGAACGGCGCTTCGGGCACGGGGAATCGATCGTACTCCCCCGCCTTGACGGCGCCCGAACGCGCGGATCGCCACGTGCTCGAGGGAGGACGGGCGGGGTCACGCAGCCGAAGATGCCGCCGGCGCAGCCAGGCGCTCGCTCCCTCTCAGCCGGCGACGACCGGCTGCGCGGGCTGCTCGGGCTGGGCTTCGTCGCGCCGCTGCAGCCGCCTCACGCTCGGCGCCGCGAGGATCGCGGCGACGGAGGCGAGGTTGATCGCCGCTGCGATCCAGAGCGTGCGGCTCATCCCGATCGCGACGGCCGCCACTCCTGCGAGGGCGAGTCCGAGCGGCTGGCAGAGCACCGAACCGAACCAGTCGTAGGCGCTGACGCGTGAGAGCGCCGCGGGCGAAACGTGCTGTTGCAGGGTCGTCTCCCAGAGCGTGTTGAAGAGCATGTTCCCGAAGCCGGTGGCGAGCTCGGCGACGACGAGGGTCTCCCAGGGGAGTCTCAGCGCGAGCAGGACGAGCGGCACCGCGTTCGGCGCGACCACGAGGGAGGCGACGAGCAGCGGGAGCCGCGGCTTGATGCGCAGCGCGGTCGCTCCGGCGGCGAGTGCACCGACGGCCGACGCGACGAGGATCGCCGTCCATGCACCGGCGCCGCCGTGCCCCTCCTTGATCCACGCCGCGGCGAGCACGAACCAGACCGACGCCGTCATGTTCGAGAGGGACGCACTGACGACGATCAGCCAGACCCACGTGCGCCCGGCGAACTCGTGCCAGCCGTCGAGCAGGTCGCGCGCGAACGACTGCGGCGGCAGCTTGATGTGCATCGGCAGGCGCAGGCGCGCGAGATAGAACGCGCTGACCCCGAAACTCGCCGCATCGACGGCCAGCGCGTAGCCCGGGCCGACGGTCACGATGAGGACGCCGGCCAGCGCGGGCCCGACGAGCTGCATCGACGCCATCGACATCCCGCGCAGGGCGTTCGCCTCCTGCAGCCGCTTCGCGCTGACGGTCATCGGCGTGAGTCCGGTCGAGGCGGGGTTGAAGAACGCCGTCGCCGTGCCGGCGAAGGCTTGCAGCACGACCAGCTCCCAGACGTGCGCGGTGTGCGTGAGCAACAGTGCGGCGGTCGCCGCCTGGATGCCCATGCGCCCGAGGTCGGCGACGAGCATCACGCCGCGCCGTGGCAGCCGGTCGGCGAAGACGCCGCCGGCGAGCAGGAAGACGACGAGGGGCGCCGTCTCCGCCGCGACGACGAAGCCGAGGTCGCGTGCCGATCCCGTCAGGTCGAGCACCGCCCAGGCGAGCGCGAACGGCGTGAAGGCGCTGCCCAGCAGCGACACGAGCTGCCCCGTGAAGAACAGGCGGAACTCGCGCTCCTGGAGCGGACCGAGCGGGATCCGCGGCACCGTCATGCGACGAACGCTACGGCACCGCTCCGGCGCATCGACCGAGCCCCTTCAGGCCGACGGGAAGCCCCGGCTCGTCCACTCGCGCGCCAGGACGGCGTAGACGAGTTCGCTCTGCCACTCGCCTTGACCCACTCGTTCTCGACGAAACGGGCCTCGAGACGCATCCCGAGCCTCTGGAGCACTGGATCGAAGCCGCGTTGCGAGCCTCCGTCCGGCCGATGACGCGGTGGAGGCCGGCCGACGCGAACGCCCAGTCGACCAGTGCGCGGGCGGCCTCGGTCGCAAAGCCCTTCCCTGGTGACGCGGGCCGAAGACGAAGCCGATCTCGGCAGTCCTGTCACCGGGCCGACGACCCCGGGCCCTCACTTCTCTCCGGCAGCGCGAAGCGCCGCCTCGAGGCGGTCGAGCTTGCCGTCGAGCGAGTCGAGGCGGCTCTCGATGCGCTGCAGCTCCGACAGCTCCTCGCCCGTCTCCCTCGCCGCACGCTCGGCGATCACCCGGGTGACGAAGGTGGACGTTATCGCCGCCGTGACGATCGCCAGGAATGCGATGCCCTCGAACATGACGAACGCCGCCACGAGCCGGCCGCCCACGTGCTTCGGCGTCACGTCGCCGTAGCCGACGGTCGTCACGGTCTGGAGCGCCCACCACATGCCTTTCCAGACGCTCGGATACTCCGAGCGGTCGACCACCCGCATGAGCACGCCGCCCACCACGACGACGAAGGCGGTGGCAGCGACGATCGTCCTCGCGGCGAGCCGCGCGGACGGCGGCTCCTGGAGAACTCGGGCCATGCGCCGCTCGATCGGGGTCAGCCGCACTCCCCGTCGCACGTTACGGACGCGACCGGATGCTCGGACCTCGCGGAGCGCCGAGAGGACCACGGCTCCTCAAGTCTCGAGCGGCCTCAGTTCCATTCGACCCGTTCGCGCCAGACGGTCTTCCTGACCGGTCCACGTAGGATCCGCGCATGGATCGCGCCGGGCTGCGGGCCGTGCAGAAGCCGCTCAAGGACCGCTACCGGGACGATCCCGCAGCCGCGGTCGTCACGCTCCGCGCCGAGGGCAGGCTCGAGGAGGAGCGGATCGCCTGCTCGGTCGCGACCGGACGTGCGCTCGTCGAGGCGGGGCTCCACCCCGCCACCGGCGGCACGGGCGCGCTCGCCTGCTCGGGCGACATGCTCCTCGAGGCGCTCGTCGCATGCGCCGGCGTCACCCTCCGCTCGGTCGCGACCTCGATGGAGCTCCGCGTCGCCGGCAGCGTCCACGCCGAGGGCGAGCTCGACTTCCGAGGCACGCTCGGCGTCGATCGCGAGGCGCCGGTCGGCTTCGCCGCGATCCGGCTCCGCTTCGAGCTCGAGACGGACGCCTCGGAGGAAGAGCTCGCCAAGCTGCTCGAGCGGACGGAGCGCTACTGCGTCGTCTACCAGACGCTCGCCGGAGGCGTCCCCGTCGACCTCGCCTACGAGACGCGGTAGGCCATCAGGATCGCGTCGACGTACTCGCCGCCGCGCCGGTAGTGGCCCTTGCGGTACCCCTCCCGCTCGAAGCCGAACGAGTCGTAGAGCGCGATCGCACCCGTGTTCCACGGGAAGACGTGCAGCTCGAGCTTGCGTACGCCGGCGCCGCGTGCCCAGTCGACCGCCGCCTGGAGCAGCGCCCGGCCGATTCCCTGCCGTCGCGCGCCGATGGCGACCATCAGGCCGACGTCGGCGACGTGGGCGCTCGCCGGGTGCGGGTCGCGGCCGACCGAGAGGCGTCCGACGATCCCCCCGTCCTCGCGCTCGGCGACGAACACGGCCGCGTGCGAGTAGCGGCGGAGCGCCTTCAGGTAGCGGCGCTCGTCGCCGGCGCTCCGCCATTCGCCGGCGATGCTGATCAACCAGCCCTCGGGCTCGGCGCTCACGGCCTCCGCCAGCCGCGTCAGCTGCTCGGCGTCGGAGGGATCGGCGCGGCGGATCGTGAACGTCATACGACGCGTCCTTCCCCGCCCCGCCGCGGATCTCCCGCCGCCGCGAGCGAGCCGTCGTCGCGCACCTCGACGGCGGCGACGCCGCCGAAGAAGAGGTTCCGTCCGCGCCAGCGCACCACCGGGTACCCGGCCTCCTCGAGCTCGCCGGCCGCTGCCGCGTCCTCGCAGTGGGCGACGCCCTCCTCGACGTGGATGCGCGGCGCCTCGACCGCCTCCCGCACCCCGAGCCGGCGGGCGGCGACGTTCGCCACGACCTGAAGGATCGCGCCGCGCAGGCGCACGCTGCCCGCCGAGCCGATCACGAGCCGCAGCCTGCCCTCGTGCAGGAGCAGCGAGGGCGCCATCATCGAGGTCAGCCGGTCGCCCGGACGCCCGTCGCCGGCGAGATCCGCCTCGCCGAGCATGTTGTTGAGGTGGATGCCCGTGCCGGGGACGACGACGCCGCTCCCCGACCCGAGCGACGACGAGAGCGACGCCGCGTCGCCCGCACCGTCGACGACGCTGACGTGCGTCGTCCCCCCGGTCCCGCCGACCCGCGCCGCCTCCTGCGCCTCCATCGCGTGCGCGACCGCGAGCGGCGTCGGGTCGGCTTCGCCGAGCGCGTCCAGTCCCACCGCGAGGAGGCGGCCACCGCTCGACGGGGGCGGGTTCGTCCGGAACTCGCCGCCGCGGAACGGCGCCGCGAGCGGCTCCCGCTCCAGCACCTCGTAGCGCGCGAGGTCGTCCGGCGTGAGCGCGGCATGGGCGGCGAGCCGCTCGGCGAGCTCGCCGCGGTAGAGGCAGCCGCCGCCCTCCGCCGCGAGGCGGCCGAGCGTCTCGGCGAGCTCGGGCAGCCGAAACCGCTCACCCGCCTCGAGCGCCCTCCCGGGGCCGTACATGGCGTCGCCCTCCGGCGAGTGGCGGAGCAGCGGGTCGAGGATCCGGTGGAGGTACGCCTGCTGCCGGGTGAGGACGACCCCCTCCCGCGCCAGCCGCGCGGCGGGCGCGAGGAGCTCCGGCCAGGGCACGGTGCCGAAGCGGCGATGCGCCTCCCAGAGGCCGAGCGCGGTCCCCGGAACCGCGACCGCCGCGGCGCCGGTGTGGAAGACCTGCCGGGTGTCGCCGTCGAAGTCGACCGCCAGCTCGAGCAGCTCGTCGTGCGCGGCGGGCCGCTCCGGGACGGCGACGAAGAAGTCGAGCAGGCGCGAGCGGCCGCTCTCGGCCTCGTGCACGAGCAGGAAGCCGCCGCCGCCCGGCCCGGTGAGCGGGCTCTCGCACACCCAGGCGACGGCCGCGGCCGCGATGCACGCGTCGACGGCGTTGCCGCCCGCGCGCAGGACGGCCGCACCGGCGTCGGCCGTGAGCGGATGCCCGGCGGCGATCGCGCCCTGCATCCCGCGAGCCTACTGCGGGCTCACGAGGTCAGACGTTGCGGACGAGCTCGCCCAGCGGCTTCCGGTTCGCGCGGCCCGACCACTCCGCGGCGCTGCGGCTCTCAGCATCGCGCGGCCGGGCCGGGTAGCCGAAGGAGAGCACCGCCCGCACCTCGCCGCCGCAGAGCTCGGCCGCGGCGTCCGCGTCGCGAACGCCGTTCGGGCACGAGACGACGCCCGCCTCCCAGGCGGCGAGCATCATGTTCTGGGCGCAACGGCCCGCGTCGAAGCCCGAGGCCTCGCCCACGATCGCGACGACGAGCCTCGCCCGGCGGACGTTGGCGGGCTCGTAGACGAGCTCTGAGAGAAGCTGCCGCGAGTCGTCCTCGACGAGCACGAACTGCCAGCGCTGCCGGTTCTTCGAGCTGCCCGCCAGCCGGCCCGCGTCGAGGATCCGCTCGCGGACGTCGTCAGGGATCGGCGTTGCGGCGTAGTCCCGCACATCGCGCTTCGAGGCGATGGCGAGGTACGCGTCCACCGCGCCCTAATCGCGAAGGAAGGACGGCACGTCGAGGTCGTCGCCGTTCTGCCCGGGGCGTGGGCGCGGCACCG
>DASQQF010000148.1:0-15168 GCA_035643535.1 Gaiellaceae bacterium
GCCTCCCAGACGACCGACGCGTTCGCTGGCGGCACCTCGGTGTGGAACGCGACCGGGTCGCTCTTCAGCCGCAGCCGGCCCTCCTGCGTGCGGATCTCGAACTTGTATTTCTGGCCGTCCTCGACGCCCGGGACGAAGAGCTCCCAGATCCCGGAGGAGCCGAGCGAGCGCATCGGGTGCAGCCGGCCGTCCCACGAGTTGAAGTCGCCGACGACCGAGACGGAGCGCGCGTTCGGCGCCCAGACCGCGAAGGCGGTGCCGACGACGCCGTCGATCTCGCGGACGTGCGCACCGAGCCGCTCGTACAGGTGCTCGTGGCGCCCCTCCATCGCCAGGTGGAGGTCGAGCTCGCCGAGCGTCGGCAGGAACGCGTACGGGTCGCGCAGCGTGAACGTGTTCCCGTCCGGATACTCGACCTCGAGCTCGTATTCGAGCGGTAGCCGCGCCTTCGGCAGCAGCGCCTCCCACAGGCCGGCCGGGTCCTTCAGCTCCGCCTCGACCCTCGCCGCCTTCCCTTGTAACAGACTGTTACTTGCCCGGACGCGCACCGCCTGCGCCTCCGGCCGCCACGCCCGCACGACGACGACACCGTCCTCCTCGTGCGCGCCGAGGACGCTGTGAGGATCCGCCCCCAGCTCGATCACGTCGCCTCCGCCGCCTGCCGCATCAGCCGCTCGATACCCGTCACCGGAATTCGCACCCAGTCCGGCCGGTTGTCGAGCTCGTACCGGAGCTCGTAGACCGCCTTCTCGAGCTCGAACACGGCGAGCAGCCGCTCGATCGCCGGCTGGCCGCTCGGGAGGAGCGTGGGGTCGGCGGTCTCGAGATAGCCCTCGAGGAACCGCTCGCGCGCCCGCTCCTCCCACTCCTCGGTGCCGTCGGCGCCGCCCTCGAGGCCGGCCGCCGTCGCCGCGTACGCGAACGAGCGCAGCATCCCCGCCACGTCCCGCAGCGGCGACCGCTTCCGCCGCCGCTCGACGAGCGTCCGCGCCGGCTCGCCCTCGAAGTCGAGCACCACCCAGTCCGTCCCCGCCCACAGGGTCTGGCCGAGGTGGTAGTCGCCGTGCGTGCGGATCACGCGGCCGGCCGACGCGGCGTACGTGAGCAGGCGCAGCTGCTCGCGCACCTCCTCGCCGCGGCCGAGGATCGGCGCGAGCCGCTCGTCGTCGTCCGGCAGCGAGAGGAAGACGCGCGCGATCTCCTCGTCGACGGTCGCCGTGAGCAGCCCGAGCGACTCGACGCTCGGCTCCTCGGGCGCGAACGCGGGATCGTTGGGGTCGGAGCCCAGCGCGGTGTGCATCTGGCCCGTCACCTCGCCGAGGCGCGCGAGCCGGTCGAGGAGGCGCTCCGGCGCCGAGGCGATCTCCTCGAGCGCGAGCTCCCAGCCGTCGCGGCCGTCGGCGACGTACTCCTGTAGCAGCCCGAGCGTCGCCGCCAGCGGGCCGCCCGAGTACGAGTACCAGCCGCCGAGCGCCGGGATGTTGCGGAACCCTCGCTCGCCGAGGAAGCGGAGCAGCTCGAGCTCGGGGTTGATGCCCGGCTCCAGCCGGCGGAAGAGCTTGAGGATGAGCGCGTCCTCGAAGACGACCGAGCTGTTCGACTGCTCGCTCCCGATCAGGCGCGCCGAGCCGAGCTCGCGCGACAGCGGCGAGAAGTCGTCGGCGGCGCTGAACTCGACGATCCCCTGCTCGCCCTGGAGCGTCAGACTCGTCCGCATCGCGCTCACGAGCTCGCGCGCGAACGCAGCGTTCTCGGCGAGGCCGTCGAAGCGGATCCCGCCGTCGCGGGTCGAGACGAGCAGCTGGTAGATGTCGTGCGCCCCCGTCTCGTAGCGGAGCTCGACGAGCGCGACCGCGAGCGGCGGGTCGGTCGTGCGCACGTCGATCGCGTCGACGACCTCGGAATGCGAAACGGCCCGCGACTTCGCCCCGTACCAGCGCTGGCGGGTGACGTAGTCGATGAGGGCGCGCTCGTCGAACGTGCTCATTCGGCCTGCCTCAGCTGGAACCAGAAGAAGCCACGAGGGGCGAGTGTGAGGAGGTACGGCAGCTCCCCGATCGGCGGGAAGGCCGTCTGGCCCAGCATCTCCACCGGGACCATACCGGCATACGCGCCGAGGTCGAGCTGCACCGCCTGCGCCGAGCGCGCGAGATTGTGGACGCAGAGCACCGTGTCCTCCTCCCAGGAGCGGATATGGGCGAAGATCCGCGAGTTGTCGCTCTCCAGCGGTGTGTACCCGCCGAGCCCGAAGACCGGGTGCTCCTTGCGCAACGCGATGAACCGCTGCAGCCAGCGCAGGAGCGACGTCGGCGTCCGCAGCTGCGCCTCCACGTTCACCGCCTGGAAGCCGTAGACCGGATCCATGAGCGGCTGGAGGTAGAGCTGCGCCCAGTCGGCGCGCGAGAAGCCGGCGTTCCGGTCGCCCGACCAGTGCATCGGCGTGCGGACGCCGTCCCGGTCGCCCAGGTAGACGTTGTCGCCCATGCCGATCTCGTCCCCGTAATAGAGGACGGGCGAACCAGGCAGCGAGAAGAGGATCGCGTGCATGAGCTCCGCCTCGTCGCGGCCCCCGTCGAGAAGCGGCGCGAGGCGGCGGCGGATCCCGAGGTTGAGCTTCATCCGCGGGTCCTTCGCGTACTCCTCGTACATGTAGTCCCGCTCCTCGTCGGTCACCATCTCGAGCGTCAGCTCGTCGTGGTTGCGGAGGAACAGGCCCCACTGGCAGTTGATCGGGATGTGCGGGGTGCGCTCGAGGATCTCGTAGATCGGCGTCGCGTCCTCCCGGCGGACCGCCATGAACATCCGCGGCATGACCGGGAAGTGGAAGGCCATGTGACACTCGTCGCCCTCGCCGAAGTATTGGACGACGTCCTCCGGCCACTGGTTCGCCTCGGCGAGCAGGAGGCGGTCGGGGTAGCGGGCGTCCACCTCCGCCCGGACGCGCTTGAGATACGCGTGGGTCTCGGGAAGGTTCTCGCCGCTCGTCCCCTCCCGCTCGAAGAGGTACGGGACGGCGTCGAGCCGGAAGCCGTCGATGCCGAGGTCGAGCCAGAAGCGGAGTACCTCCAGCATCGCCTCCTGCACCTCGGGGTTGTCGAAGTTGAGGTCGGGCTGGTGGTGGAAGAAGCGGTGCCAGTAGTACTGGCCGCGCAGCTGGTCGAACGTCCAGTTGGACGGCTCCGAGTCGATGAAGATGATCCGCGCGTCCTGGTAGCCCTCGTCGCTGTCCGACCAGACGTACCAGTCCTTGCGCGTGCCTGCCCCGTCGCTGCGCGACTCCTGGAACCAGGGATGGTCGGAGGAGGTGTGGTTCATGACGAGGTCGGCGATCACGCGCATCCCCCGTTGATGGGCCGCCTCGACGAACTCGCGGAAGTCCTCCACCGTCCCGTAGTCGGGGTGGATGGCGAAGAAGTTCGAGATGTCGTAGCCGCCGTCGCGTAGCGGCGACTCGTACATCGGCAGGAGCCAGATGCAGTCCACGCCGAGCCATTCGAGGTAGTCGAGCTTCTCGATGAGGCCGCGGAAGTCGCCGGAGCCGTCGTCGTTCCCGTCGAAGAAGCCGCGGATGTGGATCTCGTAGAAGACGGCCCGCTTGAACCAGAGCGGATCCCGCTCGAACCATTGCTCAGACATGGCCCCCGGGGACACGGCCGGTAGCTGCTACCGGCCGTCGCTCGAAGAGACGTGTCTCGCTGCTCACCCTCCGATCCTAAGCAGGTGGCTCTTCCCTGGCCCCAGCCGAACGTAGTTGCGGCCGATGTGCCACGTGAAGCTCTCGTCCGCGAGGAGGTCGCGCACCGGGTACGCGGGCGGGAGCCCGGTCGCGACGGGCAGGATGCACACGCCCTCCTGCTCCGCCCGCGGGTCGAGGTTGACGACGGTGACGACGCGGCTCTCGCCGCGCTGCTTGAGAAACGCGAACAGCTGCTCGTTCTCGGTCTCGAGGATCGTGATCGGCTCGAGGTGCTGCAGAGCCGGGTTGTCGCGCCGCGCCCGGTTCACGGCGGCGACGAGCGGCAGCAGCGGCCCGTCGAGCGACCGCTCCCGCACCTCGTACTTCTCCGAGTTCAGGTACTCCTCCGACCCCGGCCGCACCGGCACGTCCTCGCAGTTCTCGAAGCCGGAGTAGATCCCGTACGACGGCGAGAGCGTCGCGGCGAGCACGAGCCGCGCCTCGAAGGCCGGCCGGCCCCCCCGCTGCAGGTACTCGTGGAGGATGTCCGGCGTGTTCGCGAAGCAGTTCGGCCGGTAGTACTCGCGCCACTCGAGCAGCTGGCCGAGGAACTCGAGCAGCTCCCAGCGCGTGTTCTTCCACGTGAAGTACGTGTAGCCCTGGGCGAACCCGGCCTTCGCGAGCGTCGTCAGCGGCGTCGGCCGCGTGAACGCCTCGGCGAGGAAGATCACGTCGGGATGCCGCGTCCGCACCTCGCGGATCAGCCACTCCCAGAACGGAACCGGCTTGGTGTGCGGGTTGTCGACGCGGAACACGCTCACGCCGAGGTCGACCCAGTGGAGGACGACGTCCCGGAGCGCCTGCCAGAGGCCGTGCCAGTCCTCGCTGTCGAAGTTGACGTTGTAGATGTCCTGGTAGCGCTTCGGCGGGTTCTCGGCGTACTTCAGCGTCCCGTCCGGGCGGCGGTTGAACCAGTCCGGGTGCTCCTTCAGCCACGGGTGGTCGGGCGACATCTGGATCGCGAAGTCGAGCGCGATCTCGATTCCGTGCCCGGCTGCCTCCGCGACGAGGCGGCGGAAGTCGTCCTCGCCGCCGAGCGACCGCTCGATCGCGTCGTGGCCTCCCTCCTCGCCGCCGATCGCCCAGGGGCTGCCCACGTCGCCCGGCTGTGCCGTCTCGGCGTTGTTGCGCCCCTTGCGCTTCGTGCGGCCGATCGGGTGGATCGGCGGCAGGTAGAGGACGTCGAAGCCGAGCTCCGCGAGCCGCGGCAGCTGCGCGCGGACGCCCTCGAAGCCGCCCCACGAGCGCGGGAAGAGTTCGTACCACGCCCCGAAGCGGGCGAGCGTGCGATCGACGTCGACCTCGAGTGTCTGCGACCACGTCTTCTCCGCGCGGTCGCCGGCAGCGGCGGCGAGCGCCTCCTCGACCGTGAGCTCGCCGCGCCGCAGGAGCTCGGCTCCCTCGGAGAGCTCCCCGGCGAGGTCCTGCTGGCCCGCCGCGACCTTGCGGCGGAGCTCGTCCTGGAAGGACGCGACGCGGTCGACCCAGGCCTCGAGGCGAAAGCACCAGATCCCCGGCCGGTCGACCTCGAACGAGCCCTCCCACACGTCGTTGCCGCGCGGCTCGAGCGGAGCCTCGGCCCAGCGCGTCGCACCGGGGGCGCGATAGCGGACCGTGGCGCCGAGGGTCTCGTGGCCGTCGCGGAAGATGCGGGCGGCCACGTCGACGCGGTCGCCGGCCGTCCGCTTGACGGGATAGCGGCCGCAGTCGACCTGCGGAGTCACCTGCAGGATCTGGACTCGTGGCGGGCGCGTCTTCGGGAGGGCCACGCGGCAAGTCTCACCGATGAGCGAGGATCGACGCGTGCGGCTTCGGCGCTCCTGCGGCATCCTGCTCCACCCGGCCTCGCTGCCCTCGGGGAGGCTCGGCCGCGACGCGTACCGGTTCGTCGACTGGCTCGCCGCGGCCGGCCAGTCGTGGTGGCAGGTGCTGCCGCTGGGGCCGCCCGACGAGTTCGGCTCGCCGTACCGCTCTCCCTCGGCCTTCGCCGCCTCGCCGCAGCTCCTCGAGCAGCCCGACGCCCGGGTGACCGCCGCCGAGGTGGAGGACTTCGTCGCGCGGCACCCCTACTGGACGGGCGGTTGGGCCGCCTTCGCGGGCGGGCGGGCGCTCGCCGACCAGGTGCGCTTCGAGCGCGAGTGGGAGGCGCTGCGCGGGTACGCGCGCTCGCGCGGCATCCGGCTGATCGGAGACGTGCCGATCTACGTCTCCGGCGAGGGGGCCGACGTCGCGGCCTGGCCGGAGCTGTTCGAGCACGGCGAGGTGGCCGGTGCGCCTCCCGACTCCCTCAGCGCGAACGGTCAGCGCTGGGGGAACCCGCTCTACGACTGGCCTGCCCACCGTGCGACGGGTTACCGCTGGTGGCGCGAGCGGTTTCGGCGGACGTTCGAGCTCGTCGACGTCTCGCGCGTCGACCACTTTCGGGGCTTCGTCTCCTACTGGGCGATCCCGGAACGGCACAGGACGGCGAAGCACGGCCGCTGGCGGGCCGGCCCGGGCGCCGCGCTCTTTCGCGCAGTCGAGCGCGACCTCGGCGACCTGCCCGTGATCGCGGAGGATCTCGGCCGGATCACGCCGCCCGTGTGGCGGCTCCGGGACGAGCTCGGCCTGCCCGGGATGGTCGTGCTCCACTGGGCGTTCGGCGGCGGGCGCCGGAATCCGCACCGGCTCGAGAACCATCGCGAGCGCGAGGTCGTGTACACGTCGACGCACGACACCGACACGACCGTCGGCTGGTTCCGCGGCCTGCGGCCGCGCGAGCGGGCGGCGACCGGGCTCGATCCGGCCGAGCCGCACTGGGGGCTGATCGAGCTCGCGTACTCCTCGCCTGCCGAGCTCGCGATCGTGCCGGCACAGGACGTGCTCGGTCTCGGCGAGGAGTCCCGCATGAACCGCCCGGGGGTGACGGGCGGGAACTGGAGCTGGCAGCTTCGGCCCGGCCAGCTCACGCCGGCGCTGGCAGCGCGCCTGCGCAAGCTGGCCGAGGCGAGTCGCCGGGCGGCTAGAGCCCCTTGACGATCGACTCGTCCTTCGAGACGACGTTCTGCGGCAGGGGCGCGAACTCGAGCTCCGTCGCGTAGCGCTGGCCGCTCGTCACCGCGTAGTCGAGGAACGTCTTCAGCGCGGCGAGCTTCGACGAGTTCTTCGGCACGAGCGCGTACGTGAACGTCGAGATCGGGTATGCCGCCTTCGCGGAGGCCGGCGGATTCACGATCGAGACCGAGTTGTCCGGCCGGAAGCTCGCCGTCTTCGCCGCGGCGGAGATCGACGAGGTCGACGGCTTCACGTACTGCCCGGCCTTGTTCTCGACGCTCGCGTAGTGGAGGTTCGAGCCGGTCGCCTGCGCGATCGCGACGTATCCGACGGCGCCCGGCGTCTGAGTGATCACGCCTGCGACGCCCGAGTTGCCCTTGGCGCCCGTGCCGGTCGGCCAGGAGACCGAGGTGTTCGCGCCTCCCACCTTCGACTTCCAGGCGGGGCTGACGCTCGAGAGGTAGTCGGTGAACGCGAACGTGTCGCCGCTCGCGTCGCTCCGGTAGACGGGGTGGACGCCGGTCGAGGGCAGGTCGACCCCCGGGTTGAGCTTCGCGATCTGCGGGTCGTTCCACTTCGTGATCTTGCCGAGGTACATGTCCGCGATCACCGGCCCTGTCAGGTGCAGCCCCTGCGGGACCCCCGGGACGTTGTACGAGACGGTGGTCGCCGCGAGCGCCCACGGCACCATCACGCAGCCCTTGCACGCCGACTTCTGGTCGGGGGTGAGCGGTGCATCGCTCGCGCCGAAGTCGACCGTGCGAGCGGTGATCTGGGCGATGCCGCCGCCGCTGCCGATCGCGCCGTACGTGATCGTGACGCCGTGCTGCTTCGAGTAGGGGCCCTGCCACTGGGCGACGAGCGGGGCGACGAGGGTGCTGCCGGCGCCGACGAGCACCGAGGTCGAGCCGCCTCCGCCGCCGGAGCTCGTGCCTCCGGTCGTCGTGCCGTTGCCGTTCGCGGTCGAGCTCGAGCCGCCGCAGCCTGCGGCGACGAGAGCGAGCACGAGGAGCGCGGCGAGCGCTGCGCCGGCTCTTGTCTTGTTCGTACGCATGGTCTTCATATGTCTCTGCATGTGTCCATCGTGGTCAGGCCCTCACGGACGGTTCGGTTGCGATCCGGTGACGGTCCGGTGAACGGCGCCGGGGCGTCCCGACGCGTTACTGCACCGGATGCGAGGCGTCCGTGAACTCGCGGAACTCGGCGGTGAGCAGGTAGGCCGTCTGCTCGCCGATGTCCACGGCCCGGTCGCCGATCCGCTCGATCGTCCGTGCGACGACCACCATGCGCAGTCCCCACTCGCGCATCTCCTCGTCGCCCATGATGTCGACGAGCCGCTCGACGAAGCGACGGTTGGCGCGGTCGATCAGCTCGTCGAGGTCGACGAGGCTCTCCGCACCCGCGAGGTCGCGGCGGCTGAACGAGTCGAGTGCGACGCGGAGCATCTCCTCCGCCCGTTCGCCCATCTCGGTCAGCACCTCGACGAGCGCCGGGTCCGGCTCCACGTCGGCGACGAGCTGCGACAGCTTGGCGATCGTCACGCAGCCGTCGCCGCTCCGCTCGAGCAGGAGGTTGATGTGGAGGATGGCGAGCAGCAGGCGGAGGTCGCGGGCGACCGGCGTCTGCAACGCGAGCAGCGCCTGGATCTCCTGCTCGATGCCGAGGAAGTGGTTGTCGATCTCGTCGTCGAAGGCGATCACCTCCGAGGCGAGCTCTCCGTCGCGCTCCTCGGTCGCCCGGATCGCGCCGCGGATCGCGCTGAGCACCCGCTGGCCCATCTCCTGCAGCTGGGCCTCGATCTGGGTGAGCGCGGCGTCGATCGCCATTCCTGCAGGCTACTCGCTCCCGGCACCGCCCGGGCAGCCCTCTTCACCACTTCGTCTCCACCCCGCAACGGTCGCGTTTCCCACCCGCCGCACCAGGCGTCATACCGTGGCCGCGAACCCCGAGGAGGAGGAACAGCCAGATGCCGAAGCACGGCATGATCGTTCGCACATCGCTCGTTCTCGTCGCAGCCGCGCTCGTCTCCGGGCTCGCGGTGAATGCTGCAGGCGCCGCCGGCAAGAAGCATCACGTCCGGCTGAGCGGCACCCTGAACGGGGCCGGCTCGTCGCTCATCGCCCCGGCGATCCAGGCGATGTGGTCGCCCGACTTCAAGGCCAAGGGCGTCACCGTCAACTACGCGTCCGTCGGCTCGGGTGCCGGCATCGCGCAGATCACGGCCCGCACCGTCGACTTCGGTGCGAGCGACGCTCCGATGACGGGTGCCCAGGCCGCGGCCTGCAAGGGCTGCGTCCAGATCCCGTGGGCGTTGACCTCCACCAGCGTCGTCGTCAATGTCCCCGGCGTGCACCAGGGGCAGCTCCACCTGACCGGCGGCGTCGTGGCGAAGATCTATCTCGGCCAGATCACGAAGTGGAACGATCCGGCGATCAAGGCGCTGAACCCGGGCCTGAGCCTGCCGGACCTCAAGATCACGGTCGCCCACCGCAGCGACGGCTCCGGCGACACGTACGCGTTCACGAACTACCTCCACAAGGTGAGCGCGCCGTGGAGGCATCAGGTCGGCTACGCGACGTCGGTCAACTGGCCGGTCGGGGTCGGCGGCAAGGGCAACTCGGGTGTCGCGGCCGTCATCGGGTCGACCCCGGGATCGATCGGCTACGTCTCCGTCGCCTACGTGCTCCAGAATCACCTCACTCTGGCGAAGATGAAGAACGCCTCGGGCAAGTACACGCTCCCGACGATCAAGTCGATCGAGTCGGCGGCGCAGCTCGTGAAGGCGCACAAGATCCCGGCGAACAACGCCATCTCGATCACCGACGCGCCGAAGACGAAGAACAAGAAGTACGCGAACGCGTACCCGCTCGCCACCTTCACGTACATCATCGTCCCGAAGAAGTCGCCGCAGGCCGCGCTGATCAAGGCCTGGATCAACTTCGCGATGAGCGCGCCCGAGCAGAAGAGGATCCAGAAGCTCGTGTTCGCACCGATGCCGAAGGTCGTGGTCGACGCGGCCAAGAAGACGCTGAAGAAGATCCACTCGTAGGAGAGAATCGCGCCGAGCTGCAATGAGCACCTTCGACGCGACCGGTAGCGACGCCCGCCGCCCCTTCACGGGGCGGCGTGCGCGTCCCGGGGATCTTCTTCTTCAGGGGGTCGCCGCACTCGCCGCGCTCGGGGCGACCGTCCTCGTCGTCCTCATCGCCTACAAGGTCGTCGACGGCGCCCGGCTCTCGCTGTCCACCTTCGGGCTCGGCTTCCTGACCCACACGGTCTGGGACCCGGTCCACGGCCGCTTCGGCGCCGCCGAATTCCTGGGCGACACCGCGCTGACCTCGATCGGCGCGCTCGTCCTCGCCACCCCGCTCGCGCTCGGGATCGCGCTCTTCCTCACGGAGCTCGCGCCCCGCTGGGTCCGCGGCCCGGTCACGGCGCTCGTCGAGACGCTCGCCGCGATCCCGAGCGTCGTGATCGGTCTGTGGGGGATCCTCGTGCTCGGGCCGGTCATGCGCGACCACGTGATCCCCGCCCTGCACAGCGTGCTCGGCTTCATCCCGCTCTTCGGCCCCGCGAGCACCGGCTCCACCGTCTTCACGGCGATCATCGTCCTGACGATCATGATCCTGCCGATCGTCTCGAGCATCTCGCGCGAGCTCTTCCTCGGCGTGCCGGCCGAGCTCAAGGAGGCCGCGTTCGGGCTCGGGGCGACGCGCTGGGAGGTGGTGCGCGGCGTGATGTTCCCGTACGCGCGCGGCGGCGTCGCGGCGGCGATGATCCTCGGGCTCGGGCGGGCCGTCGGCGAGGCGATCGCGGTCGCGCAGGTGATCGGCGCCTTCGACAACGGATTCAGCTGGAACCTCGGGAACCCGGGCGACACCCTCGCGGCGAAGATCGCCCTCGACTACCAGGGCGCGACGACGAAGCTCGAGATCTCGTCGCTGTTCTACCTCGGGGTCATCCTCCTCGTCTTCTCGCTCGTCGTGAACCTGCTCGCGCAGTGGATCGTGCGGCGGGTGTCGCGGCGGCAGGGGCTGGCCCGGTGAGCACGTTCGAGTCGAGCCCGTCGCCGCTGACGCGCCCCCAGGACAGGCTGCGCCGGCGGCGCGCCACGAGCCGCGGGATGGAGCTGCTCGCGTGGCTGGCGGCGGCGATCGCCGTCGCGATCCTCGGCGTCGTCGTCTACTCCGTCGCGCGGCGCGGGGCGAGCCAGCTCAACCTCGACCTGATCACGAAGGCGCCGGTGCCGTTCGCGATCGGCAACGTGAAGCAGGGACTGGCGAACGCGTTCGTCGGCTCGCTCGTGCTCGTGGCGCTCGCGGCCGCCATGGCCCTCCCGGTCGGGATCCTCGTCGCGATCTACCTGAACGAGTTCGCGCCCGGCCCGGTGAAGAGCGCGGTCAGCCTCGTGCTCGACGTCCTCAACGGGATCCCCTCGATCGTGATCGCGATCTTCGTCTTCGGGCTGCTCGTGGTCGGGCACGGCCAGAGCGGGCTCGCCGGCTCGTTCGCGCTCGCGACGCTGATGCTCCCGCTCGTCGCCCGCGCGACGATGGAAGTGCTCGCCCTCGTGCCCGACTCGCTCCGGGAGGCGAGCCTGGGGTTGGGCGTGCCGCGCTGGCGGACGACGCTGAGCATCGTCCTGCCGCAGACGATCGGCGGCGTGATCACCGGGGCGGTCCTCGCCGTCGCGCGCATCGCCGGCGAGACGGCGCCGCTCCTCTTCACCTCGTCGATCGTCGGCAACGCGGTGGAGTGGAACCCGACGAAGGCGCTCCAGTCGGTGCCGGTCGCGATCTGGGAGCTCTCGGAGTCGCCGACCCCGGCCGACCACGCGCGTGCCTGGGCGGCGGCGCTCGTCCTGCTCCTGTTCATCCTCTGCGCGAGCCTCGGTGCCCGCTGGCTCGCCTCCCGTAGTCGAAGGAAGCTCGGAAGAGCGACACGTTGAGAGGGGAAGACGTGACCTCGTCCAGTACGATCGAAACCGCCTTGCGGGTCGAGACCAAGCGCCAGCCGCTGCCGCCGCGGGAAAAGCTCGAGCAGATCTTCGACATCCGCGACCTGACGGCGATCTACGGCTCGAAGCCGGCGCTCAGGGACGTCTCGATGGAGGTCTACAAGAACCTCGTCACGGCGATCATCGGGCCCTCCGGCTGCGGCAAGAGCACCTTCATCCGCTGCCTGAACCGGATGAACGACCTCGTCCCGGGCTTCCGCCAGACCGGCACGGTCCGCTACCACGGGCAGGACATCGCCGCGAAGGACGTCGACCCGGTCGCGGTGCGCCGCACGATCGGGATGGTGTTCCAGCGGCCGAACCCGTTCCCGAAGTCGATCTACGAGAACGTCGCGTGGGGCCTGCGCGTCCTCGGCATGAAGGACGACCTCGACGGTCGCGTCGAGCGGGCGCTGACACAGGCGGCGCTGTGGGACGAGGTGAAGGACCGGCTGAAGCAGAGCGGCCTCTCCCTCTCGGGCGGGCAGCAGCAGCGGCTCTGCATCGCGCGCGCGATCGCCGTCGAGCCGGACGTCGTGCTGATGGACGAGCCGGCGTCGGCGCTCGACCCGATCGCGACGCAGGCGATCGAGCAGCTGATGCACGAGTTGAAGGGCGAGTACTCGTTCGTGATCGTCACGCACAACATGCAGCAGGCCGCACGCGTCGCCGACATGACCGCGTTCTTCTCGATCTCGCGCGGCGGCGAGGGCGAGCGGTGGGGCGAGCTGATCGAGTACGACGCGACCGAGAAGATCTTCACCGCCCCGTCCGACAAGCGGACGGAGGACTACGTGACCGGCCGGTTCGGGTAGACGCGCGCCACGAGCGGGTCGGTGAGCCGCTCGACGTAGGAGACGACCCAGCGCACGAACGGGCGGAGCAGGCGCACGACGAGCACGGCCGCCACGGTGCCGACGATGATGCCGGTTCCGACGTCGCTCGGGTAGTGCGCCCCGATGAAGAGCCGGCCGACCGAGATGATCGCCGCGATCACGAGGAAGATCGCGCCGGCGATCGGGTCGAACATCACGACGGCGACCGCGATCGCGAACGAGGCCGTCGAGTGGTCGCTCGGGAAGGACGCGTCGGTCGTGTTGCTCCACGGGTGCGCGATGTCGTGCGTCATGTACGGCCGCGGGCGTGCCCAGATGTGGTGGATCACGAAGGCGACCGCGTACGCGAGCGCCGCCGACGCATAGGCGCTGCCGCACGCGAGCTTCCACTTCCGGCCGCCGCCGGGCCGGCTGAGGAACCAGAGCAGCCCGGTGATCACGATCATGAGCGGGATGCTCGCGGTCTCGATGTCGCTGAACAGCGTGCCGACCCAGTGGTGGTGGAGGGACACGTCGTAGATCGCCTTGAAGACGCGCCAGTCCACGCGCGCATTGTGCCGGTTCGGCCGCTCTACGTGCGCGGGAAGCGGGCAGTGATCGCGACGCCTCGGCCGGGGCCCCCCGTCGCGTCGACCTCGCCGCCCGCGGAGGTGACGACGTGCTTGACGATCGCGAGGCCTAGGCCCGTGCCGCGGCTCGTGCGCGCCTGGTCTGCGCGGTAGAAGCGCTCGAACAGCCGCGGGACGTCGGCCGCGGCGACACCCTTGCCGTCGTCCGAGACGGCGAGCAGGTCGGCTTCCGCGGACCCCGAGACCTCCACCGTGCACGTCGTGCCGGGCCCCGCGTAGCGGATCGAGTTCGCGAGCAGGTTCTCGAGCACGACGCGCAGCATCCTGGGCCGCAGCGGCAGCTCCACCCGCTCGCCGGCGCGGACGACGATCCTCACCTGCGCACGCTCCGCCCGGTCGGCGAAGCCGGTCACGACGTCGTCGACGATCGGCTTTGCCCGAGTCCGGCCCAGCGACACGACCTCCCGTCCCGTCTCGAGCTCGCCGAGGAAGAGCACGTCGTCGATCAGCTCGCGAACCTGCTGCACCTCCTGACGGGCCTGCTCGACGAGCATCGCGAGATCGCTCCCGGGCAGCTCCACGCTCTCGAGCAGGACGAGCAGCCGGGTGAGGGGCGTTCGCAGCTCGTGCGAGACGGCCGCCGTGAAGCCGGCGCGCAGCTCCTGGTAGGCCGACAGCTCCGGCGGCGAGTCGAGGAAGAGCACGAGCACGCCGTCGTGCGCGGCGGCGAGCTCCTCGCTCAGCCGCCCGCCCTCGCCCACCGTCTGCGGCAGCAGCGCGCCCGCGGCGGGGCTGACGGCGACGATGCGGCGCTCGCTGTCGAGCACGACCACGGCGTCGCCGCAGCTCTCCACCAGCTCACGCGCCCGCTCCTCGTTCACCGCTCCTTCACCGGTCGTCAACCTTCCGGCGACCCGCAGCTGTCGCCTCACGCTCGATAATGACATCGTGCCGAAGGTCCTGATCGTCGAGGACGACGAGGTCATCGCCCAGGGAATGGCGCGCCATCTCGGCGCCGCCGGCTTCGATCCCGTCTGGGTCGGCAACGGCGAGCAGGGGCTCGCGCGGCTTCGCTACGAGAAGCCGGACGTGTGCGTGCTCGACCTCATGCTCCCCGGCGTCGACGGCTGGAAGCTGATCGAGACGGCACGCAACGAGGGGATCGGGACGCCGATCGTGGTGGTCTCGGCCCGCGGCACCGAGCACGATCGCGTGCACGCGCTCGAGATCGGCGCCGACGACTACCTCGTCAAGCCGTTCTCGATGAAGGAGCTCGTGGCGCGGGCGCGGGCGGCGGCCCGCCGCGGCGTCCGCCGCGAGGAGACACCGCGCGGCGAGCCGATCGAGATCGAGGAGCTGCGGATCGACCCGCGCGAGGTGCAGGCGTACGTCGACGGCCGCAGCGCCGACCTCACGCCCACCGAGTTCCGCCTCCTCTACCAGCTCGCGCTCGACCGCGGCCGCGTGGTCACCCGCGACGAGCTGCTCCAGAAGCTGTGGGGACGGCGCGAGTCGCACCGCGACCGGACGGTCGACGTCTTCGTGCGCCGCCTGCGCGAGAAGGTCGACCGTCCCGCGCCCCGCCACACGTTCATCCAGACGCGCTACGGCGTCGGCTACCGTCTCGAGCCCGTGCCGAAGGACTCGGGGGACCGAGCCGCCGCCGCCCGCGCGTAGTCGTTCCGACACCGGCCCGTCACCTGATCGACGCCCACCGCCTCGCCGGGAGCGCGCACGATCCGCCCGATGAGGTTCGCCGTCGTAGCGCACCGCCGCAGCGCTGCCAACGCCGCCCTCGCCGCTGCCGCCCGCTCGTGCGGGCTTCGCGCCGGCGTGCTCGACCCGCAGCGCGCGCTCGCCGTCCTCGAGCCGGGCGACATCGCCCTCGCGCGGCTCGACGTGCGCGACGGGCTCGACGGCATCGAACGCGGCACCGGCGAGCTGGAGCGGCTTGCAGCAGCCGGCGTCGAGGTGCTCAACCCTCCGGGCGCCCTCGTC
>DASQQF010000149.1:0-6885 GCA_035643535.1 Gaiellaceae bacterium
GCAGACCGAGCCGCTCCGCGGCGCTTCGCAGCCGGTAGAGAGCCTGCACCGCCTGCTCGCGCCCGCCCGCCGCGTCGGCGAGCTCCTCCTCCGCCCTGTTCCGCTCGGCGAGGACCGCGTCGAGGCGCTCCTCGGCACCCGCACGTGCCGCGGCCGCCGTGCGCCGCCGCTCCTCGACCTCCTGCAGCCGCTCCTCGAGCCGCTCGAGGTCGAGCTGCGCGACACGCGCCCTCAGGCGGGCGATCTGCAGCGCGAGCTTCTGTGCCCGCTCGGCGGCGGTCGCCTGCAGCGCGAGCGGCCGCAGGCGCTTCCGCACCTCCTGCTCGAGGTCGCGCGCCCGCTCGACCTGGACGGCGACGCGCGCGAGCTTGAGCTCCGCACGATGCCGCCGTGCCTTGAAGCGCCCGAGCCCGGCCGCTTCCTCGACGAGCGCCCGCCGCTCCTGCGGCTTCGAACCGAGGATCGCCTCGACCTTTCCCTGGCTGATGATCGAGTGCATCCCCTGACCGAGCCCGAGGTCGGCGAGGAGCTCGACCAGGTCGATCCGGCGCACCGGGGCACGGTTGACGAGGTACTGGCCCTCGCCGCCGCGGTGGAGCCGCCGCGCGACCGAGAGCTCGGCGAACTCGACGGGAACGGTGCCGTCGGCGTTGTCGAAGAGGAGCTCGACCTCGCAGAACTCGGCGGAGCCGCGCCCTCCTCCCCCGGCGAAGAGGACGTCGTCGGGCTTCTCCGCGCGGAGCTCGCTCGGGCTGAGGGAGCCCGCCGCCCAGCGGATCGCGTCGGAGACGTTCGACTTTCCGGAGCCGTTGGGCCCGACGATCACGCCGACGCCCGGCTCGAGGCGCACCTCGACCGCGTCCGGGAAAGACTTGAAGCCACGCAGCTTGACGGCGCGCAGATGCACCGCGGATGACCCTAACGACGCACGCGGACGGCCCCGTCCGCGCTACTGCCGCTCGTCGTCGTCTTCGCGTGCGAGCGGCGCGTCCGCGTCCACGGGCTCCTCGTCGAATATCTCGAGGATCCCGCGCGGAGCGGCGTCGCGCTCCTCGGTGGTGAGCTGCCGCAAGCGGAGCTCCGAGTTGGTCGGCCGCCTCTCGGGCATGGGCCGGTCAGGATGCCAGAAGCTACGGACCTCCCGCAGCGTCGAGCCGGCCGAGCGCCTCCCGAGCCGCCTCCTGCTCGGCCGCCTTCTTCGTCCCGCCCTCGCCGCGCCCGTACTCCTCGCCGTCGATCAGCGCCGCGCAGGTGAAGTGGCGGTCGTGCGGCGGCCCCTCGGCAGAGACCTCGGTGTACCTGACGTGGCGACCGGTGCGTGCGAGCACCTCCTGCAGCTCGGTCTTGTGGTCGACGTGGCTCGTGAGCGCGTACTCGATCCGGCCGGAGAACGCGTCGACGACGGCCTCCTCGATGGCCGCGAACCCGTGCTCGAGGAAGAGCGCACCGAGCGCCGCCTCGAGCAGCGCCGCGAGCACGTTGCGGTTCCGCGCCAGCCGGTCGAGCTCGTCGGAGGCGAGCTCGGGCGCCCGCTCGGCGAGCCGCGTGCCGAGGTCGAGCTCGCGCGCGACCTCCGCGCAGCTCGCGCGCGAGACGACGTGCGACCGCACCTTCGCGAGCCGGCCCTCCGAGAAGTCGGGATGCTCCGCGTAGAGCGTGTGCGCCACCGCGAGCTCGAGCACGCTGTCGCCGAGGAACTCGAGCCGCTCGTACGACAACGTCCGCTCGGTCGCCCACGAGCTGTGCGTGAACACCGTCTCCGCCGCGCCGGGCGGGAGCGACTCGATCAGCCGAACGAGGGCCTGTCCGCCGCTACTGGTGCGACGTGACGTAGTCGACGGCCTGCCCCACGGTCTGGATCTTCTGCGCGTCCTCGTCGGAGATCTTGATCCCGAACTGATCCTCCAGCTCCATGATCAGCTCGACGAGGTCGAGCGAGTCCGCGTCGAGATCCTCCTGAAAGGACGCCTCCTCCGTGATGTCCCCTTCGTCGATCCCGAGCTGCTCCGTGAGGACTTCCTTGACCCGCTCGTAGACTTCCTCGCGCGACGCTGCCATGTCACCTCGTCTTTATCGGGGGGCTGGAAAGCGCGCCGATCATACAACCTCGGCCCGCGCTCCTCCCGGTAGTCGCGCACCCAACCTGTCGACGACGTCGTGCTCGACCCCGCGCGCGGCGAGCCGGATCGCGTTCGCGATCGCGGTCGAGGACGAGTTCCCGTGGGCGATCACGGCGAGTCCGCGCAGGCCGAGCAGATAGGCGCCGCCGTACGTGTCGGGATCGAGCCTCGCACGGAGCCGGCGGGCGGCCGGGCGGATGAGCAGTCCGCCCACCTTGCCACGCGCGGTCGCGGCGATCTCGCTGCGAAGCGACTCGAGCAGCGTGCGGATCGTCCCCTCCACCGCCTTGAGCGCGACGTTCCCGGTGAAGCCGTCGGCGACGACGACGTCCGCGGCGCCCTCGAGGATGTCTCGCCCCTCCGTGTTGCCGCGGAAGTGGAGACCTGGCGCGGCCGCGAGGAGCGCGTGCGCCTCGAGCGTCAGCTGATTCCCCTTCTCGCGCTCCTCGCCGATCGAGAGCAGCCGCACCTCGGGCTCGGCGACGCCGAGGATCTCCCGGGCGAAGACCGTGCCCATGTGCGCGAACTGGAGCAGGTGCTCGGGGCGCGCGTCGGCGTTCGCGCCGGCGTCGATCAGGATGGACGGGCCGCGTCGCGACGGGATCGGTACGGCGATCGCCGGCCGCAAGACGCCGGGCAGCCGGCGCAGCTCGAGCAGGCCCGCGGCCAGCGCAGCACCGGTGTTCCCGGCCGAGACGACGGCGGCGGCCTCGCCCTCGGCGACGGCCCGGAACGCGGAGACGAGCGAGCTGTCGGGTTTCGCGCGAACCGTCTCGGCCGGCTTCTCGTGCATCTCGATCACGTCGGCGGCCTCCCGCAGCGTCAGCCCGCGGCTGTCGAGGCCGGACGGGCCGACGAGCAGCGGCTCGACGCCGTCCGCGCGTGCGGCCAGAGCGCCCTCGACGATCTCCGCGGGGCCACGATCTCCCCCCATCGCGTCTACCGCGATGCGGGTCACGAGACTACGGAGCCTGGATCCGGAACGGCTCGACCTCGCGGCCCTTGTACTGGCCACAGGTCGGACAGACGCGGTGCGGGCGCTTCGGTTGGCCGCAGTTCGGGCAGACGTTCACCTTCGGCGGCGCGATCGCATGCGTCGAGCGCCGCTTGTCGCGGCGGGATTTCGACGTCTTCCGCTTCGGGACGGCCATGACCGGCGGCCACTATAGCTTGCGGCCGTGGACCGAAACGAGATCCTGGCGCTGTTCGACGGGCAGATGCGCCGCGCAGCCGCGCCGGACGGCCTCTTCGTCGGGGACGGCTGGAGCGCCGTCCTGTGGTGGCCGGGAGAGGGTGACGTCGAGTCGCTCGTCGCGCGAATGCGCGAGCAGCCAGGGCACGTCGAGTGGAAGTACTACTCGCACGACGAGCCCGCAGACCTGCCCGAGCGGCTCGTCGCCGCCGGGCTCGTGCCGGACGACGAGGAGACGGTCCTCGTCGCCGAGGCGGCGGCGCTTCCGCCTCCGCCCCCGGAGGTCGAGCTGCGCGAAGAGCCGGAGGTGTTCTCCGCCCTTGCGGAGCAAGTCTTCGGCCGCGGCAGCGTTTCGGGCTTCCCCGAGAACGCGATCGGCGTCGTCGCCTACCTCGACGGCGAGCCGGTGTCGGGCGGCCGCGTCGACCTCGATCCGGGCGTCGACTTCGCCGGTCTCTTCGGCGGGGTCACGCTGCCCGGCTACCGCGGGCGCGGGCTGTACCGCGCGACGGTGGCGAGACGCGCCGAGCTCGCGCGCGAACGCGGCTACCGCTGGCTGTACGTCGACGCGGCGCCGACGAGCCGGCCGATCCTCGAGCGCCTCGGGTTCGTCGCGATCACGACGACGACGCCCTACACGTTCCCGGCATAGTCGCCGGCGGCGCGGGTAGGGCAGCACCATGAACACACGCAGGCTCGGAAACCAAGGGCTCGAGGTCTCCGCTCTCGGCCTCGGCTGCATGGGAATGTCGGAGTTCTACGGGACGACAGACGAGGGCGAGGCGACCGCGACGATCCATCGCGCGCTCGAGCTCGGGATCGACTTCCTCGACACGGCCGACATGTACGGGCGCGGCACGAACGAGCGGCTCGTCGGCAGGGCGATCGCCGACCGCCGCGACCGCGTCGTGCTCGCGACGAAGTTCGGCAACGTCCGGTCGGACGACGGCTCGCGGGAGGTGCGCGGCGACCCGGAGTACGTGCGCAAGGCATGCGACGCGTCGCTGCGCCGGCTCGGGCTCGACCACGTCGACCTCTACTACCAGCACCGAGTCGACTTCCGGGTGCCGATCGAGGAGACCGTCGGCGCGATGGCGGAGCTCGTCGAGGCGGGCAAGGTGCGCTACCTCGGCCTCTCGGAGGCGGCTCCGGACACGATCCGGCGGGCCCACGCGACCCACCCGATCTCCGCGCTCCAGTCGGAGTACTCGCTCTGGACACGCGACCCGGAGGACGGGGCGCTGCAGACCTGCCGTGAGCTCGGCATCGGCTTCGTCGCGTACAGCCCGCTCGGCCGCGGCTTCCTGACGGGGCGGATCCGCTCTCCCGAGGATCTGGAGGAGGGGGACTTCCGCCGGAACAACCCGCGCTTCCAGGACGAGAACTTCCGCCGCAACCTCGACCTCGTCGCACGCGTCGAGTCGATCGCCGAGGAGAAAGGCCGCACGGCGGCGCAGATCGCGCTCGCATGGGTGCTCGCGCGCGGCGGGGACGTCGTCCCGATCCCCGGGACGAAGCGACGGCGCTACGTCGAGGAGAACGCCGAGGCGTTCGACGTCGAGCTGACGGAAGAGGAGCTCGAACGCCTCGAGCAGGCGTTCCCGAAGGGCGTTGCGGCCGGCGAGCGGTATCCCGACATGTCGATGATCGACCGGTAGCGGCCGACACGCCGCTAGTCGGGCTCGCGGAGCGACTCGAGCGCCGCCCAGCGCGGGTCCGCCCGCTGCTCCGCGTGCTCGTGCGGCTCGGCGTTGAGGTCCTTGCCGCAGACGGGGCAGAGCCCGGCGCAGTCGGTGCGGCAGAGGATCTGGTCGGGCAGCGCCAGCGCGATCGCGTCCCGCGCCCACGCCGAGAGGTCGACCCGGTCGTCGTCCAGGTACTCGCTGCGCAGGTCGTCGTCGCCGCCGGGGTTACTTGCCTGATACTCGCGGAGCCGGAGCGAGAGCGGCAGCTCGGCGTCGACGAGGCAGCGGAAGCACGGTCCGTGGAGCGCGACGTCGAGCGCGAGCTCGAGGACGGTGCCGCTCGACGCGCGGGTGACGGTCACCTCTGCCGAGACCGGATCCGGCCGCGGCTCGTACGCCTGGCCACCGAGGACGAGTGGCTCGAGCTCGATCTGGACGGCCTCCCGCGCCTGGTCTCCGCTGCGCAGGCGGAGCGTGCGCAGGTCGAACGTGGTCATGCCGCCACGGTAGCGCGGCCGGGAGCTGCGACTCCGTCAGCCGGTGAAGCGGACGCTCGCGAGCATCCGCTCGACGGCGGCCTCGCCGGCCGCATAGTCGGGGCCGCAGATGACGGCGTCGGCCCGCATCACACCCGTGCTCGTGAGCCAGTGCGGGATCGCGGCGACGAGCCGACGCTCCCGTGTCCCCGGCTTGCCGCAGCGCGCACCGGAAGCTCCGTTCGCGACCGTCCGCCAGCCGAGGCGGACGCTCGCGGGCCGGCCTCCGACGCGGGAATTCGTGAGCGGGGGCTTCGGGCTCGGCCGGTCGGAGTAGAGCCAGGCGACGGTGACTCCGTCGCTGCCGAGCTGCTGCGGCGGCGGGAACGGCGAGTTGGGGGTGACCAGCCCGCCCTGTTCACAGGCCGGAGCGCGGCGGGCCGTCGTGAGGAGGGCCATCGGCGAGGCGACCGTTCCCGTCCAGCACCACCCGACCCGCTTCCACGCCGCCGGGTAGCGAAAGGCGATGCCGTAACCGGGGAAGCTCGCCGAGGCGAGGCGAGCGCCGGAGCCCGAGAGCGCGACGGCTGCCCCCGCGGCGCCTCCGGCGATCACGACGACCGCGACTGTGACCAGGAGAACGACCCGCTTGGCTCTCACTCCACCCCAGCTTGCTGACGCACGGCCGCAGCGTCAAATCGCTACGGCGCCGCGCGGCGGAGATCCGCGATCCGCGGCGTGGGCGGCGGGAGGGGGCGCTCCTGCTCCTCCCTGTGCCGGACGTCGGGGTCGACCTCCTCGGCCGGCGCTTCCGACCTGCGGTGCGGATGGCGGGCGAGTACGAGCATTCCCACCGACGCGACGATCACCGCGCCGGCGGCGAGCTCGCGGCCCCCCACCTGCTCGCCGGCCAGCAGCCAGCCGAGCAGCACCGCGACGGCCGGGTTGACGTACGCGTACGTCGAGACGAGCACGCTCGACGCGCCGCTCCGCAGCAGCCACCCGTAGGCGGTGAACGCGACGATCGAGCCGAAGACGACGAGGAAGGCGAAGGCGGCGGCCGAGGAGGCGGAGATCGCCTCCGGGTGGACCCGCCCGAGCTCACCGCTCGCAACGCCCGCGACGGCGAGGAATCCGCCGGCGCAGAGCATCTGCATCCCCGCCGAGAGGAACGGCGCCCGCGGCAGCGGCGCGACGCGCGCGTACGCCGAGCCGGCCGCCCAGGCGAACGCCGCGACGAGAACGACTCCGGCCCCGACCGGGTCGACGTGCGCACTCGGGCCGACGAGGATCGCGACGCCGAACAGCCCGGCTGCGATACCCCCGATCGCTCCGAGCGAGAGCCGGACGCCGAAGACCGTGCGGTCGATGAGAGCCGTGAAGAGCGGCACCGAGGCGATGAGGAGCGCCGT
>DASQQF010000150.1:0-6852 GCA_035643535.1 Gaiellaceae bacterium
ACGTCTTCGTCCACTTCTCGGCGATCACGATGGACGGCTACAAGTCGCTGACCGAGGGCCAGCGCGTGTCGTTCGAGGTTGTGCAGGGCCCGAAGGGCGCGCAGGCCGCGAACGTCCAGGCGATCTAGAGAACCTGTCGGACCACACGTTGCGAAAGGGCCCCGATCGGGGCCCTTTCCTTTTCTGGAACTATCACGAGCGATGGCGATCGAACGCGAGCAGATCCTCCACGTGGCGCACCTGGCGCGGCTCGAGCTGCGCGAGGACGAGGTCGAGCGGCTCGGCGCGCAGCTGAGCGACATCCTCGCCGCCGTCTCGAAGGTGTCGGAGCTCGACCTCGCCGACGTCCCGCCGACCTCGCATCCGCACGACGTGGTCAACGTCTGGGCCGACGACGAGCCGCGGCCGTCGCTGCCCGTCGAGGAGGCGCTCGCGAACGCGCCGGAGCGCGAGGGCGACTCGTTCCGCGTCCCACCGGCGGGCTCGTGAATCGCGCGGACGGCGGCGAGGGACGCGCATGATCGACACGCTCCGGCTCACCGCGTACGAGGCCGCCGAGCTGCTGCGGAAGAAGGAGCTCACCGGCGGCGAGCTCTGGGAGGCGTACCGGCGCGCGATCGACGAGCGCGACGCGGAGCTCCACTGCTTCCTTCACGTCTGCGACGACCCGGGCGGCGACGGCATCCCGCTCGCGGTCAAGGACGTGATCGGCACGAAGGGGATCCCGACCACCGCGGGCTCGCGGATCCTCGAGGGCTACGTCCCGGTCTACGACGCGACGGTCGTCCGGCGGGCGAAGGAGGGGCACGGCCTGCGGATCCTCGGCAAGACGAACACCGACGAGTTCGCGATGGGCTCGTCGACCGAGAACTCGGCCTTCGGGCCGACGCGGAACCCCTGGGATCCCTCACGTGTTCCCGGCGGCTCGGGCGGCGGCAGCGCCGCGGCGGTGAGCGCGGGGCTCGCGCCGTGGGCCCTGGGCTCCGACACCGGCGGCTCGATCAAGCAGCCGTCGGCGCTCTGCGGCAACGTCGGCCTGCGCCCGACGTACGGCACCGTCTCGCGCTTCGGCGTCGTCGCCTTCGCCTCGAGCCTCGACCAGGTGGGGCCCGTCGCGCGCAACGTCCGCGACTGCGCGTTCCTCTACTCCGTCATCGCGGGCCGCGACCCCTGCGACACGACGACGGTCGAGCTGCCGCACCCGGTGGAGATCCCGCAGGGAGCCGACCTGAAGGGGCTGCGGATCGGGGTTCCGAGGGAGCTGAACGAGGCGGAAGGGATCGAGCCGGGTGTCGCCGCCGCCGTCCGCGCGGCGGTCGACCGCCTCGAGGAGCTCGGCGCCGAGGTGGAAGCGTGCTCGCTCCCGCTCTCGGTCGAGTACGGGATGCCCTGCTACTACCTGATCGCGCCCGCGGAGGCCTCCTCGAACCTCGCCCGCTACGACGGTGTCCGCTACGGCTTCCGGGCCGCGGCCGAGGAGCGGCTCGAGATGTACGAGCGCACCCGCGACGAGGGGTTCGGAGACGAGCCGAAGCGGCGGATCATGCTCGGCACCTATGCGCTCTCGGCCGGCTACTACGACGCGTACTACGGGCAGGCGCAGCGGGTGCGGACGGTGATCAAGCGCGAGCACGACGCGCTGTTCGAGCGCTTCGACGCGCTCGTCTCGCCGACCTCGCCGACCGTCGCGTTCCCGCTCGGCGCGCGCACGGCGGACCCGATCGCCATGTACCTGAGCGACCTGCTCACGATCCCGTCGTGCATGGCGGGCCTCCCCGGGCTCAACGTCCCGTGCGGCCTCAGCGAGGGTCTTCCCGTCGGCCTCCAGCTCGTCGGGCCGCAGTTCGGCGAGAACGTCCTGTTCAGGATCGGCCACGCGCTCGAGCAGGCGACCGGCTTCGATCCCGTACCGGAGCGGCTGCGGTGACGATGCGCTTCGAAGACCCCGCGGCGGACTTCGTGCTCGCGGTCGAGCGCGTCTTCGGCGTCGAGCCGCGCGTGCTCGACGGCTCCCGCGCCGTCCAGCTCGGCGACATGAAGCTGCAGCTCGAAGCGGGGGAGAAGGAGCTCTGGCTGATCGAGACCCACGGCGCGCTCGAGCACCGGCTGACGATGGTGGAGGTCTCCGACGACATCGAGAACGCGCTGCGCGAGGCCAAGGAGAAGCTCGATGGCCGGTGAGTGGGAGGCCGTGGTCGGGCTCGAGGTGCACGCGCATCTCAAGACGCGCACGAAGATGTTCTGTCGCTGCGAGCTCGAGTACGGCGCGCCCGAGAACACCCGCACCTGCCCCGTCTGCCTCGCACACCCGGGCTCGCTGCCGGTGCCGAACGGGCGCGCGATCGAGATGACGATCCTGCTCGGCCTCGCGCTCGACTGCGAGATCGCCGAGCGCGCGATCTTCGCCCGCAAGAACTACTTCTATCCCGACCTGCCGAAGGGCTACCAGATCAGCCAGTACGAGGCTCCGCTCTGCGGCCCCGGACGGTTCGCCATGCCCGGCGGCCGCGAGATCGGGATCGTCCGCGCGCACCTCGAGGAGGACGCCGCGAAGACCGTCCACGCGGGTGGTGCGACCGGCCGTTCGGTCGGCGCCGACTACTCGCTCGTCGACTTCAACCGCGGCGGCACCCCGCTGCTCGAGATCGTCACCGAGCCGGACCTGCGCTCGGCGGACGAGGCGATGGAGTTCCTCCGCCTCCTGCGCCAGACGATCCGCGAGCTCGGGATCTCCGATGCCGACATGGAGAAAGGGACGCTGCGCGCCGACGTCAACGTCTCCGTCCGGCGGCGCGGGGAGGAGGGCTTTCGCCCGCGCTGGGAGATCAAGAACATGAACTCCTTCCGCTTCGTCGGGCGCGCGATCGACGCCGCGTTCAGGCAGCAGGTGGCGGCGCACGAGGCCGGGGAGGAGGTCGTCCAGTCGACCTACGACTACGACCCCGACACCGACCGGCTCACCGTCCACCGCTCGAAGGAGGAGGCCGACGACTACCGCTACTTCCCCGAGCCCGATCTCGTTCCCGTCGAGCCGCCGGCCGAGCTGGTCGAACGGCTGCGCGGCGAGTTGCCCGAGCGCCCTGGGGAACGGATCGCGCGGCTGGCGGGGCAGCTCGGCTTCGAGGCGGCGGCCGAGCTGGTCACGACGGGGAACGAACGGAAGGCAGAAGCGCTCGCGGCGGAGGGCCTCGACTGGCGGACGGCGGCCGCGATCGCGATGAACCGGGGGGACTTCCTGCGCGAGAACGCCGCGGCGCTCGCGCGGATCGTCGAGGCGAACGTCACCCGCGAGGCGCTCGACGAGGCGTTCGCCGCCGCCGCCGAGGGCGCGATCGACGCGGACGACTACCTCGCGCGCACCGCGGTCTCGGACGAGTCCGAGCTCGAGCCGGTGATCGACGCCGTCGTCTCCGCGAACCCGCAGCAGGTCGAGACCTACCTCGGCGGCAAGGAGGGCGTCCTCGGCTTCCTCGTCGGCCAGGTGATGCGCGAGACGCAGGGCAAGGCCGACCCGAAGGTCGTCAATCGCCTGCTAAGGGAGCGACTTCGGCGCGAATGAGCGGCTCGCGCCGCGTCGCGAGATACGTCGCGCTCGCGACGAGGACGGCGGCCATGCCGACGAGCAGGATCCGGTAGTCGACGAGGACCGAGAGCGCGGCTCCGGTCGCGATCGACGTCGTCTGCGCCAGCGTGAGCGAGAGATCGACGGCAGCCGAGACGCGCCCCTGGATCGCCAGCGGCGTACGAGTCTGGAGCGCCGTGTTGAAGGCGACGATCGCCCAGACGAGCCCGATGCCGGCGACGACGAAACCGGCGAGCACCACGGCGAGCGACGGAACGGCCAGCAACGCGCCGCAGAGCCCGAAGAGGAAGAGCCCGAGCCCGACGGTGCGCACCTCGCCCGCGCGCCGCACGAGCCATCCGGCGGTCAGCCCGCCCGCGATCGAGCCGACGCCCTGGAGGGTCGCGAGGACGCCGAAGAACGCCGGCGGCCTGCCGAGGTGCGTCATCACGCTGAAGATGAGCGTCTCGGTGAAGCCGACGACGAGCAGCGCGATCGTCGTCCCGATCGTGAGCTGCCGCAGGGGTAGCGTCCGCCAGACGTGCTCGATCCCGGCGGTGACCTCCCGCAGGAAGTGGTGCTCCGGCGGCGCCGGCTTCTCCTCCGGGACCCGCATGAGCGACATGAAGAGGGCGGAGCCGGCGAAGGTCACCGCATCGAGGACGGCGACGACGCTGCCCCCGAAAGCCGCATAGAGCCCCGCGCCGGCGAGTGGGGCCACGATCCGCAGCCCCTGGCGCGACGAGGAGAGCACACCGTTGGCGTCCGCGAGCAGCTCCTCGGGCAGCATCAGGCGCAGCAGCGCCGCCTGCGCCGGATAGAACGCCGTCCCGACGAGCCCGTAGAGGAGGGCGACGAGGTAGATCAGCCAGGCGTCCCCGCGGTCGTGGACGAAGAGCAGCACGAGCACGGATGCGCCGAGCACGCAGTCGCAGGCGATCATCAGCGCGCGGCGGCGGACGCGGTCGGCGAGCAGGCCGCCGAGCGGCGCCGCGAGCGTGCCCAGGCTGAGGACGAAGAAGACGAGGCCGGCGCGTGCGCTCGAGCCCGTGAGCGTCTTCATCCAGACCGCCATCACGATCCACATCGCCCAGTCGCCGAAGGCGGAGAGCGACTGGCCGGCGACCAGCAGGCGGGTGTCGCGATACCCGAGGAGCTTCCGCATCAGGCAGCCCGGAAGATGCGGACGTCGCCGCTGATCGTCTTGCCGCGGACGACAACCGTGGGGCCGTCGCCGTCGCCGCTCCGGTCGCTCGCGAGCGGCACCTCCGAGGAGAGGTCGCCCGAGGTCGAGCCGGCGTCGACGTCGAGGAACGAGCCCTGTGCGATCCCGACCTCGACGTCGCCGGACACGCTCGTGAAGCTCGCGCGTCCCTCGCGAACGGCGTCGAGCCGGATGTCGCCGGAGACCGAGCGGACCTCGCTCGAGCCGCCGACGAAGCCGGCGCGGACGTCGCCCGAGACGGTGTTGACAGAGAGGTCGGCGCCGACCCGGTCGAGCTCGACGTCGCCGCTCACCGTCTTCACGGTGGCCGATTCCTCGACCTCGCCGCGGATTTCGACGTCCCCGGACGCGGTCTTGACCTCGAGCGAGCGCACGCGGCCGGCGAGCGTCAGGTCGGCCGACGCGGTCGAGAGCTTCGCGGCCGCCCCGTGCGGAACGCGGGCGCGCACGCGGATCCCGTCCTGACCCCAGTTGAAGCTCCCGATCTGGAGGACGAGCCCGAACGGCCGGCCCTTGCGTCCCTTGAACTCGACGAGGAGCCGGTTGCCGTCGTGCGACACCCGCGTGTCGTGGACGAGCTGCTCGTCGCCCTCGACGACGATCGTCGACTCCTCGCCGTCGACGGTCTCGACCTCGATGTCGCCGGCGGGGATCGACACCTCGAGCGCGAGGGGGAGCGGCGTGTGGAAGCTGTGCTCCGCCATCTCAGGCTCCCTTCGGGCTCGTGGCGCGCTTCACGCGCAGCCGGATCTCGCTCGCGCGCGGGAGCGGCCGCCGGTCGGGACGGAGCTCGCGCTCGATCGTGGACGGCAGGTGGTGGTCGGGGAACATCACTGCTCCTTTCAGCTTTGGCCGTAGCCGGTGAGCCGGTTGCGGCTGCCCGAGCTCGTGCGGCGCGTCTCGACGGCGCGCTGCAGGGCCTGGACGAGCCAGGTGTTGACGGAGGCGCCCTCGCGGCCGGCGGCCGTCTCGATCCGCTGCTTGAGGCTCTCGGGGAGCCGGAGCGTGATCCGGGCCGAGAACGCCTCGTCGACCGGCTCGGGGGTCGTCCCGTCCTCGCGGACGAGCACGAGCTCCGGGTCGCGGCCGGCGATACGGATCTCGACGTGTGCGGCGTCGAGCTGGGCGTTGAGCTCGAGCGCGGCCTCCGCGAGCACGTCCTGGACCCGCCGGGCGACCGAGGACTCGAGCGCGACCGAGAGAAGCTCGGCTGCCCGTGTCGTCGAATCGTCCCCGAGTGCGGCCACGCGGACGAGGTCTTCGCGAAGCGCCTGGATGTGGCCCTCGATCTGCATGGCTGCAGTATGACATCACCATGATGTCAAAGTCAAGTCATGAAGGCAGCACAATGATGCCGCGCCCGGCAGACGTCCGGACGCGGCACCTGCGCCGAGGCCCTGCGGCTCAGATGAGGCCGCAGTAGCGGGCCGTGCTCGGCCACGGCCAGAAGCCGCGCACGCGCCATGCGCGTACGGCCACCCAGATCTGCTCGAGCGGCGTCCAGTGGTCGGCCGTTCCCTTCTTCCGGAAGAGCCAGCCGCCGTAGCGCTGCTGGAACGACAGGTTCATCTGCAGCCCGCCCCAGTAGGGGCCCCCGGAGTCGTTCCAGGCTCCCTCGTAGCGGTGGATACAGAGCCAGTCCGAGAGCAGCGGTGGATGACGCGACCGCTTCCACGCGACGTGCTCGCGCCGCCGCCACCAGTGCGCGAGGCGGCGCAGGCGGTCCGTGGAGCGGGAGGCGAGCACGCGCCGCGGCCGGTGCAGGAGCCGCACGCCCATCACACGCTGCCAGTGCCACGTCTCTCTGCGCCAGACGTGGATGCGGTGGTTCCAGTAGTGGGCCGCCCGTGCCTGTGCACGCATGGCGCTGCTCCCGTGGTGGCCGGCGGCCGCAGCTCCGCCGGTGATTGTGCCTGCGAACGCGAGCAGGAGCCCGCAGGCGTAGATCGAGCGCCGCAAGTCGTACACCCCCCAGTGTCGGTTGCAAAGTCGGAGGCCGAGCGGGCGGGAAGTACGTCTGGGCGAGCACCGCTCGGCGCGGCTATTTGCGTTCGCGCGCCAGGTT
>DASQQF010000151.1:0-4708 GCA_035643535.1 Gaiellaceae bacterium
GCGGGGTCGAACGACGGCGCAGCCGCCCGCTGCTGCGCTTGCGTGAGGGCGTCCTGCGCCTGCTGCAGCGCCTCCCGGTCGTGCGCTTCGCGAGCCCTGGCGGCGGCGAGCCGCTCGCCGAGCCGGCCCGCGCTCGCCTGGAGCGAGAGCCTCGTCGAGAGGAGGTTCGCGCTCGCCGCGTGCCGCTCGAGGCGGTCGAACGCACCCTGCAGGGCGTGCACGCGACGGGCCGCGGCGGCCGCGCGTACGCTCGCAGCCGACGCGGAGCGCCGCGCGCCGTCGAGCGCCTGTTGCAGCCGGTCGAGCGAGAACGGGAGCGAGCCGCCCGAGCGGTAGAGGTGCGCGAGCTGGAGCACCTCGCGGACGTACCAGTCGGCGTGGTTGTAGGAGAAGACGGCCCGGGCGATGTCGGTCGCGCCGCCGGAGGCGGCGAGGTAGCGGGCGGCCGCGTAGACCGCGTCGTACGGGTTCCACGGATCTGCGACGCCGTCGCCGTTCGCGTCCACCCCCCACTCGACCCACGTGGACGGCATGAACTGCATCCAGCCGACGGCGCCGGCCGAGCTCGGCCCCATGTTGCGCCCGAAGTTCGACTCCACCTGGTTGATCGCCGCCAGCACCTGCCAGGGGATGCCGTAGGCGGCGCCCGCGCTCTGCCAGAGCGAGAGCAGCTGAGTCTGGTCGAGCACGATCGGCTGCGCCGGCGGCGTCGAGAGCGAGGGCGGAAACGCGACGGAGCCGGGGAAGTTCGGGAACGCCGCGGGCGGCGGCGTGGCCGCGAGCGTCCTCGTGCCCGCACGCTTGACGACGATGAAGGTGTCCGCACCCGCCGTCGACGCGAGCGTCGCGGCGAGGGAGAGGGCGACCACGATCGGAGTGAGGAGCCGCAGCCGCATCGCTACTCCGCGGGGACGAGGCGCAGACCCGTGGGAGCCGCCTCGTCGGGAACCGGCACCTCGATCTCGGGCACCGGGAGGGGCTCGGGCGCGGCTGCCGCCTGCTCCGCGGCCCGCAGCTTCTCGGATCGCTCGAGCGCGACGAGGAAGTCGTGACGATTCGTGGCGGCGTTCGCCGCGAGCTCCCGCTCGACCCGGCCGGCGAGGACGAGGTCGATCAGCGCCTGCGTGAAGGTCTGCATCTGGAAGAACTCGCCCTCCGCGACCGCGTCGGTGATCTCGTCGGCCCGCCCCTCGCGGATCAGGTCGGCGATCCGCGCATTCGTCACCATCACCTCGATCGCGGCGACGCGGCCGCCGTCGACGCGCGGCAGCAGGCGCTGGCTGACGACGCCGCGGAGGACGCCGGCGAGGATCGACTGGATCACCTTCTGCTTCTCGGGCGGGAAGAACTCGATCAGGCGCCCGCACGTCTCGGCCGCGTCGATCGTGTGCAGCGTCGAGAGGACGAGGTGGCCCGACTCCGCCGCCTGGAGCGCGATCTGCGCCGTCTCGGCGTCGCGGAGCTCGCCGATCAGGATCACGTCGGGGTCCTGGCGGAGCGCGCGCCGCAGCGCCTCGTTGAACGAGGCGGTGTCGAGGCCGACCTCGCGCTGGCTGACGACGCAGCCCTTGTCCTCGTGGACGATCTCGATCGGATCCTCGATCGTCACGATGTGGTGGCGGTGGTTGCGGTTGATGTGGTCGACGATCGCGGCGAGCGTCGTCGTCTTGCCGGAACCTGTCGCACCCGTGACGAGCACGAGGCCGCGGCTCTCGGAGGCGAGCCGCTCGACCCCGGGCGGCAGGCCGAGCTGCGCGAAGTCGGGGACGAGGGCCGGGATGACACGGAAGGCGAACGACGTCGTGCCGCGCTGACGGAAGGCGTTGACGCGGAAGCGTGGCAGCCCTTCCGACTGGAAGGCGACGTCGAGATCGCCGGTCGTGCAGAACGCCTCGATCTTCTCGGGGATCGCGACCATGACGAGCACGGCGTCGAGGTCGGCCGCGTCGAGCGTCGGCCAGCCCTCGAGCTCCTGCAGGTCGCCGTCGCGGCGGACGACGGGAGTCCGGCCGGTCTTGAGGTGGATGTCGCTCGCGCCGAGTTCGACGGCGAGCCGGAGCAGGCCGAGCAGGTCCATCCTCCGCAAGATCGGCTTCGGAGGCGTCTTCCTTTAGCCGGAAAGGCGTGAGACCGCGTAGATGGCGCGGATCGCCAGGCGCTCGACGCCGCGGGCGTCGCCGGGGGCGGCGAGCTCGCCGCGGAGGACCTTCTCGAGCGCGCGGAAGGTGAGCGGCAGCCGCGCCAGCGCGTACGTGGTGCGCGGGAAGCGTTCGAACGCACGCTTCGCCCCCCAGCCGGCGCGGGTGAGCGGCACGATCCGGCGCTCGACGGCGGCCTGGTACGGCTCGAGCGTGTCGGCGCGGCCGGCGAGCACGTCGAGCGCCGCCTCGGAGACGAGCTTCGCGGAGAGGAACGCCTCGTACATCCCGTCGCCCGAGAACGGGTCGACGAGGCCGGCCGCGTCGCCGATCACCGCCGTGTTGCCGCGGGCGAGCTCGCTCCCCGCCGGCCGCATCGGCAGCCGGTACCCCCGCGTGTCGGCGGCCGCGTCGGCGTCGATCCCGTACACCTCGCAGAGCCGCCGCAGCTCGCCGCGCAGCCGCGGCCCCTCCTCCGCGTTCCCGCCGACGCCCACGTTGACGTGGTCGCCCTTGGGGAAGATCCAGCCGTAACCGCCGCGGATGACGCCGATCTCGACGAGCATCGCGTGCGCGAAGCGGGCCTCGTGCGGGTAGTTCGCCTCGAGCGCGACGCCGTGGACGATGCCTCGGGCGAGCCCGAGCTGCTTCGCCGACGATCCGTTGCAGCCGTCGGCACCGATCACGAGCCGCGCGTCGAGCTCTCGCGCGTCGACGGTCACGTCCTCCCGCACCTCGGCGCCCGCCACGGCCGCCTGCTGCACGAGGAAGTGGTCGAGGCGGCGCCGTTGCGTCATGTACGCGAGCGGCGCGCGCGCTCGCCGCGAGAAGCGGTGCCGGTAACGGAGCCCGCAATCGAGCCGCTCGACGACGTCCTCCACGACGGGCTCGAGCGAGAACGGCAGCAGCCGGGCGGCGCGTCCGGTCACGCCGCCGCCGCACGGCTTGTCGCGCGGGAAGGTGGCCTTGTCGAGGAGCAGGACGCGTGCGCCCGCCCGCGCAAGGCGGTACGCGGCCGTCGATCCGGCCGGCCCGGCGCCGACGATCGCCACGTCGTAGCTCGCCACCCTCCAAAGCTACAATGGCGCTCCCCAAGCGGGGGTGTGCCCGAGCGGCCAAAGGGAACGGGCTGTAAACCCGTCGGCTCAGCCTACGGAGGTTCGAATCCTCCCGCCCCCATCTTCATCTTCTCAGCGCAGGATGTTCACCGCCCTCGCCACCACCATGACGGCGAGGGCGAGGCTGATCGCCGACTGGACGAGCATGAGCATCTTCGCCCAGCGGCTGAGCGGCATCGTGTCGGTCGGGCTGAACGCCGACGCGTTCGTGAACGAGACGTAGAGGTAGTCGAGGAAGAGCGGCCGCCAGCCGCCTTCGAGCAGGGCGGGATCGGTCTGCTGCGGGAAGAGGAAATCGCGGCCGGCCGGCGGGCACTGCGGCCGCGCGACCGGGCCGCCGCCGTCGAGCTGCCAGTACCAGAGCGCGAAGAGGAGCACGTTCACCGCCCACATGTGTACGGCCGCGCGGAGGAGGAGCGACGCGTTCGCGGCGGCACCGTGGAGGAGCAGGTGGACGAGCAGGCCGATCGACGCCGCGTTCGCGGCGCTGACGACGGCGATCGTCCCCATCGCGAGCCACCGACGCGTGAGATGGAGCCGCCGCGCCGGCCAGTCGAGGGCGCCGACGAGACGCCCCCGCGGCCGGATGACGACGAGCGCGGCGAGGACGAGGACCGTGAGCGCGGGCACGACCCAGCGGACGATCCCGAACGCCCCCGCGTCAGGGCCGGCGATGAAGCGCGACGGCAGGTCGGCGTAGAGCCCGGCGGAGGCGACAAGGGCGGCTCCGGGCCACAGCGGCGCCTCGCCGAGCGACCCCTCTTCGACCGTCAGCGCTCGCCGCACGACCACGGCGCCAGCGTACTCCGGGCCCCGGGCAGTGCGGGGCTACAATCGCCCGACCAGCCCTCTTAGCTCAGTTGGTAGAGCACCTCCATGGTAAGGAGGGGGTCGACGGTTCGAGTCCGTCAGAGGGCTCTCTCTAGAGAACGAAGCCACTGCAAATCGGGGGTTACCTGTTGCCGTCACTGACACCGTAGAGCACCTCCTTGTTGAGGAGGGGGTCGAAGCTCGCCGGTGGCAGGGCGGAATCTGAAATACCTGCAAACACCCCGCCGCAGGATTGCGGCAACTGCCAAGCAGTCGATCTGGGGACAGATTCTCGGGGCAGATTCTGCGCGGGCGCGCCCCCATGGGCGCCCCTCCTGAGGAGAGACCTGTCGCCGCGATCGCGGGTGAGATCCCTTCGTGCCCGAGAAGGGGTCGAGCTCTCTCGGCTTCCGACAGGAAAGCAGAAGCGCCCCGACGGGCCGAACCCGTGCTCCGAGCGGCTACCGGTCCGCCGTCGCTGTGCCTGGGTCGTGAGCAGCCAGCCAGCTCGCAAGCTGCACGCGCGAGTCCAGGGCGAGCTTCCGCAGGATGTGCGAGACGTGCGTCTTGACGGTCGCTACCGAGAGGAAGAGCGTGGCCGCGATTGCCGGGTTCGACAAGCCTCCGGCGACGAGGCGTGCG
>DASQQF010000152.1:0-12022 GCA_035643535.1 Gaiellaceae bacterium
GAGCAGCTCCGCCGCCCGCGCCGCCTCGAAGCGGAGCAGCGCCCGCAGCTCGTCGCTCGGCCGGTCGAGCGCCGGGTCGCCGAAGCGGCGCCTGTCCTCGGCCGGCAGGTAGACGCGGCCGAGCTCCAGGTCGCGCGGAACGTCCTGGAGGAAGTTCACGAGCTGGAGCCCGGTGCACACCGAGTCGCTCGCCTCGACCAGCTCCGGCTCGTCGAGCCTGCGCAGCACGCCGAGCACGAGGCGACCGCACGGGTCGGCCGAGTGGACGCAGTAGCGCTTCACGTCGGCCCACGTCTCGTATCCGGCGATCCGCTGGTCCATCCGGTTCGCCTCGATCAGGCGGAGGAACGGCTCGCGCGGCAGGTCGAACTCGCGGATCGTCGGCTGGACGTTCCGCAGCACCGGCCACGTCGCCTCACCGGCGAACGCCGCGTCGACCTCACGTTCGAGCTCGTCGAGCGCCGCGAGGCGGTCGCCGTCGTACGCGTCGCCGAGCTCGTCGACGAGCCGCGCGTAGCAGTAGAGCGCGCGCACGTGTCCGCGCAGCGGGCGCGGGAAGAGGACGGAGCCGACCGGGAAGTTCTCCCCGGCGGCGCGCGCGGCGACCTCGGCGACCTCCATGCCGCCATTCTCACAGCCGCCGCAGGCTTGACGGCGGGCCTGGCAGGGCATCATCGCGCTTGCTTGAATGACCGGGCCGCGGTGGAGGGCGCCGTGGCTGGCCCAGGAAAGGAGATCCGGTGGCGGACGCGGCTGCATCGAGCACGGGAGCATCCGGGGGACGGGAGTCGCCGGTCCTCGGCGTGGAGCGCCGGAACGGCAGCGTGGTCGTCTCGCTCGCGGGCGAGCTCGACCTGTACAACGCCGAGGAGGTGCGGGCCGCGCTGCTCGACTGCTGCGCCCAGGAGCCGGAGCTGCTCGTCATCGACCTCGAGCAGGTGCGCTTCGTCGACTCGACGGCGCTCGGAGTCTTGATCGAGGCGCGCTCGAGGATGTCCGACCGGCGCGCCTTCCGGCTCGCCTCGCCGGGGCTCGAGACGCGGCGCGCGCTCGAGGTGTCGGGCCTCGACCGCCACTTCTCCGTCCACGCGACGACCGAGGACGCGCTCGCCGCCCCGCTGTAGGGCTTGCTCTCCGCCCCGCTGTAGGGCTTGCTCTCCTCCCCGCCGTAGGGCTTGCTCTCCTCCTCGCTGTCGGGCCTGCTCGACCTCTCCTGAGAGCTCCGCCTCCTGACAGTTCGGGCGGCCTCGCGTCACACACACGCAACGTGCCGTCGGCTCGCCGTCGGCCTGCCGTCGGCCTGCCGTCGGCCTGCCGTCGGCGCGGCTTGTCGATTCGCTCGACGCGAGAGGTCGTCAGCCGTCGACGAGGAGGCCGTTGAGCGGGCCCCAAAGGGCCTGCGAGCGGCGGGACACGCGCGGGAGGAGGGTCAGCTTGCCGTCGGCCCACCCGTCGCGTCGGCGGCGCTCGAGCCGCTCCTGCGCGAGGGGCTTCCAGAGCTCGTCGAAGACGCGCGCCGGGTCGCCGGCGACGTCCTCGCGCGGCCGCTCGAGATGCTCGGCCCACAGCCGCAGCCGCGTCTCGCGCGCGAGCGCCTCGTCACGGGTGACGACGTTGAGCTCGGTGTCGTTGAAGAGCGAGTGCTCGTTGAGGTTCGCCGAGCCGATCGTCAGCCACGTATCGTCGACGACGGCGGCCTTCGAGTGGACGTACACCGGGTTCCCGCCCTCGCCGGGCTGGTAGAGCGTGCAGGCGAGGAAACGGGTCGTGTCGTCGCCGGCCTCCTCGTCGGCGTCGATCAGCATCCCCACCTGGCCGCGGCTGTCGTCGGAGCCGTTGTTCGGCCGCGCCGGCAGGAGGGCGAGGACGCGGAAGTCGTCGCGCGGCGGGTGCCGTAGCTTGTCGGCGAGCACGAACGTCACTTCCGGCGACCAGAGGAACTGGCTCTCCAGGTAGACGAAGCGCTCGGCCGAGCGCAGCGCGCGCAGATAGCTCTCGAGGATCGACCATTCGCCGTCGCGACAGCGCGCATAGAGTCGCTCGGGCACCGTTCGCACGAGCTGCGCCTCGATGCCGTCGGTCACCTCGGCGGGCTCCCGCGGCTCGGACGAGGCGTCGTCGGCGACCGCACGCCAGCGCATGAGGAAGTGGCGCGCCGCGTCGCCGACGAGCGGCCCCTCGAGCAGCGTCGAGCTGTCGTGCCAGCCGAGGCCGGGACGGCGCGGGTGCTCGCTCGAGTCGAGCCGGTCGCCGGAGAAGTCGGTCAGGTCGATCCCACCGACGAAGGCGACCTCGTCGTCGACGACGACGAGCTTCTCGTGGTGACAGTGGAGGGGAGAGCGGTCGTTCGCGTCGAGGGCCATCGCGATGCGAGTGCCTCGGACGAGCTCTTCCCGGGCGCGGCGGACCTCCCGCCGGTCGGGGTGGAAGAGCGGCAAGGCTGCCCCGGCCCAGGCCAGGACGCGCACGTCGACGCGCTCGGCTGCCTCGGCGAGCAGCTCACGCAGCGTCGGCCCCTCCGGCGCGAGGCGGAACGACGGGGAGAAGTGCCAGCCGGCGAGGTGGACGTGCGAGCGGGCGCCCCGGATCGCCTCGCTGATCCGCGAAAGCGCCTCGGCGCCGTCCACGAGCGGCTCGACGCGGCACCGGCGCGGCGCGAAGGACGCCGTTGCGGCCCATCCCTCCAACCCCGGGTCGATCGCCGTGCGGCTGCCACGGCGGGTCAGGCGCCGGCGGTGATGAGCACGGATCAGCCGCTCGATCGCGTCGCCGACGACGTCGTCGACCCGGTTCAGCGGGTAGCGGGCCATCGTCGGGCCCTACCCGGTCGTCGTGGTCCCACTCGTGGTCGTGGAGCTCGGCGTCGTGTAGTAGTAGGGCGACCAGCCGTACGTGCCGGTACCGCTGATGTACGTGCCGCTGTAGCTCGTCGGCGTCGGGAAATTCTCGACCGGGTACGGAGCGACCGCCTGCGACATGAAGCCGTGCCAGATCTCGGCCGGCAGCGTGCCCCCGAACATCTCGGGTACGCCCTCGACGCCGTACATCGGGATCTCGCCCTTCGGATATCCGATCCAGACGCAGGTCGCGAGCTGCGGGACGAAGCCGCAGAACCAGGCGTCCTGGTAGTTCTCGGCGGTGCCGGTCTTGCCGGCGGCCGGGCGATTCAGCGTCGCCGCCGTGCCGGTGCCGTGCTGGATCACGCCCGCGAGCGCCTGCATCTCGAGCGCGGCCTGGTTCGGCGTGAGCACACGGTCGCCCTGCGTGGTCAGCCGCTCGATCACCCGTCCGTTCGAGGTGCGCACCGAGCGGAACGCCTGCGGCGCGTGGTGGACGCCGCCGGAGGCGATCGTCGCGTAGACGTCGGTGAGCTCGAGCGGCGTGAAGCCGACGGCGCCGAGGGTGATCGCGCAGGCCGGCTTGAAGTTGCGACCGCGGGTCGTGACTCCCATCCGGTGCGCCATCGCCATGACGTTCCGCACCCCGAGCTTCGCGATCAGCTGGGCAAAGATCGTGTTCACCGAGTACGCGGTCGCGTCGAAGAGGTTCATCGTCCCCGCCGACTCGTCCGCGTTGTTGTGCACGTCCCACGGCCCGCCGTTCGTCGCGCACTGCGGGTCGGTGATGAAGAGCTCGGACGGCCCGTAGAAGGTCGAGTAGAGCGAGACGCCCTGGTGGAGGGCCGTCGCCAGCGTGATCGCCTTGAAGGCGCTGCCCGTCGAGCGGTGGGCCTGCGAGGCGAGGTTGAACTGCATCTTCCGGTGATCGGGCAGGTAGGAGACCATCGCCTTGACCGCCCCGGTTCGCGGGTCGATGGCGACGAGCGCGGCGGCGGGGTCGCTCGGCGTGCGCAGAACGCTCTCGAAGGAAGCGAGCGCCTCGTGCTGCAGGCGCGGGTCGAGCGTCGTCCGCACGTTGAGCCCTCCCGCCTCGACACGGCGGGCGCCAAAGCGGTTCGCGAGCTGCTGCTGCGCCCAGCCGAAGAAGTTCGGCTGACGCTGCGACGTGTACAGCGTGCCGGGGTGGAGCTCGAGCGGCTTCTTGCGGGCGAGCAGGTAGCGCCCCTCGGAGATGTAGCCGTTCCGCCACATGGCCGAGAGGACCTGATTGCGCCGGACACGCGCGAGCCGCGGGTCGACGAACGGGTCGTAGGTGGTGGGCGCCTGCGGCAGGCCCGCCAGCAGCGCCGCCTGCGGCAGCGTCAGCTTCGCCGCCGTCGTCGAGAAGTACGTCTGCGCGCCTGCCTGCGCGCCGAACGCGTGCCGCCCGTAGAAGACCTCGTTGAGGTACGCGGCGAGGATCTGCTTCCTCGTCATCCGCTGGAAGAGCTTCTGGGCGAGGCAGGCCTCGCGGATCTTGCGCGCGAACGTCCGCTGGGGGTTGCCGATGTAGAGGTTGCGGACGAGCTCCTGCGTGATCGTCGAGCCGCCCTGGACGATCCGCCCCTGCGAGACGTCCTGGTAGAAGGCGCGGAAGATCCCCTGGTAGTCGAGCGCGCCGTGCTGCCAGAAGCGGCTGTCCTCGATCGCGACCGTCGCCTCCGGCAGCCACGGCGACATGTGGTCGAGCTTCACGGGCTGGCGGTTCGTCGCCGAGGGGACGACGCCCAGGAGGCTGCCGTCGGAGTTGTAGAGGAACGAGTTCGCGCCGAGCGAGAGCGGGCGCAGGTCGGTGAGGGTGCAGGACGAGAGGAGCTGCGACCCGGTGAACGCGGCGGTGGCGACACCGAGCGCGACGGTCGCCGCGAGCATGAGCGCGAAGACGAGCAGCAGGCTCCTCCTGCGCCGCCGGGTGCGTCGGCGCAGGCGGGCGTGACGCGCGGCGAAGAGCTGCTCGAGCTCGACGTCCACGCGGGGCTGCAGCGGCCGCCGGCCGCGCGACCCGCCCTCGTGACGGCCGCGATCGTCTCCCACGTGCGCCAATTGTGCTCCATGTTGCAGATTCGGAAACGGCTACCGTGCTCCTCCCGCGAGCCGGTAGAGGACGTGTGGCCGGAGGGGATGGCCAGGCGGCAGGCGCGGATGGTCGAAGTCGTCCTCCGGGTCGCGCGCCATCCCGAGCCGCTCCATCACGCGCCACGACGGCGCGTTCAGCTTCGACGTGAACGAGACGACCTCGGCGAGGCCGAGCTCGACGAACGCGAACGCGAGGGCGGCGCGCCCGGCCTCGGTGGCGTAGCCGTTGCCCCAGTGCTCGCGCGCGAGCCGCCAGCCGACCTCGACCGCGGGCGTGAAGTGCGCCTCGAAGCTCGGTCGTGCGAGGCCGACGAAGCCGGCGAACGGCGGGCCGCCGGCGACCTCGACGGCCCAGAGCCCCCAGCCCTCCTCCTCGAGGTGCCGCCGGGCCCGCTCGGCGATCGCGTCGCTCTCCTCCCGCGCGAGCGGGGCGGGGAAGAAGCGCATCGTCTCGGGGTCGGCGTTCAGCGCCGCGAACGGCTCGAGATCGGAGTCGCGCCACTGCCGGAGGAGGAGGCGCTCGGTCCGCAGCTCGGCCACGCCGCGATGGTACTTCCGGCTCGTCGCTCCTAACGCGGCTCGAGGGTGAGGCGTGCGAGGCCCTCGCTGAAGACGACCTCGCGGACGACGAGGACCCGGCCGTTCAGCCGCAGCTCCGTCCCCACCTCGGGCGCCGCGTCCAGGGTCAGCCGGCCGGTGGCGACGAGCTCGCCGGCATCGTAGGCGTGGTACACGCAGCTGACCGGACCGACCCCCATCCGCAGGCGAGGGAACATACAGATTTTGTGAGGCTCCGGCTCCCGGCGTTTGCGGCGGACCGGGGCGGGGGATCTTTCGCCGCGTGAACACCCTTCCGCTGCTCTCCACGTTCTCGTCCATCCACAACGTCTTCCACTCGACCGCCTTCATCGTCGCGCGGAACGTGGTCGTCTTCCTCGCCGTCGTCTTCTGGCTCGCACTCGCGTACTGGGTCTACAAGGACGCGCGGCGCAGGATCGACGACCCGTGGCTGGTGGGCGTCGCGAGCCTGCTCGGCCTCGTGCCGTTCCTCGGGCCGCTCGTGTACCTGCTGTTCCGCCCGGCCGAGACGCTCGAGGACGTCCGCTCCCGGAACGCAGAGCTGCGGGCGCTCGAGCACCATCTCGGGCGGTCACGGCCGAGCTGCCCGGTCTGCAGCACGGCGGTCGAGTCCGACTACCTCGTCTGCCCGGTCTGCGCGACGACGCTCCGGCAGGCGTGCGCAAGCTGCGACGCTCCGCTCGAGCCGCTCTGGCAGATCTGCCCCTACTGCGCGACGCGGGTCGAGCCCGCGGCGATCGACCTCGACGCGGCGCTGAGCGCCGAGGCGCGGACGTTCAGCCGCAACGGCGAGCACGAGAACGGCGCAGCCCCGCGCCGGCGTGAGCCGCGCGCGGCCGAGTCGTAACCGGAACTCGCGGAAGCAGCCGGTCGGCCGCCCCCAGGCGCGGCCGAGCTGGAGGCGGTTCGGGCCAAGTCCTACACTCGGGCGGTGCCGACCTGTCCGAGCTGCGGGCACGAACTGCCGGGCGAGTTCCCGTTCTGCCCGTTCTGCCGTGCCGCACTGTCGGATGGGACGCAGGGGCGCGCGCGCGAGGAGCGGAAGATCGTCACGGTGGTGTTCGCGGACCTGGTCGGGTTCACGGCGCGCGCGGAGCAGCTCGACCCCGAGGACGTGCGCTCGCTGCTCGCCGGCTACCACGCGCGACTGCGGACCGAGCTGGAGCGGTTCGGCGGCAGCGTGGAGAAGTTCATCGGCGACGCCGTGATGGCGGTGTTCGGCGCTCCGGTCGCACACGAGGACGACCCGGAGCGGGCGGTGCGGGCGGCGCTCGCGATCCGCGACTGGGCGGAGGAGCAGGGCGACGAGCTGCAGGTGCGGGTCGCCGTGAACAGCGGCGAGGCGCTGGTCACGCTGGACGCGCGGCCCGAGGAGGGGGACGCGATGGTGGCCGGCGACGTCGTCAACGTGGCGGCGCGGCTGCAGGCAGCGGCGCCGCTGAACGGCGTGCTCGTGGGGGAGCTGGCGCATCGTGCGACGGCGGACGTCTTCGACTACCGCGAGGTCGAGCCGGTCGTCGCGAAGGGGAAGCTCGCGCCGGTGCCGGCGTGGGAGGCGCTGCGGGCGCGGTCACGGTTCGGCGTCGACGTCACGCGGCACGCTTCGACGCCGCTCGTGGGCCGCCGGCGGGAGCTCGACCTGCTCGTCGCAACCCTCGAACGTGTGCGGGAGGAACGGGCCGCGCAGCTCGTGACGCTCGTCGGCGTACCCGGGATCGGCAAGAGCCGGCTCGTCCTCGAGCTCTCACGCGCGGTCGACGACGACCCGGAGCTCGTCGCGTGGCGGCAGGGCCGCTCGCTGCCGTACGGCGAGGGCGTCACCTTCTGGGCCCTCGGTGAGATCGTGAAGGGCCAGGCAGGGATCCTCGAGAGCGACTCGTCCGAGCAGGCGGGGGCGAAGCTGCGACAGGCGGTTGCCGCCGTCGCCACCGACACGGGCGAGGCCGTCTGGCTCGAGCGGCACCTGAAGCCGCTCGCCGGTCTCGCCGACGAGGGGGGTTCGAGCTTCGACGAGGCGGCCGCCGCATGGCGGAGCTTCCTCGAGGCTCTCGCACAGCAGCGGCCTCTCGTGCTCGTCTTCGAGGACCTCCACTGGGCCGACGACGCGCTGCTGGACTTCGTGGACGGCCTCGTCGACCGCGCGGGGCAGGTGCCGCTGCTCGTCCTGGCGACGGCACGGCCCGAGTTGCTGCAACGGCGGCCCGGCTGGGGCGGCGGCAAGCCGAACGCGTTCTCGCTGTCGCTGTCGCCGCTGGGGGACGACGAGGCGGCGCAGCTGGTCGCGTACGTGCTCGGCGGAGCGGACGAGGAGCTTCGGTCGGCGGTGCTGGCGCGCGCCGGCGGCAATCCGCTCTACGCGGAGCAGTATGCGCGGGCACTCGCCGAGGGAGACGACGTCGACACGCTGCCCGAGACGGTGCAGGGGATCGTCGCCGCGCGGATCGACGCGCTGCCGGACGACGAGAAGCGCCTGCTGCAGGATGCCGCGGTGGTCGGGAACGTGTTCTGGCTCGGCGCGGTCGAGGCTGTCGGCGGCGTCAGCCGCTGGCAGGCGGACGAGCTGCTCCACCGGCTCGAGCGGAAGGAGTTCGTCCAGCGGTCGCGCAGGTCGTCGGTCGCGAGCGAGGCCGAATACGCGTTCCGGCACCTGCTCATTCGCGACGTCGCCTACGGGCAGATCCCGCGCGCCGCCCGCGCCGAGCGGCACCGCAAGGCCGCGGGCTGGATCGAGTCGCTCGGACGGCCGGACGACCAGGCCGAGCTGCTCGCGCACCACTACCTGCACGCACTCGAGCTCGCCGAGGCGGCCAGAGTCGACACCTCGGAACTGGGCGGGGCGGCGCGGCTCGCGCTCCGCGACGCCGGCGATCGCGCCGCGTCGCTGTACGCGCCCGCGACCGCGAGGCGCTTCTACGAGGCGGCGCTCCGACTGTGGCCCGAGGGCGATCCGGAGCGGGCGGAGCTGCTCTTCCGCCGAGCCGCGCCGGTGATGACGTCAGTCGGCGGCGACGTCGAGCTCCTGGCGGAGGCGAGCGAAGCGCTCGAGGCCGCCGGAACTCCCGCACGGGCGGCCGAGGCGGAGCTGTTGCTCGCGCGGGCTGTCTGGCACCGCGGCCGCCTCGACCGGGTGGACGCCCACCGGGACCGCGCGGGCCGGCTCCTCGCCGCGGTCCCCCCGAGCCGGTCTCACGTCATGCTCCTCCTGAGCCGCGCCTCGCACGCCGGCCTCGACGGCGACAGCAACGCCCAGCTCGAGCTCGCGAGAGAGGCGTACGCCCTTGCGGAAGAGGTCGGTTGGCATCAGGGCGCGCTCGAATCTCTGACGAACGTCGGCACCGCCCGCGCATGCCTCGGGGACGCAGGCGGCCTCGAAGACCTGGCGCGGGCCGCCGACGAGGCGGCGGCAGCGGGCGCGCTCGGCGTCGCCTCCCGCGCGCTCAACAACACCGCCGTCTCGAAGGAGATCCTCGGCGACGTCCGCGGCTCGACCGAGGCACGGCTCGCGGCCGCCGCCGTCGCCGAGCGGATCGGCTCCGCCGACGAGCGGCGCTGGTCGCTCGGCGTTCTCAGCGACCACCACTACCGGTCCGGCAACTGGACCGAGGCCCTCCGCGTCTGCGAGGAGTTCCTGCTCGGCCCCCGGCACTATCTCATCGGCCAGGTCTGGATCGTGCGCGCCGCGATCCGTGCGGCCCGGGGCGACGAGGCCGGAGCCGTCGCCGACGTCGAGCTCGCACTCTCGCATGCTCGCGAGATCGAGCAGCCGCAGGTCCGCCACTACCTGATCCCGTTCGCCGCCTACGTCCTCACCCGCGTCGGTGCATTCGAGCAGGCGGAGCCGCTCGCCGCCGAGTTCCTCGACGTCCTCTCCCACGGAGCGGAGCTGCAGTTCGCGATCATCGCGACCGCGAGCTTCGCCGAGGCCGCACACTCGCTCGGCCTGGAGCGCGAGCTGGCGCCGGCACTCGCCGGTGCGCGGCCCTCGCCGTGGGTGGACGCGGCGCGCGCCTATGCGCTCGGCGACTACGCGACCGCGGCCGATCTCCTCGACCGGATCGGGTCGCTGCCGGATGCCGCAGAGGCGCGAACGCGTGCGGCCGAGCAGCTTGCCGAGGAAGGCCGTACCGGGGAGGCGCAGCTGCAGCTGGCCCGCGCGCTCGACTTCTACCGCGTCGTCGATGCGGCAGGCCGCCTCCGCGCGATCGAGCCGCTTCTGAAGTCGTCCTCTGTCTTCAAGTCGCTGGCGGACTAGTCGATAACTGGGCTGTGGGTTCCGAGCGCTTGCTGGCGAGTCTGCGCGCGGCAGTAGAGGCCGCACCCGATGACGTGGAGCTGCGGCTGCATCTGGCCGAGCTCCTGGCGGCGGCCGGGGAGCGGGAAGAGGCCGTGCGGGAGGCGGCGCAGGTGCTCGTACGCGATCCGCAGAACGAGAAGGCGTTGCGCCTGGTCTCGGGTGACCGGGCCGAGGCCGAGCCGCCGGTGGCAGAGGATGGCGGCGGCGGCGGCGACGACATTCTCCGCGACCTCGACGCGCAGTTGTCCGACATCGTCCCGCCGATGTTCGCCGACGGGCCGGTGGTCATGGACAAGGACGCATGGGACATCGAGGCTCCCACCGTCCGGCTGGCCGATGTCGGCGGCATGGAGGAGGTGAAGGCCCGCCTCGAGGCGGCCTTCCTCGCCCCGCTTCGCAACCCCGAGCTGAGGCAGCTGTACGGGATGTCGCTGCAGGGCGGGCTGCTCTTGTACGGCCCGCCAGGTTGCGGAAAGACCTTCATCGCGCGCGCCCTGGCGGGTGAGCTCGACGCTCACTTCTTGCCCGTGGCGGGGGCGGACGTGCTCGACATGTACGTGGGTCAGAGCGAGCGCAATCTGCGTGAGATATTCGACACGGCCCGCCGAAACCGGCCGTGCGTGGTCTTCCTCGACGAACTCGACGCGCTCGGCCTCAAGCGCAGCCAGCTGCGCCACACAGCGGCCCGAGGCACCATCAACCAGCTCCTCTCGGAGATGGACGGGCTGGCGGGCGACAACGAGGGTGTCTTCGTGTTCGGCGCCACCAACCACCCGTGGGACGTCGACGTCGCTCTACAGCGCCCCGGCAGGTTCGACCGGACGGTCCTGGTGCTGCCCCCGGATGCCCATGCACGTGAGGCGATCCTCCGCTACCACCTGCGCGGCCGGCTGATCGCCAACATCGACACGCGCAAGCTCGTCGAGCAGACGGAGGGCTACTCCGGTGCGGACCTCGCACACATCTGCGAGACGGCGGCCGAGCGTGCCCTGCTCGACTCCGCCCGCAGCGGCAAGGTGCGGATGATCGAGACGCCGGACCTCGAGACTGCTCTGTCGGAGGTACAACCGTCGATCGGCCCGTGGCTGCAGACCGCGAGAAACGTCGCGCAGTACGGGAACGAGGACGGCAGGTACGACGAGCTCCTCGCGTACATGCGCAAGCGGCGACTGGTGTGAGCTCCGACACGACCGATCAGCTCGTTCCTCGGCTCGAGCGCGCGCAGGCCCTCATCGAGCTCGGCCGGTTCGACGAGGCAGCCTCGCTGTTGCGAGGACTTCTCGCGAGCGAGCCCGGCCTCGCCCCGGCGTGGTGCCTGTTCGCTCAGACACGGATCGGAGTCGACGATGCAGAGGCGGCACTCGACGCAGCGGAGCGGGCCGCCGCGCTGGAGCCCGGAAACGGCTGGCCGCACCGGCTACGCAGCGTCGCGCTGCAGCAGCTCGGCGACCTGGACGGCGCGATCGCGGCTGCGCATGAAGCGGTCTCTGCCGAGCCGCACGACTGGCAGACGCATCGGCGGCTGGCGATCTCTCTCATCGTCGCAAGCCGGGACGTGGACGAAGCGGTCGCGGCGGCGGAACGTGCCGTCGCGCTGGCGCCGAGCGAACCGGGCGCCCACCATGCGCTCGGGCTTGCGAACGACTTGCGGCGGAACCACGCCGAAGCCGGGCGGTCCTTCAGGGCGGCGCTCGCGCTCGACCCGCAGTACAGCCCGTCCCACGACGCGCTGGCCCGCCGGCAGCTCGCCGCCAGCCGGTTCGGCCGCGCCGGCAACCTCGCCGCCGCCGCCGCCGGCTTCCGCGATGCCGTTCGAGCCGACCCGCGAGCCGCGCACAGCGCCACGAACGTCGAGCTCGTTCTCCGCTTGTTCGTCGCCCGCCTCTCCTATCTGATCTTCCTCATCGTCTGGGTGGCCAGCCGCGTGACGGGCGATACCCTCGGCGATCGGATCGGGCCGCTCCTCCTGCTCGCCATCCCGGCGGCCTTCGCCGCCCGCTTCCTCGCTCGCCTCGTGCCGGACCTACGCCGCCACCTCCTCTTCATCGCCTTCCACGGCAGGCTGGCGGTGGCCTCGATCGCCCAGGCCTGCGCCCTCGCGCTCCTGGTCGTCTCGGCGGCCGCGCCTGCGGACGCCCGCACCGGGCTCGGAATCGCCGCGGTTGCCGCCTCCCTCTGCGCCCGCCTCCGCCTC
>DASQQF010000153.1:0-3974 GCA_035643535.1 Gaiellaceae bacterium
GCGTCGACATCGAGATCAAGCTGTGATGGCGCGATGAGAGGCATCCTCGGCAGGAAGCTGGGCATGACGCAGCTCTTCGACGAGGAGTCGGGCGACGTGACCCCGGTCACCGTGATCGAGGCGGGCCCGTGCCCCGTCGTCGCCGTCCGCACCCCGGACGTCGACGGCTACGAGGCCGTGCAGCTCGCCTACGACGCGGTCGCCGAGCGGAAGGTCTCGAAGGCCGAGCTCGGGCACCTCGCGAAGAACGGCGTGGACGGCGCGTACCGCCACCTCGTCGAGTTCCGCGGGCACTTCGCCGAGGCGGTGCAGGGTGAGAGCGTCACCGTGGAGGTGTTCCAGGCCGGCGACAAGGTGAAGGTCTCGGGCATCTCGATCGGGAAGGGCTTCCAGGGCACGGTCAAGCGGCACAACTTCGGCCGCGGCCCGGTCACGCACGGCTCGCACAACATCCGCAAGCCGGGCTCGATCGGCGCGTCGGCGACGCCGTCGCGCGTGTTCAAGGGCGTCCGCATGGCCGGCCGGATGGGCGGCAAGCGCGCGACCCAGGTCGGGCTCACCGTGCACGCGGTCGACCCCGAGCGGAACCTCCTGCTCGTGAAGGGCGCCGTCCCCGGGCCGAAGAACGGGCTCGTCGAGATCAGAGAGGACGTGAGGTAGTGGCCGCACCGAAGGCACCGCTGCTCGGTGGCGCGAAGAAGGAGGTCTCGCTCGACGAGGCCGTCTTCGCGGCGGAGATCAAGCCGCACGTCGTCCACGAGGCCGTGCGCGCCGAGCTGAACGCGCGCCGCCAGGGCACGCGCGCGGCGAAGAACCGCTCGCTCGTCTCCGGCGGCCGCTCGAAGCCGTGGCGCCAGAAGGGCACCGGCCGCGCGCGCCAGGGCACGATCCGCGCCCCGCAGTTCACGGGCGGCGGCGTCGTGTTCCCGCCGACCCCGCGCTCGTTCGAGCTCAAGGTCAACCGCAAGGCCGCCCGCGCCGCGCTCCGCGCCGCGCTCTCCGACCACGCGCAGGCCGGGAGCCTCGGGCTCCTCGACGGCGGCGCGTTCGAGGAGCCGTCGACGAAGAAGGCGGCCGAGGTCGTCGCGACGTGGGGCCAGGAGCTGCCGCTGCTCGTCGTCGCGACCGAGGACGAGGTCGGCCTGATCAAGTCGTTCCGCAACCTCGACCGCGCGGCCGTCACCATGCCGTCGGAGCTCGAGGTCGCGCAGGTCGTGTGGGCGCGCTCGCTGCTCGTCAGCGAGGCGGCGCTCCCGCTCGTCCAGGGGAGGGCGTCGTGAGCGTAGGCTCGACGGAGCTCATCAAGGAGCGGAGGCGCCGGCTCGGCCGGCGCCGGGAGCGGGAACAGTGAGCCTCCATCCGGGACAGGTCCTGATCGCGCCGGTCGTCTCCGAGAAGAGCTACGGCCAGATCGTCCAGAACCGCTACACGTTCAAGGTGCACCAGGACGCGCACAAGACGCAGGTCCGCCAGGCGGTCGAGGAGCTCTTCGACGTCAAGGTCGTGGCCGTCAACATCGTCAAGGTGCAGCCGAAGCCGAAGCGCCGCGGCCTCACGCGCGGCACGCGGCCCGGCTGGAAGAAGGCCGTCGTCCAGCTCAAGCCGGGCGACTCGATCGAGATCTTCGAGGGGGCCCAGCTGTAATGCCGATCCGCCGCTACAAGCCGACCTCGCCGGGACGCCGCTTCATGTCGGTCTCCACGTTCGAGGAGGTCACGCGCTCGGAGCCGGAGAAGAGCCTGCTCGCCCCGCTCGCGAAGAAGGGCGGCCGCAACAACAACGGCCGCATCACGACGCGCCATCAGGGCGGCGGCCACAAGCGCCGCTACCGCGTGATCGACTTCAAGCGCCAGAAGGACGGCGTGCCCGCGAAGGTCGCCGCGATCGAGTACGACCCGAACCGGTCGGCGCGCATCGCGCTGCTCCACTACGCGGACGGCGCCAAGGCGTACATCCTCGCCCCGGCGCAGCTCCGCGTCGGCTCGTCCGTCGAGTCCGGACCGGGCGCCGACATCAAGGTCGGCAACGCGCTCCCGCTCGAGAACATCCCCACCGGCACGCTCGTCCACGCCGTCGAGCTGAAGCCCGGCCAGGGCGCGAAGATGGCGCGCTCCGCCGGCTCGGGCGTCCAGCTCGTCGCGAAGGACGCGGGCTTCGCCGTGCTGCGCCTCCCCTCCGGGGAGATGCGCCGCGTCCCGCTCGAGTGCCGCGCGACGGTGGGCCAGGTCGGCAACGTCGACCACCAGAACATCACGGGCGGCAAGGCCGGCCGCAGCCGCTGGCGCGGCAAGCGCCCGTCGGTGCGCGGATCCGCGATGAACCCCGTCGACCACCCGCACGGCGGCGGCGAGGGCAAGTCGAAGGGCGGCCGGCACCCGGTCACCCCGTGGGGCGTGCCGACGCTCGGCAAGCGCACCCGCGCGAAGCACAAGGAATCGGACAAGCTGATCGTCCGCGGCCGGCGCCGCGGCAAGGAGGGCCGTCGCTGATGTCGAGGTCGTCGAAGAAGGGGCCGTTCGTGGAGGAGCGGCTGCTGGCCCGGATCCAGGCCATGAACGAGTCCGGCTCGAAGAACATGGTGCGCACCTGGTCGCGCGCGTCGACGATCTTCCCGGAGATGGTCGGCCACACGATCGCCGTCCACGACGGCCGCAAGCACGTGCCCGTGTTCATCTCGGAGCAGATGGTCGGCCACAAGCTCGGCGAGTTCGCGCCCACGCGCACGTTCCGCGGGCACGCCGGCGACCGGGCGGCGAAGGTCAAGCGGTAGGGACATGGCGGCGGTCGAGACAGAGCGGCAGACGGTTCGCGCCCAGGCGAAGTGGGTGCACTCGAGCGCGCGCAAGGCGCGGCTCGTCACCGACCTCATCCGCGGGCGCTCCGTCCCGGAGGCGCGGACGATCCTCGCCTTCTCGACGCGCGCCGTCGCGAAGGACGTGGAGAAGGTGCTCCGCTCGGCGATAGCGAACGCCGAGTCGCGCCCCGACCTGCACTGGTCGGGCGACGACCTCGTCATCGCGGCGGCCTACGCCGACGAGGGCCCGACGCTGAAGCGCTGGCGCGCCCGCGCGCGCGGCCGCGTCGCCCGCATCCGCAAGCGCACCTGCCACATCACAGTGGTTCTTGCACAGGCGCAAGAACAACCAGCGGCCGCTGCGCGGCCGGAGAAAGAGAGTGGAACCACTAGCGCTTCGGCGCCGCAGGCGCCGAAGCGCGATGAGAACGCTACGGAGAGCGAGGCATAACGTGGGCCAGAAGATCCATCCGGGCGGCCTGCGGGTCGGCGTCATCCACGACTGGAAGTCCAACTGGTACACGGGCAAGAAGGAGTTCCCCGCGTACATCCTCGAGGACGTCCGCATCCGGGAGCACATCTACTCGAAGCTCTCGCACGCGGGCCTCTCGGACATCCTGATCCGCAAGGACAAGCAGCGGATCACCGTGGACATCTACACCGCGCGCCCCGGCATCGTGATCGGCAAGTCGGGTGTCGAGGTGGACGCGCTGCGGCGCGAGCTGCACGCGCTGACGCAGAAGAACGTCCACATCAACATCAACGAGATCAAGCGCCCCGAGCTCGACGCGAAGCTCGTCGCGCAGTCGATCGCGGAGCAGCTCTCCAACCGCGTCGCCTTCCGGCGCGCGATGAAGCGCGCGCTCGCGTCGGCGATCCGCTCCGGCGCCGCCGGCGTGAAGATCCAGTGCTCGGGCCGCCTCGGCGGCGGCGAGATGAGCCGCCGCGAGACCTACAACGAGGGCCGCGTCCCGCTGCACACGATCCGCGCCGACATCGACTACGGCTTCGTCGAGGCGCGCACGACCGCGGGCCGCATCGGCGTCAAGGTCTGGATCAACAAGGGCGAGATCATGCCCGAGGGCTTCGACAGCGCCGCCGTCGGCGGCGACACGCGCCTCGGCGACCAGGACGCGCGGCGCCGCCGCGGCGGGGCGACCGAGGGTCTCGGCGCCTCCCG
>DASQQF010000154.1:0-22223 GCA_035643535.1 Gaiellaceae bacterium
ACGCGGAGAGCGGCCGCCAGGCGTATTGCAGCGTCTGGCCGGGGAACCCGGGCCGGTACTGGTGCAGCGACTACGGCGGGCAGCGCTGCTTCTACGCGCTCTTCGCGCTCCGCGGCGGCCGCGTCGCCGTCGAGCTCGCGACGGCGTCGCGGATCCCGTGCAAGTTCGGCCAGTTCGGCATGCACGCGACCCCCGGCCGCGACACGTAGACGCCACGCGCGGGGCGTTCCGCGTCAGGGTCGCGCGAGCGGGTAGCGAGAACGTATGCGGACGAATGTGCGGATCGCGCGGGTCGCCGGAATCGAGATCGGCGTCAACTGGACCTGGTTGATCGTCTTCGGGCTCGTCGTCTGGTCGCTCGGCGCTCGTGTCTTCCCGGCCGAGGAGCCGGGGCTCGCACGCGTGACGTACTGGGCGATGGCGGCGGTCGCGGCGCTCGTGTTCTTCGCCGCGATCCTGTTGCACGAGCTCGGCCACTCCCTCGTCGCCCGTCGCGAGGGAGTCGAGATCGAGGAGATCACGCTCTGGCTGTTGGGCGGCGTAGCCCGCCTGCGCGGCCAGATGGCGTCGCCCGGCGGCGAGTTCCGGATCGCCGTGGCAGGGCCGCTCGTCTCGCTCGCGATCGCCGTGATCCTGCTCCTCGTCGCGGCGTTCCTCCCGCTGCCGCCGGCGTACGACGCCACGATCTTCTGGATCGGCTACATCAACGCCTTCGTTCTCGTCTTCAACCTCCTTCCGGCGCTGCCGCTCGACGGCGGTCGCATCCTCCATTCCGCCCTCTGGGGCGGCCGGCGGGATCTCGTCTGGGCGACGCGCGTCGGCACCGCGATCGCGCGCGGCGTGGCCTGGCTCCTCGTCGGCGGCGGCATCGCCCTCTTCGTCTTCGGCGTGGCCGAGGGCGGCATATGGCTCGCCTTCATCGGCTGGTTCCTCGATGTCGCCGCCCGGGCGGAGGAGCGGCAGGTGCTCGCCGAGGCGCGGCTGGAGGGCCTGCGCGTCCGCGACCTGATGGTCGCTCGTCCGGTCACGGTCGAGGCCGACCAGACGATCGGGCAGGTGATGGACGAGGTCGCGCACCTGCACCGGCACAGCAGCTATCCGGTTCTCGCCGCCGGGCGGCCGGTCGGGCTCCTCCCCTTCCGCTGCGTGGCGAAGACGCCGCGGGGCGCGTGGGACGAGCGGCTCGTGCGCGACTGCATGCTGCCGCGCGAGGAGGTGCCGACGGTGCCCGAGGACGAGTCGGCGGCCGATGCCCTGCAGGAGCTCGCGCAGAACGACGTCCGGCGCGCCCTCGTCGTCGACGACGGGCACCTCGCCGGACTGCTCTCGCTCGCCGACCTGATGCGGATGGCGCAGCGCCGTTCGGCGCGCCGCTGACGGCCGCTCCGTTTTCGCAGCGGTGGCGTGGGCACTCGCTGGAGCGATGACGAACGCAGCCGGGAGCCAGCGCCGCGACGCCGTCCAGGCCGTCCGCGCCCTCCTCGGCGCTTACGACGGACACGACGTCGAGCGGATGCTCGAGCTCTGCCGCGCCGACGCCCGGGTTCGCTACGTCCCGATGGGCGAGCAGGGCGAGGGATGGGTGCGCGAGACCGGCCGCGAGCTCTGGTCCGGCCTGATCGACGCATTCCCGGACCTCCACGTCACGGTCGAGTCGGCCGCCGGCGACGAGCGCCACGCCGTCGCGGAGGCGGTGCTGGGGGGCACGCAGGAGAGGCACTATCTGCAGGTGCCGAACCAGGGCGAGCGCTACGAGCTGCCGCATGCGTTCCTCGTCGAGACCGACGGGGAGGGCCTGATCACCGAGATCGCGGCGTACTGGGACAACGCGAGCTTCTACTCGCAGCTCGGCAAGGCGACGAGCGGCTGAGCCCGTCGTTGGCGCGGTCGACACAACAAAGGCCGAGGACGCACGGGGAGCGCCTGCGCAGCCGCGACGGCTACTTCAACCCCGAGAGCGTCATCCGCCGGGTCGGCAACACGCCCGTGACGCCTTTCCTCGGCGGCGGTGCCGCTGTGCTGCTCCAGGTGGCCCATCCGCTCGTCGCCGCCGGCGTCGCCGACCACTCCGACTACCGGCGTGATCTCTGGAGCCGGCTCGGCCGCACCCTCCAGGCGCTCTACCTGATCACCTTCGGCTCGAAGGCGGAAGCGGAGCAGGCGGGTGCGATCGTCCAGGCTGTTCACCGTTCCGTCCACGGCAGCACGTACAGGCGCCTCGGACCGTTCCCCCGCGGCTCGAACTACTCGGCGGAGGATCCGGAGCTGATGCTCTGGGTGCACGGGACGCTCGTCGACGCGTCGCTCACCGCCTACCAGCGCTTCGAGCGGCCGCTCTCTCCCGGCGAGCAGGAGCAGTACTACCGCGAGATGGCGACGGTCGCGCAGCTCTTCGGGACGCCGGAGGACGTCCTGCCGCGCACGTTGAGCGAGTTCCGCGAGTACTGGAACGCACAGCTCGAGTCCGGGACGATCACCGTCACGGAGCCCGCGAGGGAGATCGCCGCGGTCATCCTGCAGGCGCCGCTGCCGCCCCTGATGCGGCTCCTCGCTCCCGCGCACCGACTCGCGACGGCGGCGCTGCTCCCGCCGCGCCTGCGGCACGAGTACGGCCTCCGCTGGAGCGCTCTGCACCAGCTCGCGCTCGCCGCCGCGGCCCGCTCGCTGAAGGCGACGGCGTGGCCCGTCCTCCTCGCGTCGTCCAAGCTGACCCCGCCGATCCGCGCCGCCGCCTGATCGTTCGCCCGGCGACGGGCACAATGCGGTCCGCGCCCCCGTAGCTCAGTGGATAGAGCAGCGGTTTCCTAAACCGCGTGCGCAAGTTCGATTCTTGCCGGGGGCACTACTAAGCGGGACGCGGCGGCGGCTTCGCCATGCACTGACGATCGTGGCGCTCACCCGCCGATACGTGGGCCGTCGCACTCTTCGTCGTCCGCGTGGCGTAGATACGGGTCGCGGGGAGATGAACGAGCGTCAGTCCAATGCGTCGAGCAACCGCTGCGCGTGACGGACACGCTCATCGACACCGTCGCGTCGTGCATCCTCATCGCGCTGGCCCGCGCGGTCGCGCGGTACAAGTAGCTCGCAGTACAGCCGGTTGGTGGCGTGCACGCGCTCCTTGATCGCGGTCCATGCACGCTCCAACGCCTCTTCATGTACCTCGAAGCGCAGCTTGCCGTGTTCGAGTCGAGGCTCTTCGAGGTCGGACGGGTACTTCTCGTATTCACGGAACAGTGTGAGCCACTCGCCGTCCGGCCACAGTCGGCCCTCGGCTTCCAGCTCGATCTCGACCTCAAGCAGGTCGCCGTAGGCGATGCCGAGGACGCGCCGCGAGCCGAAGGTGATCACCACCGGCGTCCACCCCGAGCGCGGCCGTCGCGCCAGCGCCAGACTGCCCACCCGCCGATTGCGATGATCGCGATCGAGGCGCCGACCAGGAACGTGCTCAGTCCGCCCACGTCCGACCTTCTTTGCGGCTACCCCGTTGTTCAGCGTCGGGCGCTCGTCGAACGCGTCGTGCCGTGAGCGGATCGTGCTTGGTTGGGAGGCCGATCCAGGCGTCCGCTGCGTCGGGTTCGATCCCGCGCGCTGCCGCGACCTCCGCGACGAGCAGCTTGCGGGCTGTTCGGTAGAGCTGGCTCCTGATCGGCGCCGCCTGGCGCAGCGCCGGCCGAGCGTCGTTGTCGGAAGCCCGAGCGGCGCGCTCGTGGTTCCGCCTCGCCTGCTCTCTCTCCTTCTGCTCTGCCATCCGCGCCGCCGGCCTATGCGGACGAGAAGGTGACGTTCTCTGCTTCGAGTACGTAGTCGCCCTCCGCGCTCGATACACGCATCAGGCGCGTCCGAGCCAGGACTCGACCTCGGCCAGGGTCATGTCGTTGCGATCGTCGACCGGTTTGCGCGCCGAGTCGATCAATGCGTAGCCGTAGTCCGAGTGGCGAAGCTGAAGTCCCTGCGCGGCAGCCTGGCGCTTCAGGCTCCTCACGCCAAGCTTCTCAGCCTTGGCTTCATTGGCGCCGGGCCAGCTCTCTTCGCGCGACGGGCCGCCGGGAGGCGCGGATATCCCTCGCCTCATCCGCGGGACACCGTCTTCGTTACGCCGCGGCGGACTCACCGGATGACCCCGGCCGGCTCGTGCTGCGCCAGCTCGCGTGCCCGCTTCCCGTGCGTTGCCATGCGTCCGCTCCCTTCTCTCGGTTGAGCGGCAGCTGCGGCGCGATGGCCGCAGCCGGCCACTCTCGAACTAGACGGACGCCAGCGCGGCGACGTTCGTCGCCTGCGGCCCCTTCTCGCCCTGTGTGGGCTCGTACTGCACCTTTGCGTTCTCGGCGAGCGACTTGAAGCCCTCGCCGGAGATTGCGCTGTGATGAACGAACAGATCGTCGCCGCCGTCGTCAGGAGTGATGAACCCGTACCCCTTGTCGGCGCTGAACCACTTCACGGTTCCGGTTGCCATAGATGAAACACCTCCTCTGCCACTACTAGGGAACGGGCAGAGGAAGCGCACAACGCGCAGCCGGTACTCGCTCAGATAGTTCCCCCAGCCTAGCTGCAAACCCGAGCGCGCGGTGACGCGCTTCGAGCAACTCATGTAGACGCGCGACGAAGCGCCAGCAAATCGGCAGGTTTCGCCGCGTGGATCTCGAGGTTGGCGATGCACGCTTGGCTCGTCCTGGTCAACGACGAAAGGAGCATCCGATGTGGATGCAGGCCAAGCGTTCGTGGCGCGCAAAGGCGGGAGTCTCATTGCTGTCGGCGGGGGTGCTCGCCGGGGGTTTCGCGGGGGTCGCCGCCGCGAAGGGCTCCGGTGGACAGGGTCCCGGCAGGGGCGGTGTGCTTGCCGGCCTCACGCAGCAGCAGCGCGCCTGCATCAAGGCCCAGGGCATCACCAGGCGCGGCGGGAGGCCGACACCGGCCGAGCGTCGCGCGATCTTCGAAGCGGCCAAGAAGTGCGGAGTGGCCCTCCCCGACCCCGCCTCGAGGAATCCCGCGAAGCACGGTGGCGGACACCATCGGCACGGCAGGTGGTCGAGCCGGCCGAAGGCGGCCTGAAGCGCCGTTCGGCCTACGAGGGGCGGTCGCCTACCGCGGCCGCCTCTCCCTTGATCCGGCTCGGCGCGGCAGGAAGCGTGACGGTGAAGGTCGTTCCCGCGCCACGTGGGGACGCGACGGTGACGGTGCCGCGGTGAGCCTCGACGGTCGAGCGCACGATCGACAGGCCGAGCCCGGAGCCGCCTCTGGAGCGCTCGCGGCCCGGAGCGACCCGGTAGAAGCGCTCGAAGATGCGATCGAGCTCCTCGGCAGGAATCCCGGGCCCGTCGTCGCGCACGGTGATCACCGCACGGCCGTCGAGGCGCGTGACGGCGAGCTCGACGGAAGCGCTCTCGGGGGTGTGCCGCAGCGCGTTGGAGACGAGAGCGGTGACCACCTGGACGATCGAATGGCGGTCGGCGAGCGCCGTGACCTCCTCGGTGGCGATGACGGCGATCGGTCGCGACGGCTGGATCGCCTGGGCGTCGGCCGCCGCGTCCTCGATCACGCGGCGGAGGTCGACCGGCTCGAGCTCGAGCGGCCTCTGTTCGTCCAGTGAGGCAAGCGCGAGCAGGTCGTCGACGACCACGCTCATCCGCTTCGCCTCCTGCGCGATCCGGCGAAGAGCGTCTTCGACCTCCTCCGGCTCGGTGAGGCCCCCGTTCGCGACCAGCGCGGCGTAGCCGCGAACCGCCGTGAGCGGCGTCCGCAGCTCGTGCGATGCGTCGGAGACGAAGCGTCGCAGCCGCTCCTCGGTCCCCTGGCGGGCTTCGGCCATGAGGTTGAAGGCGTCCGCGAGCCGGCCCGCCTCGGTGTTCCTGTCGCCGGGCGGCACCCGGCGGTCGAGCTGCCCGCCGGCGATCTCCTCGGCCGCCTTCGTGAGCTCCCCGATCGGGCGAAGACCGAGCCGGTTCACCCACATCGTCAGGACGGCGAGGACCGCCAGCACGGCGGCGAGCGAAGCGCCGCCGGCGATCTCGAACTGCCGATCCGCCGCCGCGATCCGGGCCGTCGAGATGCCGGTCACCACCCAGCCCGCGCTCGTGTCGACGCCGACGATGCGCATGCTGCCGGAGCCCGAGACCGTGCCGACCGTGAACGGAGACGTCGTACTCGATTCCGCGTGTCCCGCCAGCTCGCTCGCGGTCACGTCGGGGACGAGCCCCGTGCCCGAGCCGAGGATCGTGCGCATGCCGCTCGCCGCCAGCACCCCCACGTATGTGCCGCTCGGCACCCGGCGCGCGACACCCGGCCCGACCGGCTTGACCGGATCGACGAGCCGCCGTGCGTTGCGCGAGACCGATTCGAGCTGCGCATCGAGCTGGCCCGTCAACACCCGGTGCTGCCGCGAGGCGACGACGACGAAGGCGCCCGCGAGGATCAACCCGATCGCGCAGGAGGCGACCGCCAGCCGTGTGCGCAAGCTCACGGCGACGAGCGGATCGTGTACCCGATCCCGCGCACCGTGTGGATCAGCTTCACGTCGCCGATGTCCAGCTTTCGACGGAGGCCCGACACGAAGGTCTCGATGATCGACGAGTCTCCGCCGAAGTCGTAGTCCCAGACGTGATCGAGAATCTGGCCGCGCGGTACGACTCGGCCGGCATGGGCCATCAACAACCGCAGCAGGTTGAACTCGGTCGGCGTCAGGTGAACCGGCTCGCCGTCCCGGCTCACGAGGTGAGCCTCGTCGTCGAGCTCGAGCGGACCGACGACCAGGCGCGGAGGAGCACCGTCGGTACCTGCTCGTCGCAGCGCCACCTGCACGCGGGCGACGAGCTCCTCGAGCGCGAACGGCTTCACGATGTAGTCGTCGCCGCCGCTCGTCAGACCCCGCACCCGGACATCGGTGTCGCCGCGAGCAGAGAGAAAGAGCACGGGAACGTCGCACCCCGTGCTCCGGATGCGCTTCAGTACCTCGAATCCGTCGAGATCCGGGAGCATCACGTCGAGCACGAGCGCATCCGGTCGGAAGGATCCATTCAGGGCGACGGCCTCTCGGCCGGTTGCACAGGATCGGGTCTCCATCCCCGCCAGCTTGAGAGCCGAGACGACGAGGAACGAGATGTTCTCCTCGTCGTCCGTCACCAACACCTTCGGCGGGCCTGTCCTGTTCACGCGTCTCCCCCGACGTTCGCAGCCACGGCTGAGGAGAACCTGAGGGGAACCTCGGGATTCCCTGAGAACCCGGAGCGTCGAGCCCTCGTCAGGGGGACGCGTATGCCTCTCGAGCGACGTGAGGCGATCGGTAGATTCGAGCAGGTCGCTCGGGGCCGGCGCTGAGGTCGGGCGGTCTCCGGGGAGCGACAATGCTGCCGGAGGTGAGGAGGATGAACAGGCTCCGTCTGGCGGGGCCGATTCTCGCCCTGCCATGTCTCGCGTTGCTGGTCGTCTCGGCGCAGGCTGGGGCGGCAAAGTCGCAGCCGAACAAGGTGAAGAAGACGTCTCAGCCGATCCTGACGCTGGCGATGGACGGGCCACGCGTCGCCTACATGAGGAACGGCCGCAGGGTCGCCGTCTGGAACGTGGTCACGGGGAAGACCGCGGCGATCAAGGGCACGTATCCGAGCAAGGGCAGCCGCTTCGGCGACAGCTACCACGACGAGGTCGCCATCGCGGGCCGGCGCGTCGCCCTCATCACGCGGTTCGCCACCGGCAACTCGCAGGAGACGCAGGAGCGGCTCTACACCGCGCCGCTCGGAGGAACGGCGCGGCAGATCGGGAAGCCGACCAACCACGTCACCACCCCGGGGTATCCCGGGCTCTCGAGCGGCGACTGGATCGGGGGCCTGGTCGGCTCGGGCAAGGTTCTGGCGGTCAGCACCTGGACGTCGAACGACTCGGTCTCCAGCGGCGAACGGCTCAGCCTGATCACGCCCAACCGCCTGCGGATGATCGTCACCGGGCCGGGCGCGATCGTCGCCGAGTCGGCAGCCGGCGGCCACATCGCCGTGCTCCGGTCAACGCTGGCGTGGCCGGCGAGTGGCGTCGGCCCGGTGACCACCGCCCCGAGCGCGGGCGTCTACTCGGCCGACGGCACCCTGCTCCGCGAGATCACGCCGAGCAGCGCCAGAGAGATCGCGCTCAGCGGCAAGCGGCTGGTCGTGCTGACCAGCACGAACACGCTCGAGGTCTACAAATGGACCACGGGCGAACTGGTGCACACGTGGCCCGTCGCGACGCCGAGGCAGGAGGGCGGGGACCTCGCGATCTACGGGAACCTCGCCGTCTACGTGGTCGACCCCCGCTTCTGGACGCGCAGGCTGCATCTGCTCGACCTGACGACCGGCAAGGACGTCGTGATCGCTACCGTCACGGGCGGCGGCGACGGGGTCATTGGTCTGAAGGGTCTCGCCTACAGCGTCAACTCGTTGTCGTCCTCCCACGGCCGGCATCCGCACGGGAAGCTCGTCTTCGTGCCGACCTCGAAGCTGCTCGCAATGCTGAAGTGAGCCGGCTAGCGGGCCGCGCCCGACGCAGATGGACCGCGACGACTCGGAGGCTGCCAGGCCGGTGCTCGTTGGCTGTGGGCACCGCCCGTGAGTCTGCGTAGCCCGGTACCGTCGCTGTTGATCAGCCAGAGGTGGCTGCGTCGGCCCTCGTAGCGCACGAAGACGAGTCGTGAGCCGTCGGGTGACCAGGTGGGGTCGCCGCCGTTGCGGATGAGCAGCCGCCGGCTCTTGCCGTCCGCGTCGCCGAGGTAGAGGTCGCTGGCCGCGCAGTTACAGCCCGGAATCGTGCGGCCGGTGGGCCTGCCGATCGCCATCTGCGTGCCGTCGGGAGACCAGGTGGCGCAGGTGGCGCGAGCCAGGAGGCGGTGCTGACCCTTGCCGTCGGAGCGCATCAGCCAGAGATCGCGGGCACCGGAGAAGCTGCGGTAGCGGACGAAGACGATTCGCCGGCCGTCGGGTGACCAGCTGGCGCAGGTGTCGCCGAACCGGTTGTAGGTGAGGTGCCGTTCACCGCCTCCGCCGGCGTTCATCAGCCAGAGCCCGTCGTCGGGCCCGGCCAGCGGTGCGCGTGAGAAGACGATCCGCCGGCCGTTCGGCGACCAGGCCGGACCCTCGTCGAGTGCCTGGCCGCGGGTGAGCGAACGAATGCCGCCGGTGCGGAGCGTGAGCACCGCGAGGTGTGTCGCCTGGCCTCCTCCGGCTCCGTAGTCCTCGAAGACGAGGCGCGTCCCGTCGGGTGACCAGACGGCGTTGTGCGCCAACCGCCTCGGGGCCGGTGACCTGCCGACGCCGGTGTCCACGTTCAACAGCCGCAGGTGCGGCACCGAGATCGGGGTCGTCCCCTCCGAGTACACGATCAGGCCTGAAGCCGCCGAGGAGCTCCGGGCCGCGGCGCTCGGTCCGCCCGGGAGGACCGCCGCCCACGCCGCAACGATGCCCGTGGCCGCGAAGAGAATCGCAGGAGGAACCCGCCGCATCGAAGCCGCCTCCTTTGCTCGCCACGCTACGCCCCGGGCCGTCGATCGGCATCGGTGGATCCACCGAAAGGCCGGAGCAGTGCCGCCGCGTCGGCGGGAACCCTGGTCGGCGACGCCTGATCGAGTCATTGGAGATCCTCGGTAGTTCCCCGCTGCTCTCTCCGGGTGCGCGCCGATGGTGGCACGTTCTCGCACGCGGGAGGATCGTCCCGACCAACCAGAGGGAGGTACGGCGATGAAGCGGCTCGGCCTCGCCGTCGCGCTGCTCGCATCGGCCGTCGCGGCGGCGGCGACTGCGTCTGCGGCAACGACGACGACCTACCACGGGATCTTCTCGGGGCCCGTCGTCTACAAGGGCTGCACGACAACGCCCCCGGCGGCGATCGCAAGCGGCACCTGGAGCGTCGCGCTCCACGGCACGGCGGACGCGACGATCGCGGTGGACATCTTCGTGAACGGCGCGCACCACGTCTCCTTCGGCGGCACCTATCCGCAGGTGGCACCGGAGAAGAAGCAGGCGTTCGCCGTGGCGATCCCCACGCTCGCCGGTCCACTCACCATCAGTCTCACGGGCGACACGTTCAGCTACGTGATCGCCCCCTACGACTACTTCGGCATCACCTGCCGAAGCGTCACCTACAGCGGCACGCTGACCGGCTGATGCCCGGAGGGGGAGTCCCGGATCACCCGGGACTCCCCCTCCTCTGGGCCCCAGCGGCCGTCATGGGAGCGCCGAACCCACGCCTCGATCCCTGCGCTACCGTGGACGACGAGATGGGGGTCTCAGAGGGCAGGGCTGCGCGGAACGAGGCGCTGTTCCGCGAGGTCAATTCCGAGATCGAGAAGCTCGAGGAGCGCATCGGCAGCTCCACGACCTACGCGCTCGTCTGCGAGTGTGCGAACGCGGACTGCGCGGCCGGGGTCGAGGTCGCGCGTGAGGTCTACCGGGACGTTCGCGCGCATCCGCTCCGCTTCCTCGTCGCGCCCGGCCACGAGCAGCCGGGCATCGAGCGCGTCGTCAGCCGCGAGACCGGCTACGTGGTCGTGGAGAAGGTCGGCGCGGCAGCTTCCGTGCTCGACGAGTCCTGAACACGCCGCGGGCGCCGCGCACCCTTGCCGACCGCGAGCACGCTCCGCGCGAACCGGGCGGCTGCGCCCCTCGTCAGGCGCCCCGGCGGAAGCTCGACGACGAAGGCCGTGGAGCCGCGAAGCACGTGGTTCTCCCAGCCGACGACGCTCCCGGGCTCCCGCGGCAGCCGCCTCAGCGGTAGCCCGGAGAGCCTCGCGAAGCGACGCTCCACGGCGAGCTTGCCACCCGACTCGTCGACGACGTCCAGGTGCTGGTGGAACCAGATCGAGACCTGGGGATGCAGGCGCCGGACCAGCCGGTAGGCGATGCGGCTCTCGGGCTCCGAGAGCGGGTGCCGGCCCGAGTAGTAGACGCCGCCGAGCCGCCGCCAGCGCCACGGGAAGTTGCGGTTGAGGTCGACGCCGTGCGCGTTGCCGCGCGTGTCGGCGGCGGCCCCGTCCGGGTTGAGCACGGGCACGATCCACAGGTCGATCCCCGTCGGCGACGCGTGCTCGAGCCGGCGTGCGATCGCGATCCCGGCCGTCTCGTTCCCGTGGATGCAGCCGACGACGAGCTCGCGGCGCGGGCTCGCCGGATCGCCCAGCTCGTAGGCGACGATCGCCCTGCCCTCGACCGAGTGGCCGAGGACGACCCGCCGGATCTGCGGCGCGGCCGCCGCCGATGCCGTCAGCCACACCGCGGGCGCGAGTGCGAGAACGCAGCCGGCGGTCATGAGCGGCCGGATCAGCGCCGTCTCGCCCTCGCCCGCTCCCGGGCGCTCCGCTCCCGCCGTCGCCTTCGCTCCGACTCCGCGACCAGGAGGAGCGTGACCGCCACCACCGCCGTCGCGAACCACGGATGGTTGGCGAAGGAAAGGAGGACGCCGAGCGCGACGAGCGCGAGAAGCACGGCGGCCAGGAGCAGCGTCCCGACCCGGCGCCCGAGCCTCCCCGCTGTCGTTCCCATGGAACGGAGCCTACGCGCGCGCGGACTTTTCGGGATTCGCGAACCGGTTACCCGAACCATGTGATCGTCGCGCGCGGCCTCACCAAGGACTACGACGCCAAGCGGGCGGTGGACGAGCTGACGTTCACCGTCGAGCCCGGCGTGGTCACCGGCTTCCTCGGCCCGAACGGATCCGGGAAGTCGACGACGATGCGCCTGATTCTCGGGCTCGACGCTCCGACGGCCGGAACGGTGACCGTCAACGGCTGCGCGTACCGCGACCACCCGGCGCCGCTGCGCGAGGTCGGCGCGCTGCTCGAAGCACGCTCGGTGCATCCCGGCCGCTCCGCCTACAGCCATCTGCTCGGGCTGGCGCGTTCGCACGGGCTCCCGAAGCGGCGTGTCGACGAGGTGATCGACCTCGTCGGGCTGGCGGGGGTGGCCCGCCGGCGCTCCGGCACGTTCTCGCTCGGGATGGGCCAGCGTCTGGGCATCGCGGCGGCGCTGCTCGGCGACCCGGAGACGCTCGTCCTCGACGAGCCGGTGAACGGCCTCGACCCCGAGGGGATCCACTGGATCCGCGAGCTGATGAAAGGGCTCGCCCGCCAGGGGCGGACGGTCTTCGTGTCATCGCACCTGATGAGCGAGATGGCGCTGACGGCCGAGCACCTGATCGTGATCGGCCGTGGCCGGCTGATCGCCGACACGAGCATGGCGGACTTCCTCGAGCAGGCGTCACCCCGCCTCGTGCACGTGCGCACGCCGCAGGAGGAGCGGCTCCGGGCGCTGCTCACCCGCCGCGACGTGGGCGTCGTCGAGCGCGACCGGGGGCTCGAGGTGCGCGGGCTGACGGCGGAGCAGGTCGGCGAGCTCGCAGCCGAGCACGGCGTCGTCCTCCACGAGCTCGCGCCGCAGCAGGTCAGCCTCGAGCAGGCCTTCATGGAGCTCACCCACGACCGCGTCGAGTTCTCCTCCGAGGAGCGGAAGGCGGCGTGAGCGCCCACGGCCCCGCCGAGCGGCTGCCGCGGCTCCGGGCCGGCGGGCGCGTCGACCAGCTGCACGTGCTCGCCTTCGAATGGACGAAGCTCCGCTCCGTCCGCTCGAGCGCCTGGTCGCTCTTCCTCGCCGTCCTCTTCGTGATCGGGATCGCCGGCATCGCCGCGTACGTCCAGATCCACCACTACCCGAGCGAGCAGGCGCTCCGTGCGAACGTCCACCCCCTCCCGCTCAGCCTCGCCGGCGTCCAGCTCGGCCAGCTCGCGATCGGCGTGCTCGGCGTGCTGACGATCACCGCCGAGTACTCGACCGGGATGATCCGCTCGACGCTGGCCGCCGTGCCGAAGCGCCTGCCGGTGCTCTGGGCGAAGGCGCTCGTCTACGCCGTGGTGACCGGGCTCCTGATGGTTCCGTCGGCGATCGCCGCCTTCTTCCTCGCGCAGGCGGTGCTCTCGACCCGTCACGTCTCCCTCGCCTTCGGAGCCGCCGGGGTCACGCGCGCGGTGGCCGGGGCGGGTCTCTACCTCGTCGTCGTCGCGCTCTTCGGCCTCGGGCTCGGCGCGCTCGTCCGAAACACCGCCGGCGGGATCGCGACCTTCACCGGGATCATGTTCGTGCTGCCGCCGCTCCTCGACGTCCTGCCGGCGAGCTGGAACAGGGCCGCCTCGCCGTACCTGCCGCTGAACGCGGGCGAGTCGATCATGCAGATCCAGCCGGGCCCGCACCTCGCGCCCTGGGTCGGTCTCGGCGTCTTCGCCGCGTACGCCGCGGTCGCGATCGCGCTCGCCGCGCTGCTCCTCGTGCGCCGCGACGTCTAGCGGAGGCTCTGCGGGCGGGTCATGTTGGCTTCCTGCGAGTTCGTGAACGTCGCGCTCGCACGTGCCAGCGCGGCGAGGACGCCGACCCCGCCGGCGAGCTCGTAGGTTCCCGAGTCGTTCACGAGCAGCGAGACGACGAGCGCCAGGCTCGCCGCGAGCACGAGGTCGCGCGAGCGCTTCTCCGTCGCCCGCATCACGGCCGCGAAGACCGTGGCAAGGAACAGACCGAGCGGCAGCACGAGCGGCCACTGGCGGAGGGCGGGCACGTAGGCGAGCGGAATGCGGTTGACGATCACCCTGCCGAGGCCCGGCAGGCCGTTCGAGAACGCGCTTCGCAGATGGTCCGGGCCCGGCACCCGCAGGTTGAGCTGGATGATCGCCGTCACGACCGCCCCGTCGAGGAGCAGCAGCGTCAGGAAGCCGCGCCAGCCGAGGCGGAGCACCCGCGCGCCGACGAAGGCGAGGGCGACGCCGAAGACGACCGCGCCGCCGCCGTCCGACCCGAGCCGGTTGTCGGTGACGAGGACGAGGGCGAGGAGCGCGAACGCGCCGAAGCCGATCAGCCCGTAGCGGCGGCTCGCGATCGCGGCGCCGGCGACGACGGGCGCGACGAGGATCGTCTCGAGCTGGTTGCCGATGCCCCAGAAGCGCGCGTTCTGCGTCGGCCCGAGCGGCGTGATCGCCACCCAGTCGGGGTGGAGCGCGAGCAGGACGGTGTAGACGGCGAGCACGGACAGGATCGCCGCGAGCAGCCGCCTGTCGCCGGTACAGACGCGGGCGATCGCGAGGCCTCCGACGATCGTCCCGAGGAACATCATCGCCACGAGAAGCGGCTCGTTCGCCACGTGGGTCGCGCCGGCCACGAGGTTCACCGCGAGCGCCGCCAGGACCGCCGGCAGGGCGGCCCTCGGCCGGACGAGGGCGAGCACGACGAGCGTGCAGGCGAGGATGATCAGGGTCGCGAGCTTCAGCCGGTCGTTCGCCGAGATCTGGCCGTCGAGCAGCCGGAGCTGCGGCACCGGGTTCTTCGTGTACGCGAAGCCGAGCCGGCCCCGCAGGTAGCCGAGCGCCGTCGGGACGACGTCGACGATCGAGACGAGCCCGCGGATGCGCGTCGTCGGCGACGTGATGAGGCCGCGGTAACCGGCGCCGACGATCGCGATCGGGTAGCGGGTCTCGTTCGACCGCAGCGGGCCGCCCGGCGGAAGCCCGACGAAGATCGTGTTCCCGGACGGGTGCTCGGGCAGTTCCGTGCGGTACTTGATCTGGAGCAATGCCGGCTGCTGCGGCCGCCGCTTGAGGTAGGGGTTGACGTCCTGGCCGCGCACGAGCGACTCGAGCGCGACGTGCCGGTCGGTGAGCGCCCCGACGCCCGGCACGAGCAGCCCGACTGCCGCGCGGCCCGCGAGGTGCCGGAGGTCGGCCACCGTGAAGTCCTCGACGACGACCACGCGGAAGTGCGGCCACCGGTGGGACGGCTGCTGGACCCAGGACGACATCGCCGTCTTGGTGGTGCCGGCGGCGCCCGCCGCCGGCTGGACGAGCCAGCCCGCGCCCACCGCGGCCAGGACGGCACCGATCAGAAGCGTGCGACGCATTGCCCTTCGCATTTTCCTCTTCTAGCGCAGATGACGAGTATGCAACGTGGCGGGGGTGCGCTGCGTAACTCTCAGCCCGCGGCGACGGCCTGCACCGCCTCCAGCCCCAGCCACGACGCGAGCGCCTCGAGCTCCGTGCGCACCGCCCTCGTCATGGCGCGGGTGAAGCGGACGTCCTCGTGAACCGCCGCGACCCGCAGCACCGAGGCCTTGCGGTCCGCGGCCGCGTCGACCTTGCCGACCAGCCGGTCGCCGTGGAGGATCGGCAGGGCGAAGTAGCCCCAGCGGCGCTTCGCGACGGGCTTGTACATCTCGAGCGTGTACTCGAAGTCGAAGAGCTCCTGAGCGCGCACCCGGTCGTGAACGAGTCGGTCGAACGGCGAGAGCAGCGCCGTGCGGCCCTCGAAGCCGTCGTCGAGGTAGCGCGGGTCGACGCGCCACTCGCCTTTCACGCCCTCCACGACGGCGGGCTCCCCGGCCTCGCCGACGTGGACGGGCTCCATCGGCATCTGCCTCGCCTTCGGCCGCGCGATGCCGAGCGCCGCGAGCCGCCGCTCGTCCTTCCGCCGCTCGGCCTCCTCGACGGACGGAATCTCCACGCCGGCGGGATACACGCGCTCGGGGAGGTCCCACAGCCGCTCGCGGCCGGCGCGGCCGGCGATCGCCACCTCGCCGCGCATCACGAGGAACTCCAGCAGGATCGTGACGTTGCGGTTGTTCGTCCACCCGCTCGACGGCCACGACACCGCAGAGGTGTCGGGGATCTCGCGGGAGGCCAGCGGCCCGGACCGCTCGAGCAGCTCGAGGACGTCTCGCCGGAAGCGCTCGTTGTCGCGGAGCCAGGCGCGGCTCTGGTCGTACGACGGGCGTTCGTCCGCTCCCGCCAGATAGAGGCCGAGATCGCCGATCGGCCGGATCAGCGCGTCGAACTCGAAGAGCGCGCGGTCGCCCTCGAGCGCGTGCTTGAGCTGCTCGGGGCGGTAGGAGCTGCCCAGACGGCTCCAGAGGACGAGGTCGGCGCTCGGTGCGACCGCGGCCGTCGGATCGATCTGCACCAGGGTCAGCCGCTCGACCACGGAGAGCAGCTGCCGGGGGCGCGTCGCGTCGAGCAGCTGCGCGCGCACCGCGATCCGGCGCGCCTGCGCCTTCGTGAGCCGATGCATCCGAGCGACGCTAGCGAAGCGCGCGCGGGCGCGTGCGTGCGGCCCGGAGCTCGAGCACGACGCCGCTCTTCGGCTGCGCCGGCAGGCGCGAGAGCTCGATGCTCAGATCCTGCGGCGGCAGCCGGTGGTCGAGTTGCGCCAGCCGGCGCAGAAGCGCCTTCGACGTCTCGATCGTCGCCCATTCGCCCGGGCAACGGTGGCCGCGGAGGTGCTCGCCGCCACCCTGCGGCACGAGCGTGTACGGGTCGCCCTCCCAGTCGAGGAAGCGGGACGCCCGGAACACCTCGGGCTCGTCCCAGATGCGGGCGTCGTGGTTCGTCCCGTAGAGATCGAGCAGCACGAGGCGGCCGCTCGCGAAGCGGTGGCCGCGCCACTCGAAGGGCTCGACCACCCGACCGGCGACCGCCGGGAAGAAGGGATAGAAGCGTCGCACCTCCTGGACGAACGCCTCCGCCTCCTCGTCGCTGCCGTCTGCGAGGAGCTCGCGGCTCGCGGGGTCGCGCTCGAGCGCGACGGCGCCGAAGACGGCGAAGCGGGCGACGGCGACGACCGGGCGGAGCACGTTCACGAGCTCGACCGCCGCGACCGGGGGCTCGAGGAGACTCCCTTCGAGGTCGCGGTGCCGGGCGATCTCCGCGAGCGCGCTCGCCTGCGGGACCTCGAGCTCGCCGCGGCGCACGCGCTCGACGAGCACCGCCGCCCAGCGCTCCGTCCGTCGCCGCAGCAGGTGGCCACGCCAGTTGCGGGGGCCGATCGAGCCCGCGCCGTCGATCATCGCGGACAGCTCCTGCGTGCGCTCGCGTGCCTCGCGGTCGTCCGCCAGCGGCACTCCCGCCCACGCGCAGACCGCGCGGCAGAGCAGCTCCTCGAGCGCGGGGAGCAGGACGAGCTCGCGCCGCCGCTCCCACTCCGGCAGCGCAGACTCCCACTCCTCCGCCACCCGCTCCCCGAGCTCGGCGGAGACGTCGGGGCCGGCTACCTGGAGGAACAGCTCCTTGCGGTGCCGGTGCTCCTCGCCGTCGAGCGTCTGGACGCTGCCCTCGTCCTGCAGCAGCGTCTGGATCGGCTTCGGGACGCCGCCCCGCCGCGTCAGCCGGTGCTCGTAGAAGACCTCCGCCGCCTCGCGGCCGAGCATGCAGACCGCGGGACGGCCGCCGAGCCGCGTCCGGAAGGCGTCGGTGCCGAGGCGGCGGCAGCGGTTCGAGACGAAGAGATAGCCCTCGCGCAGGAACGCCGGGCCGCTCTCGAGCGCGCGATCGTGCGGGATCGACCCCATGCCCGGGGCATGCCCGCTGCACGGCGGCTTATGCACGTCGCGACAGGGAGCGTCGCGAGCCGCGCGCGAGCTCGGGCCGTGGGTCTACGGGGAGATCGAGCTTCCAGGACGGCCGCTCGAGCGCGAGCTCGGGCCGGCGGGCGCGCAGCCGGGCGTGGAGGCTCCAGTAGCCGGCGTGCAGCAGGAGCGTCGACTCGGTCCGGGTGAAGAGGTCGAGATCCGTGCGCAGCCGGGCCAGCAGCGTCCACACCTCCTCGTCGTCGAGCGGTGCCGGCGCGCCTCCGTCGGTGGTCGGCTCTCGAAGCGACACGAGCACGCCGTCGAGGTCGCCGCGGTCGAAGGCGCCGCGGGTCGCGACCACGCGCTCCGAGCGCATGTGGGAGTCGGAGATCGCGGGCGCGCGGAAGTAGGCCTCGGCGGCGCCGACGGGCCGCCGCGCCGCCCGGAAGGGTCCCGCTCCGTCGACGACGACGTGGAACTCCGGGCGCCGCGCGCCCTCGGGTCGCGGCTCGATGTCCCAGTCCTCGAACCACTCCGTGCCGAGGTTGTCGAACACGCCCCCGTCGACGAGCGAGAGCACGCCCTCCTCGTCCCCCAGGCCGAGCTCGGCCGCTCGCACGTGCAGCGGTGCGAAGTACGACGGCTCGGCAGCCGACGCGGCCACCGCCGCGGCGAGCGGGAGCGAGCGCGGTGGCTCGGCGTAGCCGTGTGCAGCGCCGCCGACGAAGGCCGCGGCGAAGCGGAAGGGTGCCCCGCTGCCGAGGTCCGTGGTCGTGAAGACGACCTGGAGTGCGTCCGGCAGGTCGCGCAGTGCACGCGTGGTGAGCACGTTCTCGGCCAGCGCTCCCGCGAAGGCGCCCGTCCGCGACGTGCGGCGGCCGGCGAGGCGGCCGCCGACCCAACGTGCCAGCCAGCGGTTGCGGACGTTCCTCGAGCCGACGAGAGCGCGGAACGGGCCGACGGCCACCCGCTCGAATCCCCGGCCCGGATCTGCGTCCGCCGCCTGCACCGACGGCCAGCGCTCGGCCAGCCAGGCGGCGAGGATCGAGCCGCCGGAGACCGAGGAGACCGCCGCCAGGCGGGGGAGGGCTCGCGCTTCCGCGAGGTAGCGGAGCGCTCCCAGGCCGTAGAGCGCCGACCGGAAGCCGCCCGCCGAGAGACAGAGGCCGATCGAGGGGCGATCGTCCGTGACGCGCCCTGTCAGCCGCCGAAGACCCCGGTCGCCCGGAAGAGGCCGAAGATCGTCGCGGCCGACGCGAGGACGACGCCGATGACGAGCTGGAAGGCCCACTCCGGCTGCCGCTGCACCCACTCGCGCAGCGCGAGCAGGACGAGCCACGGGATGATGAAGCCGCCGCCCCCGCCGATCGCGGCCGCGTACCAGTCGCCGGTGCCGTGGCCGAGGCCGATCGTGAAGAGGCTCGCCTCGCCTCCCTCGAGCAGGATCCCGAAGTAGGCCGGCCAGGCCGCGCCGTAGGTTGCGACGATGCCGCCGCCGTTGCTCTCGGCCGCCCGCCGTCCGCGCTCGGCCGTGACCGCCCGCAACGCCGCCTGCGTGTCAGGTCCGATCCGGCCGTCGGCGGCGAGGCCGTGCTCGCGCTGGAAGTCGGAGACCGACTCGGGGTCGGCCGGGTCGAGCGGGTACCACTCGCGGCCGCGCCCGGTCGGGTTCGCGTCGTCGTCGGCTTCGTGCTGCTGCTCGAGCTCGTTGCGGTAGAGCCGCATCGCTCCCTGCGTCTCGTGGTCGACGATTCCGGTCGTCTCGAGGCCGTGCGCGTTCTGGAAGCGGCGGATCGAATCCGGGTCGAGCGGGTCGAGGCCGGCCGTCCACTCCTCGACGCGGCGCAGCATCTCCTGCGTGTCCTCGTCGATCTCGCCGGACTCCTCGAGCCCATGGAGCGCCTGGAAGCGCTCGATCGACTGCGGATCGGTCGGGTCGAGGCCGAGCACCGTGCGCTCCTCGGCGGCGGTCGGCGCGCTCGCCTCGCGCTCGGCGCGCAGCACGGCCTGCGTCCGCTCGTCGACGACGCCCGTCGGCTCGAGGGAATGCTCCTGCTGGAAGCGCCGTACGGAATCCGGGTCGGCGGGGTCGAGGCCGAGACGCAGCTCGCGCCGCTCGAGCTCGGCACGCAGCGCACCCTGCGTGGGCCGGTCGACGACGCCCGTCGCCGGCAGTCCGCGCTCACGCTGGTAGCGGCTGATCGCGGCGCCGCTCGTGACGTCGACGGGATACGGCGAGGGCGGCTGTCCGTCTCCTCCGCCGGTGTCGCCGTCGCGCCGCTCGGCGCGGGTCGCGCGCAGCGCCTCCTGGGTCGCCTCGTCGACGATGCCGGTCGTCCGCAGCCGGTGCCGTGCCTGGAACCGCCTGATCGACGCAGCGTCGGCCGGGTCGAGGAGCCGGAACGACGCCTCCGCGGCGAGCGCGCCCTGAGTCCGCGGCCCGATCACGCCGTCGGGCTCGAGGCCGAGTCGCCGCTGAAAGCGCCGGATCGAGATCTCGTCGGTGACGTCGACGCCGAGCCGGTTCGGCCGCGGCTCGTCGCCGCGCCTGCGCAGCTCGGCGGCGATCGCGCCGCGCGTGAGCGGGCCGAGCACCCCATCGGGCTCGAGACCGTGGGCTTCCTGGAAGCGCCGCACCGAGTTCGGGTCGGCCGGGTCGATTCCCAGCGGCCCGTCCAGCCGGTGCCGTCGCGGCCCTTCGCGGCTCGGCCTGCTCTCGATCCCCTCCATGATCTCGTGGATCCCGATCCCGAAGATGAGGATCGCGATCGCGTAGTCGATGTACTCGCCGGGGACGTAGCGGTAGGCGAACCAGAGCCCGGCGATGAACGGCATCAGCGTCACCAGCCCGGCGGCCGCCGCGACCCAGGCCTTCCGCCAGCCGGCCCGCGCCGCCGACGCGCCGGTCATCATCGACGCCTCGGCGCCCTCCACCATGTTCTGCCCGGCCGGGAATCCGACGGCGAGGGCCGTCTTCCCGGAGCCGGCCAGGGCCGTCAGCAAACTCGAAAGCACCGTTCCCCCTTTCCTCGGAGTTCACGTCCGTCAGAGGGTTCGGTACTCGCTTTCGCCGGGCCGAAAACCGCCCGCGAATCTCATCGAGATTTCATCTACGCGCCGCGCTACGACGCGACGGCCGGCGCCGGCACACGCCCGGTGTCGACCCGGAGCCCGGTCTCGGGATCGAAGTAGTGGAAACGCGAGGGGTCGACGGCGAGCCGGAGCGGTGACGCCGGTCGCGCCGCGGTGGCCGGATCGACCCGTGCGGTGAAGAGGGCCCCCTCGACCGCGACGAGCGCGTCCTCGTCGCCGGACGCCTCCCGCACCTCGCTCACGTCGACGCGCGGGGCGTCGACGCCGAAGATCACATGCGTGTCGGCTCCCAGCTCCTCCACCACCGCGACCTGCACGTCGAGCTGCGGCAGCGCGGGATCGGCGAAGGCGGCGTCTTCGAACGCCTCGGGGCGCAGCCCGGCGATCACGCGGCCCGATGCGGGAGCGAGCGCCGGCGGCAACGGGATCCGGTAGCCGGCGAACACGAGCGCCCCGTCGCGCACCTCCGCTTCGACGAGGTTCATCGCCGGCGAGCCGATGAACGCCGCGACGAAGAGGTTCGCCGGACGCGCGTAGAGGGCCTGCGGCGTGTCGACCTGCTGGATCCGCCCCTCGCGCATGACGGCGACGCGCTGCCCGAGCGTCATCGCCTCGATCTGGTCGTGCGTCACGTAGACCGTCGTCGTCGCGAGCCGTGCATGGAGCGCCGCGAGCTGCGCGCGCATGCTCACGCGCAGCTTCGCGTCGAGGTTCGAGAGCGGCTCGTCCATCAGGAACGCCTTCGGCTCGCGGACGATCGCGCGCCCCATCGCGACTCGCTGGCGCTGCCCGCCCGAGAGCGCGGCGGGGCGCCGGTCGAGCAACCGCTCGAGGTCGAGCAGCCGCGCCGTCTGCTCCACGCGCTCGGCGATCACGCGCTTCGGCGTCTTCCGCACCTTCAGGCCGTAGCCGAGGTTCTCGCGGACGCTCATGTGCGGGTAGAGCGCATAGCTCTGGAAGACCATCGCGACGTCGCGGTCCCGCGGCGCGAGATCGGTGACGTCACGGCCGTCGATCGAGACCGCGCCCGCCGTCACCTGCTCGAGCCCGGCGATCATCCGCAGCAGCGTCGACTTGCCGCAGCCGGAGGGCCCGACGAGGACGAGGAACTCGCCGCCGGCGATCGTCAGCGACACGCCGTCCACCGCCACGACGTCTCCGGCGAAGACCTTGCTGACGCTGTCGAGGACGATCTCAGCCACCACAGCCATCGTGGAGTCTATACCGCACGCCGAGCCAACACGCAATGGCATTGACCACTTATCCGCCTCGCTCTATAGTCGTAATCGGAGATGGAAAGTGCGGGAACGAAGCCGAAGGTGACGAAGCAGAGCGTCGCCCGGCAGCAGGTGCTGGAGCTGATCCGCCAGCTCGGCGTCGGCACGGCGATCCCCTCCGAGCGCCAGTTGAGCGTCGATCTCGGCGTCTCGCGACTGACCGTGCGCGCTGCGCTCGACGAGCTGGCACGCGAGGGCTACCTCGTCCGCAGGCGCGGCAGCGGCACGTACGTCCAGCAGCCGAAGATCTCGCAGCAGCTGACGATGACCTCGTTCAGCGAGGACATGCGCCGCCGCGGCATGACGCCCGGGAGCCGCACGCTCTCGCTGACGCGGCAGCTCGCCGGAGCCCGGCTCGGCCGCTTCCTGAACGTCTCTCCCGGAGACGAGATCGTCGTCGTCAAGCGGCTTCGGCTCGCGGACGGGGTCTCGATGGCGATCGAGACGCTCCACATCCCGGCGGCCGTCGTGCCGGGGGTGAAGCCGAGCGACCTGGAGGGCTCCTTCTACGAGCTCCTGCGCGCGAAGTAC